>JANOWY010000032.1:0-17405 GCA_031418135.1 Rhodoferax sp. | reverse complement strand
GCCCGCCTGTGCGAACTGATGCAACCCTTCGGTCTGACAGCAGACCTGGAATTCATGCCCTGGACGGCCGTGCCGAACGTACGGTCTGCGCTGCAATTGATCGATGCGGCGGGCAGCCCGGCCAACGCCGGCATTCTGGTCGATGCCCTGCATTACGGGCGCTCCACCACCACGTTGGAAGATGTCCGTAGCATCCCACGCCACCTGCTCCATTACGCACAAATTTGTGATGCCCAGGCTGGTTTGAATTTCACCACCGAGCAGATGATCCACACAGCCCGCAGCGAACGCCTGCTGGCCGGTGAGGGCAACATCGATGTGAAGGGCCTGTTCGCGGCCCTGCCGCAGGACTTGCCGGTGAGTGTGGAAGTGGTTCACTTCGAACGCATGGCCCAACACGGGCAGACGCAGTGGGCCCGAATCTGCCTGGACAACGCCCAGGCCACGCTGGAAACCTGATTTTCCGCTTAACACCTTGATCTGCACGGAAACTTGACGCATGGATTTCTCACTCAACGACGAACAAAAAATGCTGATCGACACGGTGCGCCGGTTTATCAGCGAAGAACTTCAACCGCTGGAAGGCCCGATTGAAGCCGACGGTTTTTTGGCGGCTGACAAGGCCCACGCTTTGCACAACAAGTCAAAAGCCCTGAGACTGTATGCGCTGAACATGCCCGACCACCTGGGCGGCGGAGGGCTCTCCAACCTGGACCGCATCTTGTGTGAGGAGCAGTTTGGCCACACCACAGACATCCTGATCCGGCGGGCGTTTGGCAACATTTACGAGCCACTGCTGCACTGCAAAGGCGCACAAATTGACCGTTGGCTCAAGCCGGCAGTGGCCGGTACGCGCACCTGCGCCATCGCCATCACCGAGCCTGGCGCGGGTTCTGATGCCGCAGGCATCAAAACGAACGCCAAAAAAACTGCAAACGGTTGGGTTTTGAACGGCAGCAAACACTTCATCAGTGATGGTGAATGGTCGGATTTTTTTCTGGTGTCGGCCAAAACCGGCCGGGATGACAACCGCCCCAAGGGAGCCGGGGAAATCTCCATGTTCATGGTGGACAAGGGCCTGGCCGGCTTCACCTTGGGCAAAGACCAAAAAATGATGGGCTTGCGCGGCACACCGCACATCGAACTCTTTTTCGACAATGTCGCGCTTGAAGATGCGGCTCTGCTGGGCGGCGAAGGCCAGGGCTTCAAACTGGCCATGGGTGCCTTGAACGTGGTGCGCCTGGCCCAGGTCGGTGCAAGGGCCGTCGGCAAAGCCAGCCACGTGCTGGAAAAAATGGTGGACTACGCCGGCCAGCGCAAACAATTCGGGCAAACGATTGCCGAGTTCCAGCTCATTCAGCAGATGCTGGCCGATTGCGTGATCGAAATCAACGCCGCCCGCTGGATGGTGTACCACGCCGCATGGCTGCTGGACCAGGGCCATGACGCACGGGAGCAGATTGCCATGGTGAAGGTGCATGCCGCCGAAACACTGGGCCGCGTAGTAGACCGGGCGGTGCAATTGTTTGGCGGCATGGGATTTTGCAAAGAGCTGCCGATTGAACGTTACTACCGCGACGCGCGCATCTACCGCATCTTTGACGGCACCAGCGAAATCCATCGCACGGTGCTGGCCAAGAGCGTGGTGCGCAAAGGCCCAGCGCTTTACGACATTCACCGCTGAACGCCATCCAGGTGCTGCACCTCAACGCCCGCAACCGCAAGCCCGCCCCATGAAACTTGCCATTGACTCCTATTGTTATCACCGCTATTTCGGCGAATGGTACGAAGGCCTGCAAAGCGATCCGGGCTCGCGCCTGACGGTGTGGGACTTTCTGGCCAAGGCGCACGATTTCCGCGTTCAGGGGGTGTCGCTGGAATCCTGCTTTGTGCCTTTTGATGAGGCTGGCGTGATTGCCCGGTTGCGCCAATCACTCGATGCGCTTGAACTCGAACGGGTTTGGGCCTGGGGCCATCCGCATGGCTTGCGTTCCGGTACCGATGACGGCTCTGCAGCACAGGACTTGAAGCGCCACATCACGATTGCCCGGCAACTGGGGGCCACGGTGATGCGTATCTGTGCGGGGGGCCGGCGCACGCGCGTGGCCAACTGGGCAGACCACAAAGCCGGGCTCATTCGCCAGCTCGCGCCGCTGATCCCCGTGGCGCGGGCCCACGGCGTTGTGCTGGCGATTGAAAACCACATAGATTTGCTGGCCGACGAAATGCTGGATTTGCTCACCACGCTGAATTCAGAATGGGTGGGTGTTTGCCTGGACACGGCCAACAATTTGCGCATGTTCGAACACCCGCTGGAGGTCACCCGAAAGCTGGCCCCCTGGGCCCGTGCCACCCACGTAAAAGACATCGTCGCCCAGCGGGGAGACCCCCGCACCTTTGCCTTCTGGCCCAGCGTGCCGGTGGGTGACGGCCTGGTGGAGATTCCGCAGATTCTGGACATTTTGCGCGGGCAGGGCTACCAGGGCTTGCTGGCGGTGGAGATTGACTACCTGCACCCCCATTACCCGGACGATGAAGCCGCGCTGAAGAAAAGCCTGGACTACCTCAACACGCTGCTGTAGCCAGAGCGGTAGACTGTCCAACAGCAATGTCTGTACAACCAGCGGTCCGCGTCGTTTTCGGCAACGGCAAACACGGGAGCCTCCCTGTTGAAAGTTTCCAAATCATCCGCGCTACCCGCCATCGGATTCATAGGCTTGGGCATCATGGGCAGCCCCATGGTCACCCACCTGCACAATGCGGGTTACCGTGTCACCCTGCATGACCTGAACCAGGCCACAGCCCGTCAACTGGCCAAAGCCTTGGGAGGCCAGGCACGGGCGGTTGGGTCACCACGCGCGCTGGCTGAACAAAGTGACATTGTCATCACCATGTTGCCCAATGGCCAAGTCGTGCAGGATGTGGCCTTGGGCAAAAACGGCTTGATAGACGGGTTCAAACCCGGCGCACTCCTGCTGGACACCTCCTCCGCCGAACCGTGGATCACCCAAGCCACGGCACAAGCCCTGGCCCGGCAAAAAGTCGCCCTGGTGGATGCCCCGGTTTCTGGCGCGCAGTGGGGCGCACAAGAGGCCAACTTGGTATTCATGGTGGGCGCCAGCAAGGCCCACTTGCGCCGGGTGCAGCCGCTGCTGGACATCATGGGCCGCGCGGTCTTCCACGTCGGAGCCGTGGGCAGCGGCCATGCGATGAAATGCCTGAACAACCTGATCACCGCGGTGACCTTCAGTGCCACCATGGAAGGCCTGGCGATTGGCAAAGCGTATGGGCTTGATCCGGTGGCCATGGTGCAGGTGCTAAATGAATCGACCGGGCAGTCGTGGATCAGCCAAAACCACATTGCGCAGCGGGTGCTGAGCCGCAGCTTTGATGACCCCTTCAAACTCGAGCTGATGCTCAAGGACATGGGCATAGCCAATGCCCTGGCACGTCATACCGCCACTGCGGCACCCGTGTCGGGCTTGTCGCTGCAGCTCTGGCAAGCGGCATCCCATGCAGCGGGCCCCGGTGCCAGCGTGAGTGAGCTGGCGCGCTGGGTGGAGAACCAGGCCGGCATCGAAGTGTCTCCAGGTGTGGCTCCCCGCATGACTGCTTCGAATCGAGACCTAACCCATGGCCCAAACTGAACAATCCCTTGCCGCTTTCATCACTGGCTTGCAACTTGCCGATGTGCCGCCCGAAGCGCAACGGGTGGTACGGCAAGTGGTGCTGGCGGTATGTGGCACCGGCATCGCTGGCGCGCAAGAAGACGGCATTGAGGCACTGCGCGGCCTGCTGCTGCAAGCTGGTGGCGCACCCCAGGCCACATTGTTCGTGTATGGCGACAAGTTGCCCGCTGCAGCAGCAGCGCAATTCAACGGCACCTTGTGCCGCGCCCTTGATTTTTGCGATGCCATGGCACCTGGCCCGCATTTTGGTGCAGCGCTGTTTCCGGCCGCCCTGGCTGCTGCGGAACTGACGGGCGGCTGCACCGGATCCGAATTCATGACCGCATTGGCCGCTGGTCTGGAAGTGGGCAGCCGTTTCAACCTGACCGAAGCGCAGTACGACGGGTTTGACCCCACCGGCATTGCCGCCATTTTTGCCGCTACTGGGGCGGCAGCGCGCATCCTCAAACTCGATGCCGAACAAACCGTCAACGCGCTGGGCTTGGCCTTCAGCCGGTGTGGTGGCAGCTTTCAAAACAATGTCGATGGTTCGCTGGGCGTGCGGGTGGTGCAAGGCTGGGTGGCGCAAGCGGCCGTGCATTGTGCGCAGCTGGCGCAAATCGGTATCACCGGGCCCGCCAACTTTTTAACCGGCCATTACGGCTTTGCACATTTGTACGGGCGCGGCACGCTGGACACGGGCAACCTGGTGGCGGGTTTGGGCGAGGAATGGCGCTTGCACCGGGTAATCTTCAAAAAATATCCGAGCTGCGGTGTGACCCAGGGCGTGACTGAACTGGCGTTGACGCTGGCGCAAGACGTCGGCCTCACCGCCGCCGACGTGTTGCATGCCGAAGTGCGTCTGCCACCCTATGCGCATCGGCTAGTGGGTCACGCATTTCAAATCGGTGCCAACCCGCGGGTGGATGCGCAGTTCAGCGCTGCCTGGTGTGTCGCAAATGCGTTGATGCGCCAATCGTCCCGGTTGCAGCATTTCACGCCCACGCAGGTGTGCGACGCTGCGGTGTGCGAGCTGGCTTCCCGCATTCGTGTGGTGGCAGACCCGGCCATGGACGCCCGCGGGCACACGGCCGTAGACCTTGCCGTCAGCACCCTGGATGGCCAAACCCACCGCCGCCAATTGGACATTGCGCCCGGTTTTCCCGGCGCCGCGCTGACAGACGCACAGCACCTGACCCGGTTCCATGACTGCCTGGCGTATGCCCCGCTGTCGGTGCCTGCTGCAAGCAACGGCCAATTGATAGCAGCACTGAACGCAATCGATCAGTTGCCCGATGCCCGTCTGCTGGCACAGTATTTGGTGGCGGGGTAAAGTTCCCAATCCATTTTGAAATCATTGCGGTCGGCCGTTGTGTCTCCTACACCGCTGCCTTGGAAATGGAATCAGCCATTACAAAATCCGTCCGACCCATGAAAGAACCCAAGCCATGAATGACACATCCGCGTACACCCCACCCCCCATCTGGACCTGGAACAAAGAGAACGGCGGGCAATTTGCCAACATCAACCGCCCCATCGCCGGGGCCACCCACGATAAGGTTTTGCCGGTGGGTCGGCACCCCTTGCAGCTGTATTCACTGGCCACACCCAATGGTGTGAAAGTCACGGTGATGCTGGAGGAACTGCTGGCACTGGGGCACAGCGGCGCCGAGTACGACGCCTGGCTGATCCGCATCAACACGGGTGACCAATTTGGTTCCGGCTTTGTCGCGGTGAACCCGAATTCCAAAATTCCGGCGCTGCTCGATTGCAGTGGCCCCAGCCCGGTACGGGTGTTTGAATCCGGTGCCATCCTGATGTATTTGGCCGAGAAGTTCGACGCGTTTTTGCCTGCTGAGCCAAGCAAACGCGCCGAATGCCTGTCGTGGTTGTTCTGGCAGATGGGAAGCGCGCCCTATTTGGGCGGCGGCTTCGGCCACTTCTACGCCTATGCGCCGCACAAAATTGAATACGCCATTGACCGGTTTGCCATGGAAACCAAACGCCAGCTCGATGTGCTGGATCAACGGCTGGCACAAAGCGCCTATCTGGCCGGGGCCGACTACACCATCGCCGACATGGCCGTCTGGTCTTGGTATGGTGCGCTGGCCAAAGGCCTGCTGTATCAGGCCGGCGAGTTTTTGCAGGTGCAGGATTACAAAAACGTGCAACGCTGGACCGATGAGATCGCACAGCGCCCGGCCGTCAAACGCGGCCGCATGGTGAACCGCACCTGGGGTGAACCCGCCAGCCAACTGCACGAGCGCCACGAAGCCAGCGACTTTGACACCCAAACGCAAGACAAACGCGCAGCATCGGCTTGATTTGATTCACGCCAATCCGCACTGGACTGATGACGGTTCAATGTCAAGCTGAAGTCGGCTTGTGGGCTTTGTGCGATTTGTTTTAGGTTAACCCTTTTAACGAATTTATTTTTATATTTATACTAAAACAACTTAAATAAAATTTATATTAGCTATAAATAATGTATCTATATATTAAATTATTCATTGAACAATTTGCCAAATTTTGAAATTTAATATTTTAAAAATAGATATTAAACACTTTTTTCATTAATTTGCAGTTGCCACACCCGCCATGCACAGGCGCTGGCGACACCGGCACTGCCCATGCAGGCCCAAAAAACCGACTGCAAACCCAGTGCGCCACTCAATAGGCCACCCAGCAAGCCGCCCAGCACCCCCGGAAAACCATAGGCGATCACCGTAAACAGCGCTTGCCCGCGCCCGCGCAAGCGCCCGGGAAAATGATGTGAGAGCAGTGCAATGCAGGTCGAGTGATGTGCTGCAAACGTCACCGCATGCAAGGCCTGGGCGAACAAAAGCACGGGTAAAAATGAGGCCAGTCCCGCCGTCAGCCCCATTCGCAACGCCATCACCAAACCACACAACACCAGCCACGCCGTCAAAGGCAGCCTCGGCAGCCAGCGGCCTTGCGTATAAAACCAGGCAATTTCGACCATCACCCCAACCGCCCACAACAGGCCAATCATGGTTTTGCTATATCCCAGTGAATCGAGGTACAGCGACAAAAACGCATAAATGCTCATGTGGGCCAGCACATGAAAAAACAGCGAGGCAAAAAACCATTGCACCCGGGTTTGCCGCAGCACCGGCCAAATGGGCAGTTTTTCCTGATGGACGGGCACGGTTTCCTTGAGGTCCAGCATGGCCCAGGTGCTCAGAGTGACGGCCAACAACATGGCCGTGTTCCAGTGCGGCAGGTGGGCCATGCCAAACCGTTCAAACCAGGCACCGGCGGCAAAAACGGTGACCAAAAACCCCAGCGAGCCCCACAGCCGCACGCGGCCATACATATGGCCATCAAAAACACCGCCGCGCGTCACCAAATGCGCCATGGCGGATTCATTCATCGGCATCATGGCACTGGTCTGCAAAAACATCACAAACAGCACCAAGGCCACCCAGGCCACACCTGCCGTGCTGGCGGGCAACCAGGGGTTAAACCACAAACCAAATGACAACAGCAGGGCGCTGGTTGACGCGAACCGCAACAATTTGACCCGCTCGCCGGTATGGTCACTCAGCCAGCCCCACCCATACGGTGCCACTAGCCGGGTGGCTGACTGCACCGATATCAGCAGGCTGATGCTGAACAGCGTGAGGCCTTGCTCCTGTAGCCACAACGGCAAATACGGATTGAAAAACCCGATGTGCGCAAAATAACTGGCAGAAAGTGCCGAAAACGGCACCATGGATGACTTCACGAATGATCAGGAAGTGGGAGCAGGCCTCTACAGGGTGAGGCGCACTAAGTAGGCAGCGCGATGTTGGGCGTCGTAGTGACCACCACATCCCCGCATTGGGCCCGTTGGCGCAACGCATGCTCCATCACCACCAAGGCCAACATGGCCTCCAGGATGGGCGTGGCACGGATGCCCACACACGGGTCATGGCGGCCCTTGGTCACCACCTGCACCGGGTTGCCCGCTATGTCGATCGATTCACGTGGTGTGATGATGGAACTGGTGGGCTTGATGGCCACACTCACCTCCAGGTCTTGCCCGGTGCTGATGCCACCCAACACGCCGCCGGCGTTGTTGGTTTTAAAACCCGTGGGCGTGAGGGAATCACCATGGGTGGTGCCGCGCTGGGTAACGCTGGCAAAACCCGCGCCAATTTCAACCCCTTTGACGGCGTTGACACCCATCATGGCCCAAGCAATGTCGGCATCGAGTTTGTCAAACAAAGGCTCGCCCAGGCCCACCGGCACGCGGGTGGCGCATACACGGATACGTGCGCCGCAGGAATCGCCCGCCTTGCGCAAGGTATCCATGTGGTCTTCCAGGGCCTGGACATTGGCAATGGGCGCAAAGAACGGGTTGTTGGGCACGTGCGCCCAGTCTTCAAAGCCAATCGGCAGTTCGCCCATCTGGGTCATGCAACCCCTGAATTGCGTGCCATGCTTTTCAAACAGCCACTTTTTGGCCACCGCACCGGCGGCCACCATCGGGGCCGTCATGCGGGCCGATGCACGACCTCCGCCCCGCGGATCGCGCAGACCGTATTTGTGCAAGTAGGTGTAGTCGGCATGGCCGGGCCGGAAGGTTTCCAGAATATTGCCGTAATCCTTGCTGCGCTGATCGGTGTTTTTGATCAAGAGGCAAATCGGCGTGCCGGTGGTTTTGCCCTGGTACACCCCGCTGAGGATCTCGACCGCATCGGGCTCATTGCGCTGCGTCACGTGGCGGCTGGTGCCAGGGCGGCGGCGGTCCAGGTCAGGCTGGATGTCGGCTTCGCTCAGGGTCATGCCCGGCGGGCAGCCGTCAATCACGCATCCAATGGCCGGGCCGTGGGATTCACCAAAATTGGTGACTGCAAAAAGTGTTCCGAAGGTGTTGCCGCTCATGCAGACAATTATCCCCGAAGCGCATGGATTGGCCGCAAACAAGAAAAGCAGTCCCCCTGTCCTTTCTGCGCCACAGCGTGAGGCCACCGGTGCTAAACCCGTTCAAAATTGAGCCACCACGCCACGTCCACCACCCGCCGCTTTGGCGACGACACACACAACCCCGAGCTGAAGTCTCCCACCGTGCCAACTCCAACGCCAGAAAATACGCGCGCTGCCTCGGCCCGCTTTCCCCTGGAAGCCGCGCTGCTGGTCAAAATCCTCTATGGCGTCTTGGCGGCTGTGGCTGTGGCCGCCGTGCCGTTAATGATGGCCGGCAAGTGGTTTCCAAGTTCCTTGCTGGTACTGACCGAGGGCCTTCTGTTTCTGGCCCTTGCTGCGGCACGCCACAACCAGGCCAGGCGCTCTGCCTGGCTGGTGCTGCTCACCATGGGCCTGTGTGTAGGGGCCCTGATTGCCACCGGCAAAGGGCCGCTGGACGAAGCGGTTTTGGCCTTGCCCGGGCTGATGATCTTTGCCAGCCTGTTCGGCAGCGCCCGTGTGTACGCCGGGCTGTTGGCCGCCATCACCGCCCTGCTGCTGGGCGTAGCCACGGCCCACTTTTCCGGCTGGCATGTGATCCCCAACACCAAGATCTGGCCCGACACTTTTGTGACCGTGCTGGTCATCCTGTCGCTCACCAGTTATTTTGTCTGGCTCATGGCCAGCGCACTGCGCAAGGCACTGTCCGACCTGGTGACTGAAAACCGGCGGGTCCGCAAATCCTTGTTGCAAATTGAACAGCTGGCCCACCATGACGCGCTGACCAGCCTGCCCAACCGTGCTTTGGCGCGTGACCGCTTTGAGCGGGCGATGACGTTGGCGATCCGCAACCAAACCGGCGCGGCACTGCTTTACCTGGATCTGGATAATTTCAAAACCGTCAATGATTCCCTGGGCCACGCCGCCGGAGACACCCTGTTGTGCGAGGTGGCCGGCCGGCTGTCGGCAGCGGTGCGCGCCAACGACACCGTCAGCCGCCAGGGTGGCGACGAATTCCTGATCGTGCTGAGTGACATCGCCGACCAGGATGCGGTTGCCGCCATTGCCGGCAAACTGATCGAGCGGCTCACGCAGGTTTTCCAGATCGACGGGCTGGAGGTCATCGCCACCTGCTCGATTGGTGTGGCCCTGTTTCCGGCCAATGGCAAAGACTTTGACAGCGTGCTCAAACATGCAGACCTGGCCATGTACCAGGCCAAAGATGCCGGGCGCAACATGTTCCAGTTTTTTGACGATCAAATGAACGCGCACGTGGCAGAGCATTTGCACATGATCGCCGCCATGCGCCAGGCCCTGGCCAATGGCGATTTCAAGCTGCACTACCAGCCGCAGTTTTCGCTGGCTGACCAGCGGGTGGTAGGGGCAGAAGCTTTGTTGCGCTGGAACCATCCTGAATTTGGCGCGGTTTCACCGGCCCGGTTTGTGCCCTTGGCGGAGCGCTGCGGCCTCATTGTGGAGCTGGGCACCTGGGCCCTGCATGAAGCCTGCCGCCAAGCCAAAACCTGGCAGGCCACCGGTTTGAGGGGCCTGGTCATTGCCATCAACGTGTCGCCAGTTCAATTGCGCCGGCCGGGTTTGGAAGAAGCGCTGGCGCGGGCAATTGAAGAAACCGGTATCGCTGCAAACTGTATCGATCTGGAACTCACCGAATCGCTGCTGCTGGCAGACTCTCAACCCCTTCGCGAACGTCTGGCGCGCCTGCGCGGCCTGGGCGTACTGCTGTCGATTGACGATTTCGGCACCGGCTATTCCAACCTCAGTTACCTGAAAAAATTCGATGTTCAACGCCTCAAGATAGACCAGTCGTTTGTGCGCCGCATGACCGACAACAGCAACGATGACAGCATCGTGCGGGCCATTGTGCAAATTGCCGGCAGTCTCAAGCTGGACGCCGTGGCCGAAGGCATTGAAGACCCCGCAACCTTGCAGCGCCTGATCGAATTGGGCTGTGGTTACGGTCAAGGTTTCCTGTGGTCGCCGGCACTTCCTGCGGACGAATTCCTGCGTTTTGTCCAGGCCAGAACAGAGTCCGTCGCAGTGCACTGAAACGGGCTACGGCGCTGGAACGGTTCCTGCTAGTTTTGGGGTGCGATCATGCATTGACCCCCCGGAGATCACCATGTTGGACCGAACCACCACGAAGTTTTCCCACGTCAAACCGGGTGACACCACTTTTCAGCCAGGTGGCCTGCGCGATTTTTTCCTGTACCGGGACTTGGGCGTGGCCGAAGCAACGCACGGCAAAGTGATTGCGCACCTCGTTAAGGCCAACATGGCACCAGAAACGGGCACCGGCTGGCACCGGCATGAGGCAGATTTCCAGATTGTCATCATGACCAAAGGCTGGGCCCGCTTCATGTATGAAGACCAGGAGACCCTGGTGGAAGCGGGCGACGTGGTCCACCAGCGCCCCGGCATCCGCCATTACCTGTTCGATTATTCGCCCGACATGGAATACCTGGAGATCGTCGGCCCGGCAGATTTCACGTCGGTCGATGTAGACCCGGTGTGCGCCATCCCCGCACCCACCCCCTGGAAGCGTTAGCCGACTTGTATGTTCGAGGGACACCGCAGAACCGGTTTCGCCGGGCTGTTGGTGTCGCCCCCTTGAGGGTGGAGGCGACCAAAGGCCGCTTCGGGTGGGTTAGAACTCTGCGTCCAGCTCATCGATCTCGTCGGGTTCCTTCTTGGCCTCGGCCACCCATTCCTTCATGGCGGGCAGCTCCATGATGCGTTTGCAATAGGCGGCGCTGGCCTTGTCGATGGCCACGTCATAGGTCAGGAAACGGGGACCACCGGGGCGTAAATGGCGTCTGCCACCGAAGGCAATTTGCCAAAGAGATAGGGGCCACCGTAGAGCGCCAGACACTCCTTCCAGATCTCCAGCCTGGGCCCGCAACCACAGCTTGAAGCCTGGAAAGTGCGCCTAGATGTTCATCGGCAGCGAACCACGCATCGCCGAGAAGCCGGAATGCATCTCGCCGCAGATCGCCCGGCAGTGCGCGCGCTGCTTCACAGACCTATGACCTGCCCTTGGGCAAACTCACCTACCAAGGCCGCACCGTCAACCCGGCGGCCATCCGCCGCACCACCTTGATGACGGTGGAAGGCGAACGCGACGACATCTGTTCAGTGGGCCAAACCGTTGCCGCGCAAGACCTGTGCAGCAATATACGCCCCTACCGCAAAACCCACCACGTCCAGACTGGCTTTGGGCACTACGGCGTGTTTAGCGGCAAAAAGTGGAACCAGCAGATCTACCCGCACGTGCGGGACGCCATTCATTCCAGCCTGGGGTGAAACGGCGGCGCATTCACAGCTTGGTCTGATCGGCCTCTTCTGCCTCGCCCGCCGGCCAGTCGCGGATGTAGGCCTTGAGCATCTTGTTTTCGAAATTCTGGCTGTCTACCACGGTTTTGGCGACGTCGTAAAAGCTGATCACACCCATCAGCATGCGTTTGTCGATCACCGGCATATAACGCGCGTGTCGGTCCAGCATCATTCGGCGCACCTCATCCAGCTCGGTCTCCAGCGTGCAGGTCAGCGGCCCGTTGTCCATGGCGCGGTACACCGTGGTTTCGCCCACACTGCCGCCGTTTTTGACGATGCTCTGGATCACCTCGCGGAAGGTCAGCATGCCCACCACCAGGCCATTGGACATCACCACCAGGGAGCCAATATCGCGCTCGGCCATGACCTTGATGGCCTCGGCCAATGCGGTTTCGGGGGTGATGGTGTAAAGCGTACTGCCTTTAAGGCGGAGGATGTCACTGACTTTCATGCGGCGCTCCTAGGAGAATTAGTCCCACAATATACACATTCAATCCCGAACCCAACAACAGGTCAAGTACCCATCTGGAGAATTTATGGCTGGTTATTCCGATCCCGGTTTCGACACCCTGGCCCTGCATGCTGGCGCGTCGCCTGACCCCACCACCGGCGCACGCGCGGTGCCGATCCACCTGACCACCTCGTTCGTCTTTGAATCCAGCGACCACGCGCAATCGCTGTTCAACCTGGAACGCGCCGGGCACGTCTATTCGCGCATCAGCAACCCCACCAACGCGGTGCTGGAACAAAGGGTGGCCGCGCTGGAGGGCGGCATTGGGGCCATCACCACCGCCAGCGGCCAGGCCGCCTTGCACCTGTGTGTGGCCACGCTGATGGGCGCGGGCTCGCACATCGTGGCCTCGACCGCCCTGTATGGCGGCTCGCAAAACCTGCTGCATTACACAATGCGGCGCTTTGGCATTGACACCACCTTTGTCAAACCCGGCGATATCGACGGCTGGCGCGCCGCCGTGCGCCCCAATACCAAGCTGTTTTTTGGCGAAACCGTGGGCAACCCGGGGCTGGACGTGCTGGACATCCCCACCGTGAGCGCCATCGCCCACGAAGCCGGGGTTCCGCTGTTGGTCGATTCGACCCTCACCTCTCCCTGGCTGATGAAACCTTTTGAGCATGGGGCCGATCTGGTTTACCACTCAGCCACCAAGTTCCTCAGTGGCCACGGCACGGTCATTGGCGGCGTGGTCGTCGACGCAGGCAGTTTTGATTGGGCTGCTGCCCATGCCAAAAGCGGCAAATTCGACGAACTGGCCACGCCCTATGAGGGGTTCCACAACATGGTATTCACCGAAGAATCCACCGTCGGCGCGTTTCTGTTGCGGGCGCGGCGCGAAGGACTGCGCGATTTTGGTGCCTGCATGAGCCCGCACAGCGCCTGGCTGATTTTGCAGGGCATCGAAACCCTGCCGCTGCGCATGGCACAGCACATGAAAAACACCCAGAAAGTGGTGGAATTTCTGGCCGCCAACCCCTTTGTTTCGCGTGTGGGCCACCCTCTATTGGCATCACATCCCAGCCATGCCCTGGCGAAAAAGCTGCTGCCGCGCGGAGCTGGATCGGTGTTCAGTTTTGACCTCAAAGGCAACCGCGAACAGGGCAAAAAGTTTGTTGAAACTCTCAAAATCTTCAGCCACCTGGCCAACGTCGGTGATTGCCGCAGCTTGGTGATCCACCCGGCCAGCACCACCCACTTCCGCATGAGCGACGAAGCCCTGGCGGCAGGCGGCATCACCCAGGGCACGATACGGCTTTCCATCGGACTGGAAGATGCCGACGACTTGATCGATGACCTGAAACGGGCTTTGAAAGCCGCTGAAAAAGCTGTCTGATACTCACCCAGGAGCCCACCATGGACCTACTAGTCAACGGCCACACCACCTATTGCTACACCGGCGGCAAAACGCCCGACCCCGCCAAACCCACCGTGTTGTTTATTCACGGCGCGCTGAATGACCACAGCGTCTGGATTCTGCAAAGCCGCTATTTCGCCAACCACGGCTTCAACGTGTTGTGCACCGACCTGCCCGGCCATTGCCGTAGCCAGGGCACACCACCGGCCACGGTCGAATCGGCGGCCGATTTTGTCATCGCGTTGATACGCGCGGCAAACTTGGGCGCAGTGGCCTTGGTGGGCCACAGTTTTGGCTCACTCATCGCGTTGGAGGTGGCGGCGCGGGAACCGACTTGGGTGACCCGGCTAGCACTTGTCGGCACTGCGTTTCCCATGAAGGTGTCTGATGCGTTGCTGGAAGGTTCTGTCAAAAACCCCATCAAAACCATGGAAATGGTCAACGTTTTTTCGCGCTCCACACTGGCGGCTCCACCTTCGGCGCTGGGGCCAGGCACATGGGTGTACGGCGGTTCTCTGGCGCTGGCCAAACGGGTGTTTGCCAGCAACCCGCACAACAACGTTTTTTACAGCAGCTTCAGGGCCTGCAACGACTATGCCGGCGGCGAAGCAGCCATGGCCCGCGTGGCTTGCCCAGTGCTGTTTATCTTGGGCAAGGTGGACCAAATGACACCCCCCAAAGCCGCTCAGGCCCTGATCAAAGCGGCCAAAAATGCCAACGTAGTGACAGTGCCTTCGGGCCACCACCAAATGACCGAAGCACCAGAGGAAACCCTATTAGCCCTTTGGAAATTTTTTGACGGCTGAAATGTAAAATTAATTACATGACAGATTCGCAAGCTGGTATCGTATTTCAAGCCGTTCGACTGGTTTCCAGGAGGCCCATGAAATGATCGAACCCCCGATGCCAGCTGACGAGTCCAGCCGACTCACCGCCTTGAAAGCCTTGCGAATTCTGGATACGCCGCCCGACGAGCGTTTTGACCGCATTACCCGCCTGGCCGCACAATTGTTTAACGTGCCCATATCGGTCGTCTCGATGATCGATGCCGATCGTCAATGGTTCAAATCACGATTCGGGTTGGCTGCCCGCGAAACACCCCGCTCGGTCTCCTTTTGCGGCCACACCATTTTGCAGCCGGGTGTTTTCCATGTTTCAGACGCTGCACAAGACCCTCGTTTTTCCGACAACCCCATGGTTGTAGGCGATCCCCATATCCGGTTTTATGCCGGCGTTCCGCTCTATGCGCCTGGTGGCGAGGCATTGGGAACACTTTGCCTGATCGACACCCAACCCCGCGAATTCGGCGAAGTGGATCAAGCCTTGTTGAGCAAACTGGCCCGTTGGGCACAGGAAACCCTGAGTCAGCATCAGGGCAAACGCATCGTCGACCAGAAAACCAAACGGGGCTGGTGGCTGGGCGTGTGGTCCACGGTGTTGGCTGCCACGCTGTTGGAGGTGCTGTCGTCACAGATGTACTTCACACCCAACCCACCGGCGCTGCTGCTGATCGCCGTGGTTTTTGCGGCCTTCCAGGGCGGCATGGGGGCCGGGTTGACCAGTTCCGCGATTGCATTGATTTATCTCGCGCACTTTTACGCCCTGCCGCATCAACCACTTCACTATTCAGGCAACGACCTGTGGATGGTGCTGACATGGGGTGTAGCGATGCCGGCTATTTCCATCATGACGGGGCTGTTGCGACGGCGCGCAGAACGGCAATTCGAGACCAAAATGGGCGATGCCGTGATGGCCGCACATTTGAGCGACATTTCGGCTACGCACGCCGAACTGCGTTTATCGCACGAACGGCTGCGATTGGTGACCGAGAACATTCCGATGCATGTGGCGTTTTATGACGAAACCATCCGTTGCCGGTATGCCAACCGCTCCTATGCCAAATGGCTTGGCCTCGAGATCGAGCAGATGCTGGGTAAAACGGCCCATGAAATATTGGCGGATCAGAAAATCCCGCCACAAGTGCTCGATGCCGTTCATACCCGTGTTTTTACTGGCGAAAGAATTGACCGTGAACGCGAGCACCACCATTCGGATGGCCGAACCAGTCACCTGATGGTCAGCCTGGTGCCTCATTTTGATGACACCGCACGGGTGACTGGTTTCTATACTTTTCTCAATGACGTCACTGCCCTGAAAAACGTGACGCTGGAAAACAGCCTGGCGCGGGAGCGGCTGGCACTGGCGCTGGAAGGCTCCAACTTGTGCATGTGGGATTGGAACCTTGAAGAGGGCACCGTATTTCTGGACAGTGTTTGGTCGAATATGCTGGGCGGGGAGCCGCACGAAACGGTGTTGTCTGCGGTTGAACTCTTTGACCTGGTTCACCCGGACGACAAAGACATGCTGTATGCCCGCTGGCAGGCCGTACTCAAGGGCGAGCAGGAGTTCTATGCCGTGGAACACCGCGTCAAAAACCGCGCGGGCGAATGGCTGTGGATTGCCAGCCTGGGCAAAATCGTCCAACAGAACACCGACAAAAAGACCCTGCGCATGACCGGCACGAATGCCGACATTACCGCCCGCAAGCGCGCCGAAGAACACATCGAGCTGCTGGCCACAACCGACCCCCTCACCCTGCTGCCCAACCGCCGCGTGTTGGCAGACCGCCTGGCCCACGGCATGCTCAACGCCGAGCGCACAGACCATGCCGCGTTTGCGCTGCTTTTCATCGATCTGGACCGGTTCAAACATGTCAACGATTCGCTCGGGCACGAGATTGGCGACCAGGTGCTCAAACTGACGGCCCAACGCATCAGTGAAGCCACCCGCAAAGGCGATACCGTAGCGCGCCTGGGTGGTGATGAGTTCGCCGTGGTGCTGGCGCACATGCAAAAGCCCGAAGACGCTGGCCCGGTGGCGCAAAAAATCATCGACGCACTGACCGAACCCTTTCTGGTGGGCGAACACACAGTCAACATTTCATGCAGCATCGGTCTGAGCATCTTCCCGCTGGACGCGGCAGACGCGGCCACGCTGCTGCGCAATGCCGACCTGGCGATGTATGCCGCCAAGGAACATGGCCGCCACGGCTACCAGTATTTCTCGCCTTCCATGAACGCCCTGGTGCTGGAGCGGGTGAACCTGGAGCGGGCCTTGCGTGAAGCGCTGGCCAGGGAACAGTTCGAGCTGTATTATCAGCCCAAAGTCAGCTTTCATACCGGTCGGTTGGCGGGGGTCGAAGCCTTGCTGCGCTGGCACAACCCCCAGCAGGGGCTGATTTCACCGGCCCGCTTTATTCCGATTGCCGAAGAGACCCGCATGATCTTGCCCATTGGCAATTGGGTGTTGCGCGCGGCCTGCAGCCAGTTGGCCACCTGGCAAAAGCGCTGGCAGGTCGATATCTCTTTGGCTGTGAATATTTCGGTGGTGCAGATTGACCGCAGCCTGTGCCAGACCATCCGCGCGGCCCTGCACCACAGTGGGCTCGAACCGCGTTTTCTGGAAATTGAAATCACTGAAAACGTGCTGCTGCGCAATGCCAGCGAGACGATTGAAATTTTGCGCGAGATATCTGATCTGGGCGTGCGCATCGCCATTGACGATTTCGGCACCGGCTATTCGTCGTTGAGCTATCTGCGCGACTTCA
>JANOWY010000031.1:0-4659 GCA_031418135.1 Rhodoferax sp. | reverse complement strand
AATGCCTTACAAAATTATGTTGAGTGGTGTTTCGGCGCGGCGTTCAGCGGCGCAGTGCCCCTGCGACGGTCAGCAGCGCAACCCGGGGCCCTGAGTCTTGCGCCCATACCGACGAGCAGCAGCGCAACACCCAGGGCGGCTGCGTACGTGTCCCCCGACGCGGGGTAGCGTCGTTCGCCTTGCGTGAGCCTGAGGGCGCGTCTCCGCCTTGACCTCCCGCAGCCGCCCTGGGTGTTGTGCCGCTTTGAGGGTGGCGGTAATTGGGTTGGCTTTTCGTGGATCGGCAAACGGAGCCGCTGGGGTCAACACGGCGCCGACACCGCCTGTAAGGTACGCCCGGTTTTGCTGTCAAACACCACCAGGTTCACGCGCCGTGGGTGGCCGGGTGTGGCGGCAATGCTACGCCAACTGAGTTTTTGGGTGGTGCCAGCGGCGCTGCGGTAGTCGCCCGCTGCGGTGTATTGGCGCACTACGGCATCGTGCTTTAAAAACTCGCCGACGTTTTCACCCGATTTCACGCGGGAGCTGTGGCCGTCTTCAGTCAGCGTCCAATAGGCTGACCAGCCGGACGAGGCAGAGGTATCGCCAGCCCCGGCCACGGGTGTCACCAGCGCCTCATATTGATCTGGCCCCACGCGTTTCAGGCTGATCGACACGCTGGAAGTTTCTTTGGCAGCCGCTTGCAGCGCACCTGACCCCGACTTGCCATACCAGTCGCGCCAGTCGCGCCCGTTGTGTACCAACTGCGGTGTGTAGATGGAGGCCTGACGGTTCCAGGCGGCGATTTGGCGCTGGCGTGTGGTGTGGGCCGGTGTGGCAAAGCGGTCTACCCAGCCGATGTAATCCCAATACCCGACGTGGAAGGCTTGCAACACGGGCGGGTTGTCGGTCGTTGCCGCTTCAGACTTGGCCTTCAGCGCCGTCAGCCATTGGTCCGCCGGCGGGCACGAGCTGCAACCCTCAGAGGTGTACAGCTCGATCACCGGGGTTTTGAGCGGCCCCGATTGCGCACTGCAGGTCTGGGTAGAAATGTTTTGAGAAAAAGCGTTGGTTGTTGACATAACAATTGCACAACAAGCTATTGAATAAGTAGCTATTTTGCGGATATTTAGAGCAGTAATTTCCACGGTTTTAAACTCCGGCAAGGGTGACAAACAAGGCGTTGCACTGGGCATGGCTTGCCACAGGGGTCCGGCCCACTCCAATTTGAAGTTCCACCGGGTTTCAACCGGCCAAGGCCATTCGCTTGTCTTAGTCACTTGCGCAGCGGCGGTCTTACAAGCGGGCACCCAGGGCTGGCGTTTGCGGCCCCTGCGTTACCATTCTTGGCAATGACCGCTCAAGAATTCATCGCCAAATGGGGCCCTGGTGGCCCGGCTTTTGCGCTCAATGAACGCCAGGGTGCGCAGCCGCACTTCATGGATTTGTGCGAGCTGCTGGGCGTGCCCACACCCGGTAGCCTGGCTGGCAATCGCGAAAAGGGCGACGATTACCTGTTCGAACAAAACACCCTGGTTCTGGGCGAAGCCCGCGGTTACGCCGACGTGTTTTACCGCGACCATTTCGCCTGGGAAAACAAGGCCCCCGGCAAAAACCTCGATGCCGCGCTCAAGCAATTGCTGGGTTACAGCCATGCCCTGCAAAACCCGCCGCTCTTGGTGGTGTGTGACCGCCTCAGCATCCACATCCTGACCCAGTTCAACGGCCATCCCAGCGAGCGGCACGCCGTGTTGCTGCACGAGCTGGACCAGCCCGACAAACAGGCGCTGTTACGCCGACTGTGGACGGATGTGGAGAGCTTTCGCCCCAAGGTAACCAGCCGCGACATCACCGAGGCCGCAGCCAAGAGTTTTGCCACGCTGGCTGAGGGGCTGCGCAAACGCCAGCACCACCCCGACAAAGTCGCCCACTTCCTCACCCAATGCCTGTTTTGCTTTTTTGCCGAAGACGTTGGACTGCTGCCGGGCCGCATGTTTGACCGCTTGGTAAGCAACCGCAAGCTGGGCAGCGAACAACTCACCCAGGGCCTGGCCAGCCTGTTCACCACCATGCGTGATGGCGGCATGTATGGGCCCGATGCAATACCGTGGTTCAACGGCGGTTTGTTTAAAAAAATCGACGTGCCCAAGCTGGAGATTCTGGACATCACTGAGCTGCGCAACGCTGCCACCCTGAACTGGAGCGCCATCGACGTGGCGATTTTTGGCACCCTGTTTGAGCGCGGGCTGGACCCCGCCAAACGCAGCCAGCTGGGCGCCCACTACACCGACCCGGCCACCATCGAACGCATCATCGAACCCGTCTTGCGCCGCCCATTGCTACAAAAATGGCAGCTGGTTGTGCATGCAATACGTGAACAAATTGCCAAAAGCACCAAGAAGGGCGACGCCAAGTACCGCTCAGGCCGCATTTTGTTTGTGCAATGGCTCGAAGAACTCAAGGCCTACCGCGTGCTCGACCCGGCCTGTGGCAGCGGCAACTTCTTGTTTTTGGGTTTAAAGGCGCTCAAAGACGTCGAACACCAAAGCCACCTCGACGCTGCCGCCTGCGGCCTGGACCGTGAGGCCGATCTGGTCACCGGCCCGCACAATCTGCTGGGCCTGGAACTCAACGAATACGCCGCCGAATTGGCCCGCGTCACCGTTTGGATCGGCGAATTGCAGTGGCGCCTGGCCCATGGTTACGACTTCAAAACCAACCCCGTTCTGGAGCCGCTGGACCATATTGAGTGCCGGGATGCGCTGATTTCTTTTGCGCCAGTTCCGGCTGAGGCCAACTCGGTTCAGGCTGAGCCTGTCGAAGCGCCGTGGCCCAAAGCGAGCGTGGTGATTGGGAATCCGCCGTTTTTGGGCGACAAAATGATGCGTTCGGAGTTGGGGGATTTATACACCGACACATTGCGACAGGTTTACAAAGATCGTGTTCCTGGCGGCGCGGACTTGGTGATGTTCTGGTTTGAGAAAGCCCGCAACCAAATTGAAACGATGGGTTTGGGTGCCGCCGGACTGGTTGCGACAAATTCCATCCGGCAGCGCGGCAACCGGCCCGTGATGGAACGTATCCAGAACACCACCCGCATATACGAAACTTGGGCTGACATGCCGTGGGTCAATGAGGGCGCTGCGGTTCGTGTCTCGCTCGTCTGTTTTGGCCACGCGTCCCAACCCGCGCGGCTCGATGGCACTGACGTTGAGCAAATATTCCCGGACTTGAAAGCGCAAACCACCGGCGCCGCTGCGGTCGATTTGACAACCGCGCAGCCACTGCCTGAAAACGCCGACGCTTCCTATTTCGGTTTCTGCCTCGCCGGGCCGTTCAAGGTCCCCACGCAACTAGCGACAGCTTGGCTGCGCGAACCCAACGTCAATGGCCGACCGAACAGTGACGTGCTGAAACCCATTTACAACGGCTCAGACATCACCCGTCGCTGGGCGGGCAATTGGGCGATTGACTTTGGCGCACGTATGGCTGAAGCCGACGCGGCCCTGTTTGAAAGGCCATTTGAATACGCTACGCAGCACGTGTACCCAGTTCGCTCGTCAAACAATCGGGCCTCAAGAGCCAAGAACTGGTGGCGGCACGGCGAGGCTCGGCCCGGATTGAGGCAAAAACTTGCTGGTCTTTCGAGATATATCGCCACTGTCGAAACTGCCAAACATCGAGCCTTCGTGTTTTTCCCGATCTGCGTGGCGCCGGAGCACAGCCTAATCGTAATCCCAAGGGCAGACGACACCACTTTTGGCGTGCTTTCGAGTCGTTTTCACGTTAATTGGGCCTTGGCAAGAGGCGGACGTATGGGGAAAGGCAACGACCCACGCTACAACTCCCTCGCCGCTTTCGAACCTTTCCCATTTCCGCTAGGCCTCACCCCCTTGGATACCGCGCATCAGCAAACCGAGGCCGTACAGGGCGGTGCGTTGATACCGGCGAATCTCTTTGAGTCATCTGGGCCAATTGTTGAATCAGGAAAAGCATCGTTAGCTACTGAAAACAAAGCAATTTCGCCTAAATTTGATCCAAAAATAAGCTCCAAAACGCCCGGCTTGGCCGTCAGTCCGCAGCCAATAGAGCAGAACCCGGCTTCGACAAACTCTGCCCGAACGGGAATAAATGTACCGGGGCTCAAACCATTGGCCACCCAGATCGCCATCGCCGCCAAACGCCTCAACGACCTGCGCGAAGCGTGGCTCAACCCGCCTGAGTGGACGCGCCGGGTGCCCGAGGTGATTCCGCTGGGCATGGACACCAGCCCCTACCCGGACCGCATCGAGCCAAAACCCGGCATTTCTGAAGCCGACCTGAAGGCGTTGCAAAAACGCACCCTCACCAACCTCTACAACCAGCGCCCCGCCTGGCTGCACGCCGCCCATGAAACGCTGGACGCAGCAGTAGCCGCCGCCTACGGCTGGCCCGACTACACCCCGGCGACAACCGACGAAGAAATTTTGCAGCGTCTGCTGGCGTTGAATTTGGCGCGGGCCGAGGTCAAACCGGCTCCCGACACCGCGCTGGGTTTGGCTGGGAAGTTGAAAAAACCGGGGCAACAAGCGGTCACCGTTGAGGCAATGAACGAAGCGGTACTTGCTGAAGCGGCAGAGCAAAATCCGCGCCGCCAAAACGGATCAACTTAGACCCACGCCCAAAAGAACCAACCGTTCC
>JANOWY010000030.1:0-10976 GCA_031418135.1 Rhodoferax sp. | reverse complement strand
GATTTGCACATCGACGGCCACCACACCGTGGAAGACATCGGCATCACCTTGGGGCAGGCGGTTAATCAGGCTGTGGGCGACAAAAAGGGCATTTGCCGCTATGGCCACTCCTACGTGCCACTCGACGAAGCGTTAACCCGGGTGGTGATTGACTTTTCAGGCCGTCCCGGCCTGGTGATGAACGTGCCGTTCAAAAGCGGCATGATTTGCACCTTTGATTCACAACTGGCGCATGAGTTTTTTCAGGGCTTTGTGAACCACGCGTTTGTCACCTTGCACATCGACAACCTCAAAGGTGAAAACGCCCACCACCAGTGTGAAACGGTTTTCAAAGCCTTCGCCCGTGCCTTGCGCATGGCGCTCACCCGCGACGAACGCGCCGCTGGAACCATTCCGTCCACCAAAGGCAGCTTGTAAAAAAAGGCTGTCGTCAGTCAGTAACTTCCTAGTTTGCCTTTTTTGAGCGTTGTATTGCTTTATTTCTGTTCTATAAAAATACACTTAAAAAATACCATTTTTGTTCATTTATTTGTTGCACGATAAGATATATTAAATATAGTAAAAAATATCTATTTATATAAAAATTTGTGGTAAAAAGAAAAATAGCAGTTGTTGATTACGGCATGGGCAACCTGTTTTCCATGGCCCAGGCGGTCCGTTTTGCTGCCCGTGATACCGCGTTTCAAGTTGTCGTGACGGCGCGGCCTGAAGAGGTGCAAGCGGCAGAGCGGGTGGTGTTGCCGGGGCAGGGTGCCATGCCCGATTGCATGCGCGAATTGCAGGAATCCGGTTTGCAGCAATCGGTGCTGGAAGCTGCTGCCAGCAAGCCATTGTTTGGGGTTTGTGTGGGCATGCAAATGCTGCTGGATGTAAGCCTCGAAGGCCGCCGCGACGCGCCGGGTGTACTTACCCCTGGCCTGTCACTCATCCACGGTGAGGTCCTCAAATTTGAGCTGCAAGGCAAACTGCAAGCCGACGGCAGCCGGTTCAAAGTGCCTCAAATGGGCTGGAACCGCGTCAACCAGGCGCAAAAACACGCGTTGTGGGAAGGTGTACCTGACGCCAGCTATTTCTATTTTGTGCATAGTTACTACGCCAAACCGTCGCTATCTCGCCACAGCGTGGGCGAAGCCGACTATGGCGGGCTGTTTTCCGCCGCGATTGCAAGAGATAATATTTTCGCGACCCAATTTCACCCTGAAAAAAGCGCCATTCAAGGCTTGCGCCTCTACCAAAACTTTCTCTCCTGGAACCCCTGACGCCCGCCATGTCCACGCGCCTCAGTTTTGTGTTTCCAGATGCAGCATGCCCATGACTCCCGCTTCAGCCGCATTCTTGGCGTTGTTTTCCTGCCTCTCCACCTACTGCATTTTCAGCATTTGACATGCTCCTCATTCCTGCAATTGACCTGAAAGATGGCCTGTGTGTGCGCCTCAAACAAGGCGACATGGATCAATCCACCACCTTTGGCGAAGACCCGCCGGTGATGGCGCGCAGCTGGGTAACCAAGGGTGCGCGTCGGCTGCACCTGGTCGATTTGAACGGTGCCTTTGCCGGTCATCCCAAAAACGAAGCGGCCATCCGCAAAATCCTGAAAGAAGTGGGCAGCGAAGTCGACGTGCAGCTGGGTGGCGGTATCCGTGACCTGGATACGATCGAGCGTTACCTCGATGCAGGCCTGCGTTACGTCATCATTGGCACGGCGGCGGTCAAAAACCCCGGTTTCTTACAAGACGCCTGCACCGCGTTTGGTGGCCACATCATCGTTGGGCTCGATGCCAAAGACGGCAAAGTGGCCACCGACGGCTGGAGCAAACTCACCCGGCATGACGTGATCGATTTGGGCAAAAAATTCGAAGACTACGGCGTTGAATCCATCATCTACACCGACATTGGTCGCGACGGCATGTTGTCGGGCATCAATATCGAAGCCACTGTCAAACTTGCGCAGGCACTCACCATCCCCGTCATCGCCTCAGGCGGCCTTTCCAACATGGCCGACATCGAAGCCCTGTGCGAGGTGGAAGACGAAGGTGTTGAAGGCGTCATCTGCGGCCGCGCCATCTACAGTGGCGACCTCGATTTCGCCGCCGCGCAGGCGCGGGCTGATGAGCTCAATGGCTGATGCGCACTTGCGCTGAAGCATTTTCTGAAAATCCGGTTGGAGACGCTACCTGTAACAGGCGGCGGCGGGTCATTCCGGCATTTTCTCTCGTGCAACCATTGCTTGCTCGATAGGAACCTGCGCAGCAGATGATCGGCCACTTTTGCGCACCTGCGGCAACACTTTTTGAACTTTCGCTGAGAACCATTCCACCATGCTCGCCAAACGCATCATTCCTTGCCTGGACGTCACTGGCGGCCGCGTTGTCAAAGGCGTCAACTTTGTGGAACTGCGTGACGCGGGTGACCCGGTCGAGATTGCCGCGCGCTACAACGAGCAAGGTGCCGATGAGATCACCTTTTTGGACATCACTGCCACATCGGACAACCGGGGGTTGATTCTGCACATGATTGAGGCGGTGGCTTCGCAGGTGTTCATCCCGCTTACGGTGGGTGGCGGCGTGCGCACGGTCGATGACGTGCGGCGCTTGCTCAATGCGGGGGCGGACAAAACCAGCTTCAATTCAGCCGCCATTGCCAACCCGGAAGTGATCGATGCTGCGTCTGACAAATACGGTGCCCAGTGCATCGTGGTGGCGATTGATGCAAAACGACGTTCACACCAGGCCGCCGCCGCGCCAGGCGCTAATGGCCAGCCGGTTGGCCCTGGTTGGGACGTTTTCAGCCATGGGGGCCGCAAAAACACCGGTCTGGATGCGGTGAAATGGGCGGTTGAGATGACACGCCGTGGTGCGGGCGAAATTTTGCTGACCAGCATGGACCGCGACGGCACCAAATCGGGTTTTGACCTTCAACTCACCCGCGCCGTGAGTGATGCGGTTGACGTGCCGGTGATTGCGTCGGGCGGTGTGGGCACGCTGGATGACCTGGTGAACGGCATCAAAATCGGCGGTGCCGACGCGGTGTTGGCAGCCAGCATCTTCCACTACGGGGAATACACGGTAGGCCAGGCCAAGGCCAAAATGGCCGCTGCGGGTATTCCGGTACGTTTGTAAACTGGAAAAGACTTTCCTGTTCAGACAATTCATACACAGTTTGCTATATTAAATATAGCAATTGAAATCCCGGACAATTGAGGGATGAACTGGCTTGACGATATCCAATGGGACGCCAAAGGCTTGATCCCCGTGATCACGCAGGAGCAATCCAGCGGCGACGTGTTGATGTTTGCCTGGATGAATCGCGAGGCGCTGGCTGCAACCGCTGACTCGGGTAAAGCCGTGTACTTCAGCCGCTCACGCGGGCGCTTGTGGCCTAAGGGCGAGGAATCAGGCCATGTGCAACTTGTGCATGAAATCCGGCTCGATTGCGACAACGATGTTGTGCTGCTGAAGGTGACGCAACTCGGGCACACGCCCGGCATTGCCTGTCACACGGGCCGGCACAGCTGTTTTTTCAGCGTCTTGAAGAATAATCAGTGGCATGCGGTCGAGCCGGTCTTGAAAGACCCGCAAACCATCTACAAATAAGGCTCAATGACTTCCAACGATTCCCTTGCTGCGCTTGCCCTAGTTTTGAAATCCCGGCAGAGCGGCGACCCTGAAAGCAGCTACGTTGCGCGCCTGATGCACAAAGGCCCCGATGCTTTCCTGAAGAAAATTGGCGAAGAAGCCACCGAAATGGTGATGGCCTGTAAGGATGTCGGCCATTTGGGTGACTCCGCTTTGGAAAAATCAAAAATAGTTGCTGAAACCGCCGATTTGTGGTTTCACAGCATGGTGGCCCTGTCGTTTTATGGCTTGGCACCCCAAGATGTCATCGCCGAGCTGGAACGACGCGTTGGCATCAGTGGGCTGGAAGAAAAAGCCGCTCGCAAGGCCAGCTTGCGTGATGCAGAAGACAAGCACTGAAAGGGTTCCCATGACGAACGCAAACAATGGCAATATCGTGATTGACGTCAATGCGGTTGATTCCGAAACAGCGCAGAGCCTCAAAACCGTAGGCTGGATCAGTTATGTGTTGCACCTGATTGTGGCCATTGGTGGTGTGGTGCCGGGCGGGCAGGCGGGTGCCGTGTTGTTGCTGATTGCCTTAGTGATCGACTTGGTAAAAAAAGATGAAGCCCAAGGCACCTGGCAGGCCAGTCATTTCAGTTGGCGCATTCGCTCGGTTTTGTGGGCCGGTGTGTTGTATGTCGTCACCCTTCCGCTGTTTTTGTTGTTTTACGTGCCGGGCGCGATTGCTTGGGCGATCATTTCTGTCTGGTTTTTGTACCGAATTGTGCGCGGCATGGTGGCCATGAACAAAAACCGGGCAGTCGGTGTCTGAGGCCCGCGCCATGCTGAAGCCCGCCAAATCCGGCCTCTCAAACCTGCCCATGACTCCGCCCGCGACATGACCCACGACCCCAATTGCCTGTTTTGCAAGATCATCGCTGGCAAGATTCCGTCGCGAAGAGTGTACGAAGACGAAGAAATTTTCGCCTTTCACGACATCAACCCCTGGGCACCAGTACATTTCTTGCTGATTCCCAAGGTGCACATTGCGTCCATGGCGCAACTCACCGACGAACATGCCGGCATGATGGGGCGCCTGATGGTGCTGGCCCCCAAACTGGCCATGCAGGAGGGCTGCAACCCTTACCCGCAAGGGGGATTCCGTCTGGTGTCCAATACCGGTGCTGAGGGGCGGCAGGAAATCCACCATTTGCACATTCATGTGACAGGCGGTCCGCGCCCCTGGAAGCATGGGTAACAGCGTAGAAGTGCCCTAAAATCAATCGAATTCCTCTGGAGGTCCCAATGGGTCTGTCAACAACACATCTGATTATTTTCTTGGTCATCATCATCGTGATTTTTGGCACCAAAAAATTGCGCAATATCGGTTCCGATTTGGGTGGTGCCGTCAAAGGTTTCAAAGACGGTATGAAAGACGGCGACAAGGCTGCCGAAACCTCTGCTGCGGCCCCGGTAGCAGCCACGCAGCAGGTTGGTAGCGCTGCGCCAGGCGCGGCGGCCAAAGAAACCATTGACGTTGAAGCCAAAACCAAATCCTGATCCCCGTGCGATGCAGTTTTGCGGTTCGTCTGGTGGGTTTGCACGCAACCGCTACGCCTGAAACGGGTCATGAAACCTTGCCGCGCCAGGTCAACATTGCAGGATCGTGTCTAAGTGCTTGATATTGGCGTTACCAAGCTGGCCATCATTGGCGGCATCGCACTGATCGTCATTGGCCCTGAAAAGCTGCCTGCGCTGGCTAAAACCATCGGTACTTTGTTGGGGCGCGCCCGCCGTTACGTTGCCGATGTCAAAGCCGAAGTGGGGCGCTCGATTGAACTCGATGAGCTCAAGAAAATGAAAGACACCATGGAGAATGCCGCGCGCGACGTGGAAAACTCCATTCAGACCACCAGCAGCGATTTTGAGAAAACCTGGGCTGATGCCACCAATGGCCTGAACAGCAACACCACGCTGGCAGACCCGCCGCCTGCTTACCCGGCCTACAAACACCCGAAGAAAAAATGGCGCGTCAAACAAGGGGCTACGCCCAATTGGTACAAGGCCCGCACAGGCACCCGCACCCGTGCGCTTTCCGGCGCGGCGCGAGTAGCCCGCTTCCGGCCTCAGCGTCTGAGCTAATGCTTGATGCCGCACTAGTTGCATATTTTTGATGGCTGAATCAGACCCCAACCCCAGCGCGAGCGATGCCAAGCCTGATGAATTGGCCGGCACTGAGCAACCTTTCGTACAGCATTTGATCGAGTTGCGTGACCGTCTCTTGATGGCGCTTTATGGCATTGTGGCGGTGCTGGTGGTGCTGTTGTTCTTTCCCGGCCCGTCGGAGCTTTACGACCTGTTGGCCAAGCCATTGGTCAAGGCCTTGCCTGAGGGCTCCAAAATGATTGCGGTGGGTGTTGTCTCGCCTTTTCTGGTACCCATCAAGGTGTCGGTGCTGGCCGCCGTGGGCTTGACGCTGCCCTGGATTCTTTACCAAGTGTGGGCGTTTGTGGCACCCGGCCTGTACCGCCATGAGAAAAAGCTGGTGTTGCCCCTGGTGGCTGCCAGCACCATTTTGTTCTACACCGGGGCGGCATTTTGTTACTTTTTTGTGTTCGGGCAAGCCTTTCCTGCCATCCAGAAGATGTCGCCCACCTCGGTGGCGGTCAGCCCGGACATTGAAGCCTATCTTGACTTCGTCATCACCATGTTCATCGCGTTCGGTGTGGCGTTTGAGGTGCCGATTGCCGTGGTCATTTTGGCCCGCATGAAGATCGTGACGATCGATCAGCTCAAATCTTTTCGAACGTATTTCATTGTGGGTGCGGCAGCGGTGGCAGGGTTGGTGACACCACCTGACCCGGTGTCGATGATCGCCCTGCTGGTGCCCATGGTGCTGCTGTATGAGGTCGGCATTCTGGCTGCGCGGGTGTTCATCAAACACACGCAGGCACCCGACGATTCACAACCCAAATCAGCGGGTTAGTTCTGCTGTTTTTTGGGTTTGGGCCGGGTACCCGGCGTGACGTTTACTTCAAGTTTTTCATTGCGCCGTAGCAAGGCGAATTTCGCCGCAACGCCCGGCTTTAATGAAGCAACCAAGCCCAGCAACCCGGCTACGTTGGTAACGGGTTGGCCGGCCACTGACGTGATCACGTCGCCGGGCTTGAGCCCGCCTTGCGCGGCTGGACCATTTTGCAGCACGCCGGTGATGATGACACCATTTTTGGCTTTGACACCAAAGGTTTCGGCCAGTTCAGCAGACAGTTCGTTGGGTTCAACACCAATCCAGCCGCGTGTGACCTGGCCGTCTTTCACAATGCCGTCCATCACTTGGCGTGCAATGGCCACTGGAATGGCAAAACCAATGCCCATGTTGCCGCCCGAACGCGAATAAATCGCCGTGTTGATGCCCGCCAGGTTGCCGTTTACATCAACCAGGGCACCGCCTGAATTGCCGGGATTGATGGCCGCGTCGGTCTGGATGAAATTCTCAAAGGTGTTGATGCCCAGCTGGTTGCGCCCCAAGGCGCTGACGATGCCGCTGGTGACGGTTTGCCCCACGCCAAACGGATTGCCAATGGCCAATACCTGGTCACCAACCTGCACGGAATCGGCGTTGCCCAACACCATTACGGGAAGGCGATCGAGTTCGATTTTGAGAACGGCCAAGTCTGTTTCCGGGTCAGTGCCAATCACCTTGGCGATGGTTTGACGGCCATCGTTAAGCACCACTTCGATTTCATCGGCACCTTCGACCACGTGGTTGTTGGTCAGAATGTAGCCACTGCTGCCCACAATAACACCGCTGCCCAGGCCGGATTGCGGCTGATTGTTTTGCTCGCCAAAAAAGAACTTGAACCATGGGTCATTGCTGCGCGGGTCACGCTTTGCATTTTTGCTGGTGTTGATGCTGACCACCGCCGGCGCAGCCTTTTGCGCTGCGGCACGGAAACTGCCGGCCGGTGCCGTAGTGCCATTTGCCATGGGTGCAGCTTCAATCACGCTGACAGTACCCGAACGCGCCGCACTTTTGCCCAGCCATTCGGGCTTCAGGGCAGTTACGACGAACCAGGCGGCCAGCAGCACGGTGGCCGTTTGGGAAAAGAGGAGCCAAAGACGTTTCATGACAAATCGCGCAATTCAATCGTTAAACAAGTCCGATTATCGGATTTACTGATGCGTCACGCTTTGGTGCTGTTACAGCCGGTTCGAGTCCACGCTCGCCCGGCTGGCAATTGGCAGATAGCGCGTTGTGAGCTACTGGTATATTGGATGTCATGAGCATCGAATTAGCCAAAGAAGTTAAAAAAGAGGCTGTTGCGTCTATCGAGCGCTATTTTGCGGAGAATCTGGAGATGAAGGTGGGCAACATCGCCGCCGGTGCACTGCTGAATTATTTTCTGGAAGAACTGGGGCCCCTGGTATACAACCAGGCCGTAACGGAAGTGCAGGAGCGGCTGCAGTTGCGGGTGTCAGAGCTGGATATCGAGCATCATGAAGACGAATTCCAGTATTGGCGTAAGCACGACCGCCTGAAAAAACGCTGATGCGCATTCGTGCAAAAGGGTTTCGCTGGGGCGCTGGGCGACAATCACCCGATGTCTTCCGCCAAAAAAGTACCTCCAAATTCCGGTTATGAACTGCGCGACGACCTGTCGTTGGCTTTTGATACATTGTTGCAGCCTGAGCGCTTCAAGGATTACGGTCCCAACGGCTTGCAAGTGGAAGGCAAATTGCGCATTCGGCACCTGGTCTCGGGTGTCACTGCCAGCCGCGCCCTGATTGAGGCGGCCATAGAGGTTCAGGCCGATGCGATTTTTGTGCACCACGGGCTGTTTTGGCGGGGGCAGGATGGTTGCGTCACGGGCTGGATGAAGCAACGCCTGGCCCTGCTGTTGGCGCACGACATCAACCTGTATGCCTATCATTTGCCACTGGATGCCCATCCCGGCCTGGGTAATAACGCGCAGTTTGGGCAGGTTTTGGGTCTGACGGCATTTGACGGCAGCGCGGGGCGCTTTGGCGAACAAGACCTTGGTTTTTTGGGCACACGCAAGGACGGCCGGGATTTCGCCAAAGCGCAAAGCCTCGCCAATCATGTTGAAAAAGTGCTCAAACGACCGGTGACGCTGGTGTCACCTGAATCCGTTGGACACAACGAACAGCCTCGGCTTATAAAAAAAATAGCCTGGTGCACGGGCGGTGCGCAGTCGTATTTTGAAGCGGCCATCGCCGCGGGTGCAGACGCCTTCATCACGGGGGAAATCTCGGAACCCCAGGCCCACTATGCCCGAGAAAGCGGCGTGGCTTATCTGGCCTGCGGCCATCACGCCAGTGAACGGTTTGGCGCGCCAGCCGTGGCAGCCCATGTGGCTGCGCAATGTGGTTTAACGCACCGTTTTATCGACATTGACAACCCGGCCTGACAAACCTATAAATGATCATTAAATAGATATTTATTGTAAATTTGGTGAAATTAATTAATATAAATTGATAATTATTAGTTTAATATTAATAGCTGATTGCGCAATTTTTATATGAACAAATTGCTTTTATTTTTTAAAATATATTTTCAAAATAATTAAATTGAATAATTCGCTAAAACCCATTGCGATAACGATGGGTGATCCGGCCGGTATTGGCCCGGAGATCGTTGCCAAATCGTTCCGAGATGCACCTCAGGTGATGTCAGGTTGTTTTGTTGCGGGCGATGTTGCCACTTTGCGTCGCGCGTCAGCTTGTTTGTTGGAAGCGGAGTCGGGCGAACCCGAAAAGCCCAGCAGCAGTGGCGCGCTCCCTCAAGTCATCGTTTTACCCGTAGCCGAGATCGAATCGCCTCGGGAGTGCGCTCACATCCCCGCGCGTTGTATTCCGGTCCTTCAGGTTTGCCCCGCGCCAAACCCTTCAGATGGCTCACCGGTCGATACATCGCTGGCTCCATGGGGCCACGTCAGTGCCAAGGCCGGTCGCATGGGTGGGCAAGCCGTCGTTTGGGCTGCGCAAGCGGCGTTGCGGGGCGAGATAGCGGCCCTGGTTACCGCGCCACTTCATAAAGAAGCATTGGCGTTAGCGGGTTGGCCTTTCGATCAATTTCCGGGTCATACCGAGCTACTCCAGTCTGAAGCAGCGGCATTTCACGGTAAAGCCGTAGCCGAAATGCCGGTTCGCATGATGTTGGCCAATGATGAATTGCGCACGGTTTTGGTCAGCATCCATGTGTCGCTACTAGACGCAATCCGGGCTGTGACGTTTGATGCGGTGATCCAAACCCTGCACATCACCCACCAAGCGCTGTATAAAACCCTGGGATACCCCCCGCGCATGGGCGTGGCGGGCCTGAACCCGCACGCCGGCGAAGGTGGTCTGTTTGGCCGTGAAGAAATCGACATCATTGCACCTGCCATTGCCGCCGCCCGGGCACAAGGAATGCGGGCCTATGGCCCGTTTGCGCCCGATACCGTGTTTATGCGTGCGAGGGCACAACCCGGACGCACGGGCGAGTTCGACGTGGTGATCGCGATGTACCACGACCAAGGCCTGATTCCGGTGAAATATTTGGGTGTAGAAAAGGGTGTGAACGTCACGCTGGGCCTGCCGCTGGTGCGCACCAGCCCCGACCATGGCACTGCTTTTGACATTGCAGGCCAGGGCGTGGCCGATGCCTCCAGTCTGATTGAAGCAGTACGCGTCGCCAAATCCTTGGTTTCCACAGCTTGAGGCGATCTACCGAAAGTCGGCCAATGAGCGCGCCCCAAAAAAACGCCCCGGTCGGGGCGTTTTTTGGGGCGCACGTTTTTCACAAATACGGAGCGACCTGGCCCATGTTTTGCCGCCGGGCCGCCCCAAGGCAAAATGCGCCCCCTTTGGGGGGCAGCGACCCGTGAAACGGCGGAGCGTGGTGGCCTTACTTTTTCAAAGAGTCACGAATTTCGCGCAGAAGCATCACATCTTCAGGCGTAGGCGCTGGGGCGGCTGCTGCTGGCGCAGGGGCCTCTTTCTTCAGGCGGTTCATTTGTTTGACCATCATGAAAATGATGAAGGCCAAAATGATGAAATTGATCAAAATAGTCAAAAAATTGCCGTAGGCAAACAAATTGGCACCCCCAGCCTTAAGGCTGGCATAAGAGACTGCACCTTCAATGGCTTTCGCTGGCGGGGCCAACACGACGTACATTTCGCTGAAACTCAGCCCACCAAAAATCTTGCCGACAATGGGCATGATCAGATCGCCGACGATCGAGTCGACAATTTTGCCGAATGCCGCACCAATAATCACACCGACCGCCAAGTCCATCACGTTGCCCTTGACCGCAAATTCCTTAAATTCCGACATCATGCCCATAGATAACCCCTTGGAAAATAGATTTATTTTTGAATAATTGCGTTTGCATCTGACTGTAGTCTCCACTTGCC
>JANOWY010000029.1:0-59576 GCA_031418135.1 Rhodoferax sp. | reverse complement strand
GCCTTTCGATTCGCCCGCCCGCAAGGGCGGGCGCGGATTGAAACGACTCATTTTTCAAAATGACGCGAGCTCGACTAGATTCGCCCGCCCGCAAGGGCGGGCGCGGATTGAAACGCCCAATTCGGCAAAGCCGCCGAGGCCAAATTCTGATTCGCCCGCCCGCAAGGGCGGGCGCGGATTGAAACAATCAAAATCCAGTGCGGAAATCGACACCCGACAGATTCGCCCGCCCGCAAGGGCGGGCGCGGATTGAAACCGAATTGCCGCCCAGCGGGTCTTTCGCACCCCATTGATTCGCCCGCCCGCAAGGGCGGGCGCGGATTGAAACCCTTAATCTGGCAGTGTGGTGCTCCCCGATTAGCGATTCGCCCACCCGCAAGGGTGGGCGTGGATTGAAGCACCGTGGGTGCGGGCGGGGCTACGGCCATCAGGCCATCACGCCGCCGCTGAATCAGTTGCCAGAGTCTGTGTCTGGAAATTCGGGCGAAACCGATGTCGTTGCGGGCATTGGAGAATAGGTCGCCGGGGCTGGCCAGGGATGAAAAACCCATTGCATGCGCTTCGGTTTGTGGGGGTGGCGTTGGCAAGCACGATCCGTTTTCTGACGGCGGCTCAAATCGCCGCTTGCACAGCGCATGAAACAACGGCTCCCCGTCTGGCGTGTAGAACCATCCCATCGTCTTTACGCCCCAATTAGTTGGTCAAAAGTTAACTGTTTGATGGCGTAAATTTTATTCATATAAAATGTAATTTAAATGAAAAATTACTTTAAATAAAACTAAAACATTATATAAATAGTAGCTAACTATTTAATTTTTACATCAACAATGACAATTTTTTAATATTAGTAAATGTAAATTATAATAATTTAACTAAACACTGCCAACTGGTGATCCGGATTCGCCTGCTGCGGCTATCCGCTCCTGCGCCAGCTGCTCCTCTAGCTGCGCGCGGCCTTGCTTCACCACGGCGATGAGTTTGGCGCGGTCTTTGTAGTGGGGGTGCATCTGCTCAAACAGCGCCAGGTTGTGCGCCCGAAAGCGGGCCAATGACACTTGCACCTGGTCGTCTGCTTGCCCTAGTGCTGTCAATACGTTGGCCCCGCTTTGCAGGCTGGCCTCAAACAGCTCGCGTTGCACATGGGTGACGCCGCGTTCGCGCAGCTCGTGCCAATGGGTCACGTCGCGGGCGCGGGCAACCAGTTGCAGTTGCGGGAAGTGCTCCCGCGCCAGGTCTACAATTTTCAGGCTTTGCTCTTTGTCATCCACCGCAATCACCAACACTTTGGCGGTGCCCGCGCCGGCGGTGCGCAGCAAATCCAGCCTTGACGCGTCGCCATAGAACACACGGTAGCCAAAACTGCGGGCGGCTTCGATCATCTCGGCGTCGTGGTCCAGCACGGTGCAGGTGTAACCCTGGGCAATCAGCAGGCGGCCGATGATCTGGCCGTAGCGGCCAAAACCGGCGATGACGATCGGGGCGGTTTGGGGTTCTGAAATTTCGTCCGGTTTGGTCACACCACAGTCGGCAAAACGCGGCAGCAGCAGCTTGTCGATGGCCACCAGAATCAGCGGGCTGAGCAGCATCGAGACGGCCACCGAGCCGATCAGCAGCGAAGCCGTTTCGGGCGCAAGCACCTTGGCACCGCTGGCCGCCTGAAACACCACAAAGGCGAATTCGCCGCCTTGTGCGAGAAGCAACGTGAAGACCGGGCGGTCCTGAAACGGCAGGCCGATCTGGCGGGCCAGGAAGTAGATGACCAGCGCCTTGACGGCCATAAAGGCCACCACCAGCAGCGCCATCAGGCCGGGGGATTTAAGCAGCACGCCGATGTCGATGCTCATACCCACCGCAATGAAAAACAGGCCCAGCAGCAGGCCTTTGAAGGGTTCGATGTCGGTTTCCAGCTCGCGCCGGTATTCGCTCTCCGCCAGCAGCACGCCGGCCAGAAAAGCGCCCAAGGCCATCGACAGCCCGACCCACTGCATCAGCGCCGAAATGCCGACCACCAGCAACAGCGATGCGGCGGTGAAGATCTCGGGCGTATTGGAGCGGGCGATCCAGCGGAACAGGGGGCGCAGCAGCAGGCGGCCGGCCAGCACGATGCCGGCGATCACGCCGATGATGGTGGCGGCATCACGGGCCAGCTCTGTCAGGTTCATTTCCTCAGAGGCTTGCCCGCCGCCGTAACCCACCGCCAGCAGCGGCAGCAGCGCCAAAATCGGGATGGCCGCCACGTCCTGAAACAGCAAGATCGAAAAGCTGGCCTGACCGCTGGAGGTGCGCAGCAAGTTGCGTTCGCCCATCACCTGCAAGGCGATGGCGGTGCTGGACAACGCCAGCCCCAAAGCCGCCACCAGCGGTGTGCGCCAACCGCCAAACACGGCGGGTGCCCATTGGCCCATGGCGTAAAACACGATGAACAAGCCGGCCGCGCAGGCCAACACCTGGGCGCTGCCCCAACCAAAGATGGGTCGGCGCAGGCTCCACAGGCGTTTGGGTTCCAGCTCCAGGCCCACCAAAAACAGCATCAGCACCACGCCAAACTCGGCAAAATGCAGGATGTCTTCGACATTCGTTACCAGGCCCAGGCCCCAGGGGCCAATCGCCAGGCCAGCCGCCAAATAACCGATGATGGCCCCCAGCCCGAGGGCTTTGGAGAGTGGCACCGCGATGACGGCGGCGCTGAGGTAAATGAAGCTGTTGATCAGCCAAGCGGGGGTGTGTTCCATTTGAGCATTCTATAAATTCAATTTTGGGGCGCATTGCTTCGTTGCAAATCCTCGACATACTGGTGTACGTCTGCGGCACAACCTGACATTCAGGTCTCGCACTGCATCCCCAGAATTGAATTTCTAGAGCGCTCAAAGCGCTAACATCGACGGAAATTGTCGAGGAGATCATCATGCCGGTTGTTGTTATTGCAAATCCCAAAGGCGGAGTGGGTAAATCCACACTGGCCACCAATGTGGCCGGTTATTACGCCAGCCAGGGCCATGCGGTGATGCTGGGCGATGCAGATCGCCAACAGTCGTCGCGCTTGTGGCTCAGCTTGCGGCCCCCGCAAGCCCGGCCCATCGCCACCTGGGAGGTCAACGCCGACCTGATCGCCAAAGCGCCCAAAGGCACCAGCCACGTGGTGCTGGATACACCCGCCGGCCTGCATGGCTGGCGCTTCAATGACGTGATGCGGATGGCCGACAAAATCATCATCCCGGTGCAGCCCAGCGTGTTTGACATCTTTGCCACGCGTGAGTTTCTCGATCAGTTGCTCAAAAGCAAACACGTGCAAAAAGAGCAAATCGGGCTGGTGGGCATGCGGGTAGATGACCGCACCATTGCCACCGACAAGTTGCACGAATTTGTCGATTCACTGGGTCTGCCGGTTATTGGCTACCTGCGCAACACGCAAAATTACATCCATTTGGCTGCCCGCGGCCTGACGCTGTTTGACGTGGCGCCAGGCCGTGTTGAAAAAGACCTGGCGCAATGGGAAACCCTCTGCAAATGGCTCGACCGGGCCCATCCATAAATCCCAAACCACAAAGGAAACACCATGAGAACATTTAAAACCATTGCCGAACTGGCCGCGTGTGTCGGGCAAGATATCGGCGTGAGCGACTGGATCACCATTACGCAAGAGCAGGTCAACCAGTTTGCCGAGGCAACGGGTGACCACCAATGGATTCATGTGGATGTAGAGCGGGCCAAGGCGGGGCCTTTTGGCGCACCGATTGCGCATGGGTTCCTCACACTCTCGCTGTTGCCCAAGCTGATGGCCAATACCTTCGAGGTGCAAGAAAAAGGCATGGGCGTGAACTACGGCTTGAACAAAGTGCGCTTAACGTCACCGGCCCCTGTGGGCTGCCGCCTGCGTGCCAACTTGAAACTGCTCAAGGTCGAGGAGATTGACCGCAACGGCAAACAAATGACCTGGAGCGTGACAGTCGAGCGGGAAGGCTCGGACAAACCGGTGTGTGTGGCAGAGTCCATCGGGCGTTCTTACCCTTGATTTCCTTTCAAAATCACCCGTGAAGGGCATTGCGCCTCCTTCACGAATGATTGTGAAAGGGAATTCGCTGCAGACGAGAGGCCTGAGGTCAGGGTGTTGTGGCCTCAGGCAAATCCGTTTTGCCGCCAGGCTTCGAAGGTGGTGACGGCCACGGCATTCGAGAGGTTCAGGCTTCGCTGGCCGTCGCGCATGGGTAACCTGAGCCATTGATGGGTTGGGATGCCGCCCCGGACGGTGTCAGGCAAGCCTTTGGTTTCTGAGCCAAAGACCAGCCAATCACCGGGCTTGAACCGGGCCTGAAACACCGATGATTCACCCCGAGTGGTGAGCGCAAAAAGCCGTTCTCTGGCCGGATTTTCAGTGGTTAAGAAGGTGGGCCAACCAGCATGCCGAATCACCGCTGTGTATTCGTGGTAATCCAGCCCGGCACGACGCAACTGGCGGTCTTCCATCAAAAAACCAAGCGGTTCAATGAGGTGAAGCCGGCATCCAGTGTTGGCGGCCAAGCGAATCACGTTGCCCGTGTTGGGCGGGATTTCGGGTTCGACCAAGACGATGTTGAACATAACGCCAATTTTCACCGATTAAAGTGGCAGTCACCTGCGCAGCGGTGGAGTGTGGGGGTTAAGGTTTTGCCGCCGGGCCGCCCCCAGGCAAAATGCGCCCCCTCGGGGGGCAGCGACCCGCGCAGCGGTGGAGTGTGGGGGTTATTCCAGCTCTGTCCTTGCAAATGCCATACCCGTGATGTGCGTGGCCCCGGCCGCGCGCAGTACATGTGCGGCGGCGTACAACGTGGCACCGGTGGTCATGACATCGTCCACCACCACCACGCGGCGACCCGCGAGTTGAGCCTGCAAAAACGGATCCACTACAAATGCGTAACGCATGGCCTGCCAACGGTCCACGCGGTTTTGCGTGCTTTGAGCGGCACTTTGTGTCACCCGCAGCAAGGCCTGGCCGAAAATTTTGCTGGGTGCCAGGGCTTTGGCCAACAGCATTGATTGGTTGAAGCCGCGCTCGGCCAGACGCGCCTGCGCCAGTGGGATGGGTACCACCCAATCGGCCGTTTCGAGCGCTGGCTCGATGTGCGGCATGCTTTGCATCAACCGGGCCAACGGGACGGCCCAGGCCGGATCGGCCTGGAACTTAAACCCTGAAATCAGGTCAGCCCACGGGTATTCATAAGAAACCGCCACCAGGCAATCATCCAGTGGCGACGGATTTTCCAGACAGGTTGCGCAGGTTTGCGTGCCGCTCACCAGCCGAAGCCCACACGTGCGGCAACGTTGGGCAGGTTGGGCGAACCGATTGACGCAGGCACCGCATACACGCTGTGCCGGCCAACTGTGGCACACCGCGCATTGGCTCGGTACGGCGGAACGAACCCGGTCAACCCAACCCGAAAGGTATGCACCAAGTTTCATGGGGTCAATATACTCGCGACGCAACCTACAAACGAATGACTTTTTTGGAAACCCCAGGCCCTCCTTCGATTGACCCGGTCGCCGCGCGGCGATGGCACAGCCTGTTGGTGCAACCGACGGCTTGGTTGCACGAAGAGGTTGGGCGGCGCATGGAAGAGCGGCTGAATTGGATCAAACTGGAGCCCCAGGCCTGGCTTCACGTAGAACCCTTGCATGGCGGCATGCAAATGCATGACGTGCTGCGGCAGCGTTACAAAGATGCCCAATATTTCATGGATATTGTAAATAAAAAACATAGAGAGTTTGCTTCAAAATTAATAGCAAAACCGTGGTGGTCACCGGTACGCTGGAAACCGTCTGTACCGGTGATGGCAGATGCGGCGGATGAAACGGGGCCAACCGAAAGCGGATTTCAAATGGTTTGGGCCAATATGGCGCTGCACATGTCTGCCCAGCCACAGGCGCTGATTGCCCGCTGGCATCAGGCACTGGCGGTCGATGGGTTCCTGATGTTTTCCTGTTTGGGGCCGGACAGTCTGAAAGAGTTGCGTCCGCTCTACAAAACCTGCGGCTGGGGCGAACCTGCGCACGCCTTTACCGATATGCATGATTGGGGCGATATGCTGGTGGCCCAGGGGTTTGCGGAACCGGTTCTGGACATGGAACGTATTACCCTTACATACGAAACACCTGAACGGCTGTTGCAAGATCTGCGGGGACTGGGCCGCAACCTGAGTACCAGCCGTTTCAACGCCCTGAGGGGCCGGGTTTGGCATCAAAAACTCAAACAGGCGCTGTACCACTTGGCCGACCCGGCCGATAACGGACGTTTGAAATTGACCTTCGAGGTGATTTACGGACACGCGCTCAAACCGGCGCGCAAGCTGGCTGTTCAGCCCCAGCTGAGCCTGTCGCTGGAGGACATGCGCCAGGCCCTGAAAACCGGTCGGTTACCCAACCCGGCCAAAGACCGGCCCTGACGCGTGCGGCTGTTTGGGTGCAGCCTGTACGCCATACGTGCAGCGCCACAAATCGGCGCGTGGGGTCGGCTACAATATTTGAGAGTTGAAAGTCAGGGTATTTCCCCATGTCCGTGCTGTGCCAAAGTGACTTGGCATGGTTGTCCCAGGCGCGTTGTGTGACTCATCTGGTTTTACGCTTTGCCACGGTTCAAGGTCAGAACATTCAGTGGTTTTTGCGCCGCAATTGTTCATTGACACCAGGCCAAATGGGCTGGATCTACTTGTCGCTGTGTGCGCTTTCGCTGGGCATTGGCATGGTGTTTTGGGGTATGGGCGCAACCATGGTTCTGCCGTTTGCCTGGCTGGAGTTGACATTGGTAGGCATCGCGTTTTTGCTGTACGCCCGGCATGCGGGGGACGGCGAGAGAATATTTCTGGCGGGGCCACGATTGGTTGTGGAACTGGAAACGGCGGGCAAGCTGGAGCGAACTGAATTCAGTCGAGAGTGGGTGCGGGTTGAGCCGCAGTCCGGCGACGGATCGCTGATAGAGTTGTATGGACAAGGGCGGCGCATCAACATTGGCCGCTTTGTGCGGCCCGAGTTGCGTCCGGCGTTGGCACGTGAAATCCGCTTGGCGTTGCGTGGCGGTTGAAATCGGCAGGCAATCATTGATAAGTGAGTGCTTATAAATACGCGATAATGAAGGTGTTGTAGCAGTGAAAACGATGAAAAGCATGAAGACATTCGGTATGGCAAAAAGAGGGGTCAGGTCGGTTGGCTCTTTCTTCGCGGCGTTGGTCTCAACGGCTGGGTTGGCCATGTCCGGCCTGGCCCATGCCGTCAATGATTTGCCGGGTGGTCCGGCTGTCAATCAGCTCAATTTGCACCCGGCAGTGACCAAGATTGCTGAAGAGCAGGCGTGGCTGCACTGGTTCATGTTGATCGTCTGCACCGTCATTTTTGTTGCCGTCTTCAGCGTGATGTTTTATTCGATCTGGAAACACCGAAAAGACAAAGGTTACAAAGCTGCCAATTTTCACGAGTCTGTGACGGTTGAGATCATCTGGACCATCATCCCGTTCATCATCGTGATTCTGATGGCGTTGCCTGCAACCAAGGTCATTGTGGCGATGAAAGACACGACCAATGCCGATGTCACCATCAAAGCCACCGGCATCCAGTGGAAGTGGGGTTACGACTACATCAAGGGCGAAGGCGAAGGCATCAGTTTCATTTCACAGCTGGATGCCACCCATCGCGAAATGTCCAACAATGGAGGGCCCAAGCCGGGTCAAGTAGTTGATGACTACCTGTTGAAAGTGGATAACCCGCTGGTCGTTCCCGTCAACAAAAAGGTGCGCATCATCACCACTGCCAATGATGTGATTCATGCATTTGCCGTGCCTTCGTTCGGCATCAAGCAAGATGCCATTCCGGGTTTCGTGCGTGACACATGGTTCCGAGCCGAAAAAATCGGCGACTACCATGGCCAATGCCAGGAGTTGTGCGGAAAAGAGCACGCTTACATGCCCATTCATGTGAAGGTGGTTTCGCATGAGGACTACGCGAAGTGGGTAGATGGCGAGAAGAAAAAACTGGCCGCCAAGGCTGATGATCCTGCCAAGGTTTGGACATTGGCCGACATCTCGGCCCGTGGCGAGAAAGTCTACGCCTCCAACTGCGCCGCCTGCCACCAGGCCAGTGGCAAGGGCGCTGGCCCCATCAAACCGCTTGACGGCGCTGCAGTCGTACTGGATGTCGATAAAGGCAAGCAGATCGCCGTGCTGCTGAATGGCCAGAATCAGGGGGCAATGCCAGCCTGGAAACAATTGAGTGACACCGACCTGGCAGCTGTGATCACCTTTACCAAAAACAATTGGTCCAACAAAACCGGGCAACTGGTTCAGCCTGCGGAAATTACCGCAGCGCGGAAGTAAATCCGCCGGGCAAACCGGGCATTTGCCGCAAGTTGCCTGCGCAAGATTGAAGCATTGAGTGAAATGAGAAGGATCCCTGTATGAGCGCCGTACTAGACAACCATAACCATTCCCACGATGGTCACGATGACCACCATGGCGCCCCAGCGGGCTGGCGCAGGTGGGTGTTCGCCACCAACCATAAAGACATCGGCACCCTGTACCTGCTGTTTGCCTTCACTATGCTGATGTTTGGCGGCGTTTTGGCGCTGCTGATTCGCGCCGAACTTTTCAAGCCGGGGCTTCAACTCGTCAATCCTGAGCTCTTCAACCAGTTGACCACCATGCACGGCGTGGTGATGGTGTTTGGCGCCATCATGCCAGCGTTTGTTGGTTTTGCCAACTGGATGATTCCGTTGCAAATTGGCGCGGCGGACATGGCCTTTGCCCGCATGAACAATTTCAGCTTCTGGCTGGTCATCCCGGCCGCGGTGTTGGTGGTGTTGTCGTTTTTTATGCCGGGCGGTGCGCCAGCGGCTGGCTGGACGTTTTATGCGCCTTTGACGCTCCAAATGGGGCCGTCGATGGACGCGGGCATTTTTGCGCTGCACATTTTGGGTGCCAGTTCCATCATGGGCTCCATCAATATCATTGTGACTATCCTCAACATGCGCGCGCCCGGCATGACACTGATGAAAATGCCGATGTTCTGCTGGACCTGGTTGATCACCGCCTACCTGCTCATCGCCGTGATGCCGGTGTTGGCCGGTGCCATTACCATGACACTGACTGACCGCCACTTTGGTACCAGCTTCTTCAACCCGGCCGGTGGCGGTGACCCGGTGATGTTCCAGCACATCTTCTGGTTCTTTGGCCACCCTGAGGTGTACATCATGATCTTGCCGGCCTTCGGCATCATCAGTCACGTGGTGCCTGCCTTTGCACGCAAGCGCCTGTTTGGTTATGCCTCCATGGTGTACGCCACCTCATCCATCGCTATTTTGAGCTTTATTGTGTGGGCGCATCACATGTTCACGACCGGCATGCCGGTGACGGGGCAGTTGTTCTTCATGTATGCGACGATGTTGATCGCTGTGCCTACAGCCGTCAAGATCTTCAACTGGATTGCCACCATGTGGCAGGGCTCCATGACGTTTGAGACCCCGATGCTGTTTGCGGTTGGATTCATTTTCGTGTTCACCATGGGTGGTTTCACAGGACTGATCCTGGCCATGGCACCGATCGATATCCAGTTGCAAGATACCTATTACGTGGTGGCGCATTTCCATTACGTCTTGGTGGCTGGCTCTCTGTACGCCATGTTCTCCGGCTTCTACTACTGGGTGCCCAAATGGACGGGTGTGATGTACAACGAAACGCGCGGCAAAATCCACTTTTGGTGGTCCTTGATTGCGTTCAATGTCACGTTCTTCCCGATGCACTTCCTGGGCTTGGCGGGCATGCCGCGCCGGTATGCCGACTACCCCATGCAGTTCGCCGATTTCAACATGGTTGCATCTGTGGGTGCATTCGCTTTTGGCTTTGCGCAGGTGTACTTCTTCTTCTTCATTGTTTTGCCATGTATGCGTGGCAAAGGTGAAAAGGCCCCGCAGAATCCTTGGGAAGGTGCCGAGGGTTTGGAATGGGAAGTGCCGTCACCCGCGCCTTTCCACACTTTTGAGACACCCCCCAAACTGAACGCCGCCGCTACCCGCGTGATTGGCTGATTGTTTTAAAACTTGGGCATTGTGATGGATCCTGAGCAAAAAAAAGCGAATCTGAGGACGGGGCTGGTACTGGCCTCAGTGGCGGCTGTATTTCTGGTCGGTTTCGTCGCCAAAATGATGCTGCTCGGCAAATAAATCAGCTCTGAAACATCATGAGCCTGTACCTCGACAACTTCAAAATGCTGGGCAAACTCGCCGTCATCACGGTGGGCATGTTTGGCTTTGGCTACGCCTTGATCCCGATTTACAAGGCGATCTGTGAAGCAACAGGCATCAACATTCTGGCCATTGGCGAAAAAAGCAAGAGCGGTGAAAAGGCCCGTCTGACCAAAGCCGATGTCACCAATTCGCAGGTAGACCTGAGCCGCACCATCACGGTTGAATTTGATGCCAACGCCCGCGGGCCTTGGGAGTTCAAACCCCAAAAATCATCGTTGCAAGTGCATCCAGGTGAATTGGCAACCGTCATATACGAGTTCCAGAACACACAGAACCGGCGCATGGCGGCGCAGGCGATTCCGAGTTACGCGCCGCAGCAGGCTGCCATGCATTTCAACAAGCTGGAATGTTTCTGTTTTAACCAGTACACGCTGGATCCCGGTGAAAAGAAGCAATGGCCAGTGGCCTTTGTGATTGACCCCAAACTCTCCAAGGATGTGACGACAATCACCTTGTCATACACTTTTTTTGAAGTCGGCGGCAAAACGCCGCCAGCGCCAGTGGCAGCCGCCACAGGCAAGTCAAACCTGCTGTTGAGTGGGGCTGGTGGATGAACCCGGATCTTCAAACGCCGGTGCCCACGGGCTCATCGTTTTTACGCAGCGTCAAGACGGTGGCTTGGTCTTTTTTGGGCATTCGTAAAAAAAGCGAATTCCAGGATGACCTGGCACAGGTCAATCCGCTGCATATTTTGCTGGTGGCCGTTGTGGCTGTCTTGGTCTTTGTGGTGAGTCTGATGTTTTTTGTGAATTGGGTCGTGGCCAAGTAGGTCATTCGCCTGATGGGATCCAACTGATTCGTTTGAAGTTTGTGAAATTGGCGTTATTTGAAAAGGCAAAGCATTGAAATGAGTTCAACTTCACACGGCGGTACACCGTATTACTTCGTCCCGGCACCTTCAAACCGGCCGGCTTTGGCATCACTAGGCCTGTTTTTCACATTTTTTGGCGCAGCTCAATGGATGAATGGCAGCGATATGGGCAAATGGCTTATGTTTGCGGGCCTGGCCTGGTTTCTCGTGATTTTGTTCAAGTGGTTCAGCGATGCGGTGGGAGAGAGTGAAGGGCATCAATACGGCCACAAAATTGACCTCTCATTCCGCTGGAGCATGAGCTGGTTCATCTTTTCGGAAGTAATGTTTTTCGGTGCCTTTTTCTCGGCTTTGTGGTGGATGCGTATGCATTCAGGCCCCGAGCTGGGCAACTTGGAACACGCCTTGTTGTGGCCAGATTTCAAGGCTGGCTGGCCTACTTCATTGGCAGGTTCGACCGCATCGCCGGCCAATATTATTGAGCCGTTCGAGACCATGACCCCGTTCTGGCTGCCCACCATCAACACCGCGCTGTTGCTGTCTTCGGGGGTGACGCTGACTATTGCGCACCACGCGCTTCAAGTTGGCAACCGTGCACGCACGATTGGCTTTATGTGGCTGACGGTTGTTTTGGGGCTGGTGTTCCTGTTTGTGCAGGGTTATGAGTACTACCATGCTTACGCGGGCATGAACTTGAAGCTTACATCCGGCGCTTACGGTTCAACCTTCTTCATGCTCACAGGTTTTCACGGCTTTCATGTGTTTGTCGGCATGTTGATGCTGCTGTTCATCACTTTGCGCCTCCAAAAAGGGCATTTCACACCTGAGCGGCATTTCGGTTTTGAAGGTGCTGCTTGGTATTGGCATTTTGTGGATGTGGTGTGGTTGGGCCTCTACATCCTGGTTTATTGGCTCTGACGTATCCATCAGCCCTCGCAAAGCTTCTTGAAAAAAAGGCACCGCAAGGTGCCTTTTTTGCTGTGAGCACTATCGGCCGGCTGCAATGCCAGTGGGCTGCACCCAGCCCATTTTCCAGGCGATCAAAATGCAGATGAACAACGTGATGGACAAGCCCACCCGCAGTGCCAAGGCCTTCATCATGCGGCCTGATTTTTTATGGTCGTCCTGGGCGTTTCCCTGGCCGCGCATCATGAAATACAAAGCGCCACCCAGGCTTCCCAAAATGGCCAAAAAAGCCAGTGCGACAAATAATTTCATGAGGGCCATTATCCGGTGAGTTCTCGTCGACGTTTCTTGGTTTTGACCTTTGTAGCCTTGCTGGGTATTGCCGCCACGGCGTGGCTGGGCCGATGGCAGATGTCTCGTGGTGAAATGCGAGAGCGTACGCAAATGGCGATTGACGCCAAACACCAATTGCCAGCGCTGCAAAACTCGGCAATAGCCGCGTGGCCGACAGAACTCACCGATGACATGTTCGCGCAAATTCTCCATAGAACCGCTCAATTGCGCGGCCAGTGGTTAACGGGGCATACGGTTTTTCTGGATAACCGGCAGATGTTTGGCAGACCTGGTTTTTATGTGTTGACACCTTTTCAATTGGAAGGGTCTTCGAGGGTGTTGGTGGTACAGCGGGGTTGGGTGGCCCGCAATTTTGTGGATCGCAGCCAATTGCCTGTTGTGCCAACGCCTGTCGGACTGGTGGAAGTCAATGGCCGATTGGCGGGCCCACCCGGGCGTTTGCTGGAGTTGGGCGGGTCCGTTGAACCCCCGGCAGACAACTTGGGCAACGCGGCGGAAAAGGCTGTGGGCATTCCAGTCATCCGCCAAAACCTGGATTTGAAAACTTTTGCGATGGAAACCAAGCTCGCGTTGATGCCTTTGACCTTGTTGCAAACTGAAGCACCTACAGTTTCCTCAGAAGCAGGGCCAAAAGACGGGCTGCAACGAGATTGGCCACTGGTCAATTCTGGTGCCAGCAAAAACTATGGTTATGCTGCGCAGTGGTTCGCGTTAAGCGCGCTGATTGCAGGTCTTTATGGATGGTTTCAGTTTGGCAAGCCTTATGTCGCAAAAAAACGTTCCTGATTCGTCCATGTCGTCCACAATGTCGGTCGCCGAAGGCGGCACCGCAAGCCCCCGCGATGAGCTGCTGGGTTTGACGGTGCATTCCTTGCCCGATCCGGGGCAATCAACGCCGGATACGCAACGTACAAAATCCGGACGCTGGAAGATGATTTTGGTGATGCTGTTGTGTGCCTCACCGGTGATCGCCTCTTACTTCACCTATTACGTGATACGCCCTGAGGGCCGCCGCAATTTTGGCGAATTGATTGAGCCGCAGCGCCCCTTGCCCGATATGGTGGCACGGCAGACCGATGGCAAGACGACCAACCTGCGTGCCCTCAAAGGCCAGTGGTTGCTGGTGAGTGTGGTGAAAGCCGGCGACGGGGTTTGTGATGAAGCCTGTGCCCATACTTTGTACTTACAGCGCCAGTTGCACACCAGCCTGGGCAAAGAGCGCGACAAGGTCGACCGGGTGGTGCTGTTGCTTGGTGAGCAGACCATCGATCCTGCGTTGCGGACTCAATTAGGTGAGGTGACCATCCTGAAACTGCCGGCGGCACTGCTTCAAACCTGGCTGCAACCTGCCAGCGGCCAAATGTTGCAAGACCATTTGTACCTGGTTGACCCGCTGGGCAACTGGATGATGCGGTTTCCGCCGCAAATCGATTTGAGCGCAGCGGCCAAGGTCAAACGTGACATGGAACGGCTACTGCGGGCAGCCGCGTCATGGGATACCGCAGGTCGGCCTTGAATGTGGATACACGCATGATGCCAGTCGCCTTATACAATTTTGCCCCCCTGGGGCTGTTGCTGCTCACCGGTGCAGCGCTGGCGCTGGTTCCGGCGCTATGGGTTGGGTGGCGAACCCGGCGCGTGCCTGCGCGCGACCTTTCGGCTGCGCGCCTGCAGGCCCTGACCTGGGTGACTCTCTTTCTCACGTTTGACCTGGTGGTGTTTGGTGCTTTCACGCGGCTCACTGATTCCGGGCTGGGCTGCCCGGATTGGCCCGGTTGTTATGGCCACGCCAGCCCGGTAGGTGCTTTGCAGCAAATTGCAGACGCGCAGCAAGCCTTGCCCAGTGGTCCAGTCACCTTGCCAAAGGCCTGGATTGAAATGATTCACCGCTATCTGGCCAGTGCCGTTGGTGTCTTGATTCTGTGGCTGGCGTTCGCCGCCTGGCGCGATTGGCGACGGCGCGTTGAACCGGCCTCGCGCCGTCTACTGGTTACTTCTTTGGCTTGCCTGTTGTGGGTTGTGGTTCAGGGTGCATTTGGTGCCCTCACCGTGACTATGAAGCTGTTCCCCGCGATCGTCAGCATGCATTTGCTCGGAGGCATGGCCGGGCTGGCATTGCTGACGGTGCTGGCCTGTCAGCGGTCGGCGTATGTAGCGGGTTTGGCGGCAACAAAGGATTCGTTTGATCTGCCGGATTTGCCGGTTGGTGATACGGGCGACAACAAGTCTGCCCAGCAGAAGCAGGTGTGGGTTACTTTGGTGGCGCTTGGCTTACAAATTGCCCTGGGCGCTTGGGTCAGCACCAACTATGCGGTGTTGGCCTGTAGTGATTTTCCGCAGTGCCAAGGCAGCTATTGGCCACCCATGAATTTCACCCAGGGCTTTGAAATCTGGCGGGCCCTGGGCGTAACGGCGCAAGGGCAGGCGATTGTGTTTGAAGCGCTCACGGCGATTCACTTTACCCACCGGGCGATGGCCGCCGTTGTCTTGCCGCTGCTGATGGTGTTGGCATGGCAACTCAATCGAGCGCTGGCAACCCGGCAAGCTTCGCGCTGGCTGGCCAGCCTGACGGCTTTGCAACTGGCCACCGGGCTCTCTAATGTGGTACTGGGCTGGCCGTTGTTTGCAGCACTGATGCATACTGCGGGCGCCGGTGCATTGGTCATGGTGCTGTGCTGGGTGTTGTGCCTGCCCGCTGCGCAAAAGGCGGCATCATGACGCGACAAACGCCCGCTCCTGCCGTATCGCTCATGGCGCTGATTCGCCAGTACAACGCGTTAACCAAACCACGGGTGATTCAGCTCATCGTGTTTTGCGCCTTGATTGGTATGGTTTTGGCCGTACCCGGCTTGCCCGGTTGGGCGCAGGTCAAAGTGGCGGCCATCGCCAGTTTTGGCATTTGGCTGGTGGCCGGTGCAGCCGCCGCCTTTAACTGCCTGGTTGAAAAGGGTATCGATGCCAAAATGAAACGCACCGCCTGGCGGCCCACCGCCAAAGGTGAGCTAAGCGATGTGCAGACTGGCTTGTTTTCAGCCGTTTTGTGCGCCGCCGGTTCAGTGTTGTTGTACGTTTGGGTGAACCCGCTGACCATGTGGCTGACTTTTGCCACCTTTGTCGGTTATGCCGTGGTGTACACGGTGATTCTCAAGCCGCTCACGCCGCAAAACATCGTGATTGGCGGAGCCTCGGGTGCCATGCCGCCAGTGCTGGGCTGGGCTGCCATGACGGGCGAGGTGGGCCCGGAAGCGTTGATTCTGTTCTTGATCATTTTTTTGTGGACACCGCCCCATTTCTGGGCCTTGGCCTTGTACCGGGTGGAGGATTACCGCAAGTCGGGGCTACCCATGTTACCGGTCACCCATGGCAGTGAGTTCACGCGTTTGCAAATATTGCTCTATACCTTCATATTGTTTGCGGCCTGCCTGCTGCCGGTGATGTATGGCATGAGTTCCTGGATTTATCTGGTGGCTGCCATTGGCCTGAACGTCGGCTTTTGCCTGTACGGTTATCGGTTGTGGCGCGACTATTCAGATGCCCTGGCGCGCAAAACTTTCCGTTTTTCGCTGATTCATCTCAGTGTCCTTTTTGCGGCGCTGTTGGTTGATCATTACGTTGTGTAAATCGCGTCTTGCAAGGAACTGATATGGCTCTTCCTACTTCCGTGGCCCGGTATCGCCCCAAGCAGTCGCCCGTTTCGCCGGTTGGCCACGCGTTAAAGTTGTTGGAAGTGGCTATTAATTTTGTAGCTAACTGTGCAGTCATTGTATTAACAATTGGCCTTTTTTCTTCAATGCTGTCTGCTTGCTCCGAGAAAAAGCCTTCGTTTGTCTCGATTGACATCACAGGTGCGGATTACGCCAAGGACTTTGCCTTGCCCACCCCCGTCAAAGACCACAACGGCCAGGGCCGTAGCATCAAGGATTTCAACGGCAAAGTCACCGTCCTATTTTTTGGCTACACCCAATGCCCAGACGTGTGCCCCACCACCATGGCGGAGATGGCCGAGGTCAAAAAGCTGTTGGGCAAAGACGGTGACAAGCTGCAAACCTTGTTTGTCACCATCGACCCGGCCCGAGACACACCCGAGGTGCTCAAGGCCTACATGACCAACTTTGATCCTGGTTTTCTGGCCCTGATCCCGGAGGCAGACAAGTTGTCAGATTTGGCGAAAAACTTCAAGGTGTATTACAAAAAGGTCGATGGCAAAACCCCCACCAGCTACACCATGGACCACTCGGCCGGCAGTTTTGTGTATGACACCAGCGGCCGCCTGCGGCTCTACACCCGGTACGGCAGTGGTGCGAAAGCGCTGGCTGCAGACATTGAGCAACTGCTCAAGGCTTCTTGAGCGCGCTTCTACCTGTGCAGCGGCTGCCATTAAAACCGGCCCACACCTGAGAAAACTCAGGCTATGAGGCCACGTCCTTAAAGCAGTGCGAAACCCGACAATGGCGCGGGTTTGCCAAACAGGTAACCCTGAAAAGCGCGGCAGCCATGCTGGGCCAAAAACGCCATCTGGCCTTCGGTTTCCACGCCTTCGGCCACTACGTCGAGTTTGAGCGCCTGCGCCAGCGTGACGATGGAAACGGCGATCGCCGCGTCGCTCGGGTCGTCCAACACATCTTGCACAAAGCCCTTGTCGATTTTCAGTTGGTCTAACGGCAAGGTCTTGAGATAGCTCAGGCTCGAATATCCGGTACCAAAATCGTCCAGGGAGAAGCCCACACCCAGAGCGCGCAGCAGGTTCATTTTGGCCACTACATCGTCCAGGTCATTGAGCAGCAGGCTTTCGGTGAGTTCCAGTTTGAGCTGCTGGGGCCGGGCACCCGTTTCACGCAATGTGCCGCTTACCACCGCTACAAAATCGCGCTGCCGAAATTGGCGGGCACTCACGTTGACCGCCAGCGTCAGCGCCTGGCTGGCGCCGCTCAGCGCCCACCGGGCCAACTGTTGGCAAGCAACCCTCAAAACGTGGGCACCCAACTGCAGGATCAGGCCGGAATCCTCAGCCAACGCGATGAATTCCTGCGGCGGCACCATACCACGCGAGGGGTGCTGCCAGCGGGCCAGCGCCTCATACCCCAGCACCTGGCGGTGTGTGTCGACTACTGGCTGATACACCACGGTAATTTCATCACGCATCAAGGCCAAACGCAGTTCGGCCTCCAGCCGGTTGCGCTCTGCCACGGCAGCCTGCATGGCCGGGTCAAAAAAGCGCAACAGGTTGCGGCCGTCGGCCTTGGCCTGGTACATCGCCAAATCAGCCCGTTTGAGAAGTTCGTCGCGGTCGGTGTCCGTACCGCTGAACAGCGTGGCGCCGATGCTGGGCGTGCCATGGTGGTCATAACCATCCAGGTCATAGGGCTCATTCAACGCGACCAGCAACTTCTGGCCCACCCAGCGGGCTTGCACCGCTGCTTTTTGCAGGTTAGGGGCAAGGCTTTTCAAGATGACGACGAATTCGTCGCCACCCAGCCGCGCCACGGTGTCAACCTCACGAACCCCGATTTTCAGGCGCTGGGCCACTTGCTGGAGCAGCAAATCGCCGGTCTGATGGCCTTTGGAATCGTTGAGCTGTTTGAAGTTGTCCAGATCGATGAACAGCAGGGCGCCGTGGTGATGGTCGCGCCGGCTGGTGGCGATCACGTCCTGCAGGCGTTCCATCATCAACTGACGGTTGGGCAACTGGGTTAGCGCGTCAAAAAACGCCAGCTTTTTAATGGTTTCTTCTGCGGCCTTGCGGGCGGTGATGTCGTGGCCGATGCCCCGGTAACCCAGAAAGCTGCCATCCGCACTGTAAAACGGCGCACCAGAGACTGAGACCCATAGCGTTTTGCCATCTTGATCGATACGCTGCACTTCCAGGTCGCGAAAAGTTTGCTGGTTTTGCAGGGTTTCCTGGTGGGCTTGCCAGTCAGCCTCGGTCATGTTCAAGGTCGGAATTTCCCAGCGCCGCATGCCAAGCTCGGCCTGCGCCGGATGAACAGCCGATTTGAGGTTACCGGTGAACGCGGTAAAGCGAAAGTTGGCATCTTGCTCCCAATACCAATCGCTGGACAGTTCGGTCAGGCTGCGAAACCGGGCTTCGCTTTCAAGCGCCACGGCATGGGCAATATTGAGGGCTTCATCGATGGCATGGCGTTCTGTGATGTCCAGGTGGGCACCCGCCAGGCGAACTGCAACGCCGTTGGCATCACGCTCCACCACCTGGCCCCGGCTTTCGATCCAGATCCATCGGCCCGCCTTGTGGTGCATGCGAAACTCGACCCGGAACTGCCCCTGGGCCGAGGCATTGGACTGTTTCAGGGTCTCCTCGTGAACAATGGCCAGATCAATGGGATGCACCAGGTCATACCACTTGAAGCCCGACAAATCGAGCTCACCCGGGGCGTAACCAATCATTTCTGACCAACGGGCGTTGACCTGCACCATGCCTTCGCCGTTGCTCCATTCCCAAATGCCAATATCCGCCGCCGCCAATGCCAGCGCGACGCTGGTGGCAGAGTGGTCGGGTTGGATTGAATTGCGCATGGGTCCAGCCGGGTGAATGAAGGATGCACCACGATACAGCAAAACCCCAGTGTTGTTAGTGAATAATCAGGTTTTGCGAACCGGACATCACGATGACCAAAGTAAAAATTTTGCAACGTTTGGCAAGCCTCATGGTGACCTGCTGGGTGGCGGCTGTCGGGGCTCAGACTTTTCCGGACCGGCCCGTCAAGTTGGTTGTTCCTTTTGCAGCGGGTGGCGGGCCAGACATCGAAACACGGCGCATGGCTCCTAAATTGGCCGAGGCCTTGGGGGGTGCTGTGGTGGTGGAAAACCGGGTGGGCGCCGCCGGCATTCTGGCGGCTGAATTGGTTACCCAGGCGGCACCGGATGGCTACACGGTGCTGATGGGTTCGATCTCGCAGGTAGTGCAAAAGCTGCTGCGCCCGGCGGCCAAGTTCGACCCATTGACCAGCTTTATCCCGGTCACCCAAACCACCAGTGCGCCGGCGGTATTGATCGTTGCATTTGACTCACCCATCAAGACTATCAAAGACCTTGAAGCCGCGGTGCGGGCCAAGCCGGGACAGCTCAATTACGGTTCTGGTGGTATTGGAACATCGGCCCACATCGCTGGCTCCACCTGGGCCACCGTGTTGAAAGTAGACGCGGTGCATGTGCCCTACCGCGGCTCGGTCGAATTGGTGCCGGCCTTGTTGTCCGGGCAGATTCAGTTTGCGTTTCCGATAGCGGGCACCGCTGTGCCACACGTCAAGAATGGCAAGGCCAGGGCCTTGGCGGTCAGTGGTGCCAAACGGCTGGGTTCATTGCCCGATGTGCCAACCCTTAAAGAAATCTATGGTGACGACCTGTTTGTGCAGGAGTCTTGGGGCGGGCTGTGGGTGCCCGCCGGCACGCCTGTTGCAGTGGTCAGCAAATTGCATGGCGCAGCCCGGATGGCTTTTTCAGATGCTGCCTTGCGTGCTGCCATCGAGGGCGGTGGCTCGGAGGTGGAGTTGTCGGTGTCGCCTGCGGAATTTGCTGCTTTCATGAAAGCCGAGACCAGCAAGTGGGCCCGCCTGATCCAGATGGCCGGCGTGAAGGCGGAATAACCCATGGGAATGAACGCCTTGCACGGCATGCGGGTGGTTGACTTGTCGCACGTGATTGCCGGCCCCACCGCATCGCACTACCTGGCACTTGAAGGAGCCGAGGTCATCAAGGTTGAGCATCCGGTAAAAGGTGACATTTTGCGTGGGGGCATGAGGGACTTGCTGGATCAAGGTATCCCGGCGGGTTTCGCCGCGATCAATGGCGGCAAACAATCGCTGGCGATGGATTTGAGCCAGCCCCGAGCCAGGGAACTCCTGGCAGCATTGGTCTCCACGGCAGACGTTTTTATTGAAAACCTTCGCCCAGGAGCGGTGGCGCGGTTGGGGTTTGATTACGCGAGTGTGCGGGCCATCAAAACGGACATCGTGTATGCCTCCATCTCGGGTTTTGGGCAAGAAGGGCGCTGGGGCCAACGGGCCGCTTACGATCATGTGGTACAGGCGGCGACCGGTATGACGATGATGCAGGGTTCGCCAGAACAAGATCCCATCAAGGTGGGTTTTCCGGTGGTGGACACTGCGACGGGGCTGGTGGCAGGCCAGGCCATCATGGCGGCGTTGATCCGCCGGTTGCGTCACGGCGTGGGGGCTTATCTGGATGTCTCAATGGCGCAGGCTGCCCTGCAACTGATGTGGCCCGATGCAGCCCGCGCCGGGGTCAGCGGGCGCGACGCGACCCGTGTGGGCAACCGTGGCTTTTCGGGCAGCCCGGGTGCCGCCAGTTTTAAGTGTGCGGATGGCTGGATCGCCACCGCTGCCAATACCTTGGCGCAGTTTCGCAGGCTGTGCGAAACCGTTGGTCTAGCCCAGCTACCAGATGACCCGGCCCTGATTGACCAAGCCGCTTTGCGGCAGGGTGGTTTTTTGGTGGCACAGGACGCAGGGCGGGTGCATGCGCTGCTCGAACAGGCTATCGCTTCGCGCAGCGCAACTGTATTGGAAGCCGAACTGGCTGCGTTAGATGTGCCCTGCGCACGATTGCGTCAGCTCAGCCAATTGTTGCAAGAAGCCGCCGATGGCCATTTGATGACCCTGCCCCTGCGCAAGACACCCTACGCCAAGGGCACCCTGACCGATTTTGGCTCCGGTTACAAGGCAGACCACGACAGCGGCACGGCCTTGCCCACTGCACCCCGGTTGGGCCAGCACACAGCTGCCATTTTGCAGACCCTGGGTGTTCAAGACAGCGAACTGTCGGCTTTGGCGGCGGCTGGCACCATTCGTTGTGATTGATCGGGCAGGTGCCTGATCTCAGGCGAACTCAGCCAGCGTTTTCTTCATCTTTTTCATCGCCGCCACTTCGATTTGGCGGATGCGTTCGGCGCTCACGCCATATTCGGCGGCGAGTTCATGCAGTGTCATGCCGCCCGATGAATCGTCGTTCACCTTCAGCCAACGTTCTTCCACAATGCGCCGGCTGCGCTCATCCAGCGCCTGCAAGGCGGTGGCAATGCCATCACTCGCCAACACGTCGCGCTGATGTGATTCGAGCAGCGCCGCAGGCTCGTGGTGGGTGTCGGCCAAGTAAGTAATGGGGCCAAACGATTCGTCGCCGTCGTCATTCGGGCTCGGGTCCAGCAGCACATCGCCGCCCGAGAGCCGGGTTTCCATTTCGATGACTTCCTCGCGCTTCACATTCAGCGTTTTGGCCATGGCATCAATTTGCGCTTCGCTCAGCGTGTCACGGTGCGTGTCATGCCGCATGTCGAGCCCGGCATCGTCCATATCTGCCATGGCTTCATCGGCCTTGTAGCGCTGCTTCATCGAACGCAGGTTGAAAAACAGCTTGCGCTGTGCTTTGGTGGTGGCCACCTTGACCATGCGCCAATTTTTCAGGATGTATTCATGAATCTCGGCCTTGATCCAGTGCATGGCGTAACTCACCAGGCGCACGCCTTGGTCCGGGTCAAACCGCTTGACGGCTTTCATCAGGCCAATGTTGCCCTCTTGAATCAAATCACCGTGGGGCAGGCCGTAGCCCAGGTATTGGCGCGAGATGGAGACCACCAGGCGCAGGTGCGACAGCACCAATTTGCCGGCGGAATCTACATCACCCTCAGCGCGCAGTTTGCGCGCATATTCCTGCTCTTCGGCCAGGGTGAGCATGGGCAGCCGGTTGGCGGCAGAAATATAGGCATCCAGGTTGCCCAGTGAGGGCACCATGGACCATGGGTTGGGGTGAGCAGCGAGCGCCAAGGCATTTCCGCCCAAGGCGGAGCCGCCGAAAGAGGGGGCAGACAATACAGCTTGAACAGACATGAACAACTCCTTAGTGACCACTTAGTCAGTGGTTAGCTGTATATTAGCACTCTCTGACATGGAGTGCTAAAGACTGGAAAATTTATAGGGGTAATTACCATTGGCGTTGCGATAGATCAAGGCCGTGAACGAGTTACCAGCGCACCCCCATCCGCAGCATCAGCCGGGAGAGCACAAATAGCGGCCCGACCAGCAGGTATTGCAAATCTTCAAAAAATGAGGGTTTTTTGCCTTCAATCTTGTGGCCAATGAACTGGAAGATCCACGAAACCACAAAAATGGCGACGCAAACGGGGAGCAGCGCTTCGCCCAGCAGACCCACCCCGTAAAGGCACAGGGCGGCAAACAGCGTCATGATGATCATGAACAACGTGGACAACTTGGCGTAATAAACCACGCTGGCAGCAATCGTGAACAGGGCCAAATACGGGTGAACCCAATGCAGCACGCCGATCAGGCTGAAGACGATCAGCGGGATGGCAAAGGAATGGATCAGCTCGTTGGTCGGGTTGAGGTGGCTTTGGCCGTAAACAGCCAACAGGTGGTCAACCTGGCGCAGGGGCTCAGCTGCAGTGCTGGTTTCAGGGGTGTTGGGTGTCATGGGGTCTCCTTGGGGGCGGGCAAGTTGGGCGAGGTTGGCAAGGTTGGCAAGGTGTAACGGCAAGTTCGGGTGCGAATGGTAATCAATGGCCTCCAGCGCGTAAACAGAATGCTGCAGGTGGTGCCCGGTGTTTTGAGCCGGGCAGCCCGTCTAAAAAACGCCCGCCATGCCAGGTTTGAAGGTTTTACAAAATTTATTTTTGTTTAAATTTAAATAAATTAAAAATATTTATAACTATAAATAATTTAAAAAATATATGCATTTATTATAATAAAAATAGCTTACTATGAACATAGTAATTGAACATTTTACCATAATTTATAATTTCATATTTTTAAAATAATTAAATATATAAAATTGCTTTTTTTGCAAATCCAAAATTTGGTCTTTTGAGAGGGATCTACGCAATGCCTACCTAAAACTGGCGGCTTTCAATCGCCCAGTTTCGCCACGCTACGATGCCGTTGCCGTCGGCGCAATTCACGCGGTACACAGCGTTTTTGGCCAGCGATGCCTGGGTAGCAGGCAATGCTGTCGTCGTTGGCGGCAGCTGACCCGCAATCACACGGCGCAAGCCCTGCAACAGCCGCCTCGCGTGGGCAGTCGTGGTTTGCGTGTTGATAAATACAAAAGGGTGGCTGGCACTGCGCTGGGCCCGGTCGGTTTGCACCTGCCGATGCTCACCAAGCGCCAGGCCGCAGCCTGTGAGCCAATCCGGGGTGATCGGTCCGAGCATCAGCAAGGGCACGTCACAGGCCAAACGGGCTCCGCTTTGTAGAGCTACTTCACCGGGTGAAATGGCAGTTGCCGCGTCGCGCAGGACGGTGATTTGGCGCTTTTTAAGGACCGCTCTAATGCAGTCTTGCAAGGCAGGTGGCAACCCCTCGCCCAGCGCGGCGCCACCCGTGATGAGCGTCACAGCGCAGCCCTTGAACGCGTGGCGCAGTGCAAAGGCTATTTCAAGCGTATGTTTTTCGAGCGCCCAGTCATCAGCGTCCCGGGCGGCGGGCGCGGGCGGCAAGGCGCTTGCCATAAGGGTTGGAACTGGTGGTGCGGATGCTTCCAGCGGCAACGGCTGGGTGGTTACAGCGGTTGCCGCTACAAAGGGGGATACAAGGGTCTCGCCGACAAATGAATCAGGTCGCGGGTTCAATACGACAGCGAACCGCAGGGACCGGGTGGCGGCCAAAGCCTGAACCTGGGGCCAGAGTTTGAAAAAGGCTTCACGCGGCCGCACAAACAGGCCATTGGCACGGGCACCGTGGACAGACTGGTCGATCAAGTCCCGGTTTTGCACGGGCTCTGGCTCCACGCTCAACCAGTCAAAACGCAGGGTTCGACCGTCGTCCAGCAGCAGGGTTTTGTTGGCCAGGTCAAGTGCCTGAGGCGAATTGCTGATCCAGCGTACGCCGCTTTTTTGCACCATGGTTTCCACGCGTTCTGCCTCGGTGCTGGCTTGGCGGGCGAAATGTTCAGTGGCTAGTGGGTCGCTTGCAGCCAGTGGGCTGGCAATCATTCCAAGCAGCGCAGCATCACTGATGTAACGGTGTTGACGGGTGAGCAGGCTGATACCGATATCAGCATGTTGGTGCGCAGGTTGTCTGGACAGCTCTGCCAACAAACGCATGTGGCCGGGGCCCAAACCGCATAAAACCAGATGGCGAATCATGGCCTGTGTTCTTTGCCAGGTGTGCTCGCCAAGTTGTAGATCGCTTCGCAGGCGCTTGGCGGGGTTTTAAGCAAGTGGTAGCCACTGGCAATGCGGGTGGTGATGGTGATGGCACACAACACTGCAAACCCGTAGGCCAATTCGGGGAAGTAAGCCGGCGCCAGGCACATGGCCGTAAAACAGATCAGCGTTTCAGTTGCCTCGGTTAAACCACCTAAAAAATAGAGCGATTTATGCGGGTAGACATGGCTGTGCAGTCCCCGTTTGGCGGCCAACGTTGCAAACGCCAAAAAGCTCGAGGCGGTGCCCATAAAAGCGGCCAACAAAACCGATGCTGGCAGGGCGTTTTGTGGCGGGTTGACCCAGGCAAAGGCCAGGGGAATGCTGGCATAAAACAAAAAATCCAGACTGATGTCGAGAAAACCGCCAGCATCGGTTGGGCTGGATTGCCGTGCCACAGCACCATCCAGAGCGTCCAAAAGTCTTGAGAAAATAATCGCCAAAATTGCCATTGAATAGGCGCTGAGGGTTATCAAATAGGCGGCAAATATGCCCACACAAAAACCAGCCAGTGTCAGCTGGTCGGCATGCAAGCCAATGTTGTGAAGCCGGCGGGCAACGGCCTCGATGGCGGGCCTGAGCAGGGCGGTGGCGCGGGCGTCAAACATGCGACTGCAAACGCGTGACGTGCGCCAGGTCGGCAATGTCGCTGGCATCATGGGTGACCAGCAGTACCGGCAATTGGCGCTGCGCCACCAAGCCAAACACAAAACTGCGCATGCGCACGCGCAAGTCAGCGTCGAGCTTGGCGAAGGGCTCATCCAGCAACAGCGCCTTGGGTTGGGCCAGCAGGGCCCGCATCAGGGCGACCCGGCCCCGCTGCCCGCCCGACAGGGTGGCCGGGTCGGCGTGGGCGAAGGGGGTCATTTCGAGATCAGCCAAGCCCTGGTTCACCTGCGCTTCGCGTTGTTGGCGTGGCCCCGGGTGCACCGCAAACAACAGGTTTTCAAAGACCGTCATGTGGGCAAACAGCAGGTCTTCCTGGAACAGGATGCCAATTTGCCGCTTCTCGGTTGGCCAGTGGTTCAGGTCTTGTCCATTGAGGCTGATGTCGCCATCAAATTGCAGGCCTTCGGCCAATGTTCCGCAAACCGCTGCCAGCAGGCTTGATTTGCCGCAGCCGCTGGCACCCATCACGGTGTGAATCACCCCGGGTGCAACGTTCAGCGACAGGTTTTCAATCAGCACCTGCGTGGGCGTGCCCAGGCGGCGCACTTGCACCTCGAGACTCATGGCCTTGACGAGGGTACGCGGGGCAATGCAAGCACTTCAGCCGCGTAGGCCCGTGGCAGGGCCATACCGCGGTTCTGCATGCGTTCACGCAGGCGATTAGGGAAGTCTGTGATGAGGCCATCAACACCCCATTGCAGCAGGCGGTCCATGTCGTCTGGGTTGTTCACCGTCCAGGGAATCACTTTCAAGCCCAAGTCTTGGGCAGTTTTGAGTTCTTGCTGGCTGAGGTTGTTGAAGTTGGGCGACCAGACGCGCCCCCCCGCCGTTTTGACCATCTGCGGCACCGAGCTGAAATCCGCTTTGCGCAGACCGGCGCTCCAGCTGCCATCGACCAAATTACTGAAACGCGGGTTTTCAAAGGTGAGGTACACGGTGGGGATATCGGGGGCCAGCTTTTGCACCCGTTGCAGGGTTCGCCAGTCAAAACTTTGCAGACTCACCCGGTGGGTCATGCCAGCCTGGCGGATCGTGGCCAGCAGGACATCGACAAATTCGTCGGGCCCCACCGTGTCATCAGGCCGGTCCGGGAAGATTTTGGTTTCGATGTTGAAGCGCAACGGGGAGGCACCCAGCGCCTTGACCCGGTTAAAAAGGGCGGCCAATGTCGGAATGCGTTCTCCATCGCTGGCCTGTTGCCCCACAAAGGATTTCGCATACGGCGCTTGCGGGTTCAGGCGCCCGACATCATAAGTCTGCAATTGGGCCACGCGCAGGTTTTTGATCAAGGGGCCACGAACCGTCAGCCATTGGCCCTGGGCATCCCGTGTGAGTGGCTCGTACAGGGCCTGCTCGTGTGAAATCACGGCGACTTTGTCGGCGCTGATGGCGATGTCCAATTCCAGTGTGGTCACGCCCACGGCCAAGGCGGCGTCAAACGCGGCCAATGTGTTTTCAGGAGCCAGGCCACGGGCACCCCTGTGGCCTTGCAAGTCAAAGGTGGAGGCGCAGCCCGCCAGTAGCCCAAAAACCGCAACCATCAGCATGCCATTCAACCTGCGTACCCTTTCCGCACGGGGGGAGGGTTTTGGGCGCAACAGAAGTTCAAAAACAGGGCTGAAGGAGCGCATCGCAGGATTGTCCATCAATTTGGAGTGCCAGCAGGCAAGGCGATAATGTCAACACGTTGCCGACCAGCGGCGTTGTAACACTTACTTCCTCCTGGAGTTTTCATGATCCGACCGACATCCGTTGTCTCCCTGTCTGCATTGGCTTCAATGACCACTCTGGGTTTGGCCCTGGTGCTGGCGCTGCCTGCACAGGCGCAGAATTCAGCCGCAAAAAATGAGCTGGTGGTGAAGATTCTGCAGCTGCAACGCCCGGCCATTGAAGGCCTGGCTACCGTGCTGGCGCAGCAACCTGCGCAGCAAATGATGCAACAGGCCGGTATCGCCTTGCAGACCCGCGTTGAAAAAGACAAGCGTGAAGCGATCGCCAAGGAAATTCAGGGCGACCTGAAAAAATATGCTGACGATGTGGTGCCCTTGGTGCGGGAACGCGCTGTCAAGCTGGCACCGGCATCCATCGGCGTATTGCTCGAAGAAAAATTCAGCGAAGATGAACTGCGTGATCTGATCAAGATCATGGAGTCGCCGGTCAACAAGAAGTTTGCCCAGCTCAATGGCGACATGCAAAAAACCCTGAGCGAAAAACTGGTGGCTGAGACGCGCGCCTTGGTGGCACCCAAGGTGCAGGCCCTGGAGCAAAGCGTTGCCAAGCGCTTGGGCATCACACCTGGTGCACCGGCCAAAGCTGCGAGTAAGTAGCTGGCCCCCACGCTCCACCGTTTCACGGGTCGCTGCGCCCCAAGGGGGAGCATTCTCCCTAGCGGGGCTGACCGCCAAGCGGTTCAGAGGTCTTGGGGCGGCGCGGCGGCTAAACTTTCGCCCCTACGCGGGCGCTGACGCTGCGCCGCTGCCCTTTGTTTTTCAGGCGCTGGCGGTGTTCAGTGTCGCGATGTCTTCGTCGGTCAGCTGAATTTGCGTGGCGGCGATCAGTTCTTTGAGTTGCTGCAAAGTGGTGGCACTGGCGATGGGTGAGGTCACGCCGGGCTGAGCCATCAGCCAGGCTGTGGCGATTTGCCCAGGTTTTGCGTCGTAGCGGGTTGCCATCGCATCCAAAGCCGCCAGAATTTTTAGACCGCGTTCATTCAAATACTTGGCCGTGACATTGGTGCCGCGCGGGCTTTTGTCGGCATCCTGCGCAGACCGGTATTTGCCGGTGAGAAAACCCGCTGCCAGTGTGTAGAAGTTGATAACCGACACGTTTTCACTTCGGCACAGCGGGCCGAGGGTTTCTTCGAATGGGGTCCGGTCATACAGGTTGTACAAAGGTTGCAGTGTTTCGTAGCGGGTCAATCCGTTTTGGGCACTGGTCTTCAACGCCAAGGCCAGCCGGTTTGCGGTGAAATTGGAGGCTCCGACGGCGCGGACCTTGCCCGCTTTGATCAGGTCATCAAACGCACCCAAGGTATCTTCCATCGGCGTCGTGGCGTCGTCGTCATGGCTTTGGTACAGGTCGATTACGTCGGTCTGCAAACGCGTGAGCGAGGCCTCCACAGCCTGGCGGATGTACACCGGCTTCAGCCCGGTTTTGCCGGGCCCCATGGGTTTGCCAACTTTTGTGGCCAGCACCACCTGGTCGCGCTTGCCGCTCTTTTTGAACCAGCGGCCTAGCACATTTTCCGATTCACCACCGGTGTGCCCAGGCACCCAGGTGGAATAGACATCGGCGGTATCGATGAAGTTAAACCCGGCATCCACCCAGGCATCCAGCAGGGCAAAAGACGTGGCTTCGTTGACAGTCCAGCCAAAAACATTGCCACCGAAACAAAGTGGCGAGACTTGAAGGGTGCTACGACCCAGCTGACGGTGTTGCATGGCAGGCCTGTTCATGGCATTGGAACGTCAAGACGCCTCACTCAGGCTGTGGGCCGCCGCCGACAAGCCTGAATCAAAGGCCAGACCTTGCACGTGCATGGCCGCTTCGATGCCGCCCAGGCAGCCCATGATCATGGCTTCATTGAGGTCGCCCAAATGGCCAATCCGGAACAGCTTGCCGGTCAGCGTGCCCAGCCCTCCTGCAAAAGCCACCTGGAAACGTTCACGCGCCACAGTGCGCAAAGCTTCGACATCGATTCCCGGCGCCACAGAAATCGCAGTGACTGAATGGGAACGGGCCGAAGCCACCTGGCTGAAAAAGCTGAATTGGCCCTGCTCGCTCCAGCATGCGACGGCCACGTGCACCGCCCGCGCGATCCGCTGGTGGCGCGCATAGACTTGGGAGATGCCCTCGGTAGCTATTTGCTCAAACGCGGCTTCCATGCCCATCAGCAGGTTTTGGGGTGCCGTGCCACAAAATTTTTGGTAAGTGAGTTCACCAGTCCTACGCACCCAATCCCAATAAAAGCGCGGGTTGGGGTTGCGGCGGGAGATTTCAAGCGCATGCGGATCGACGGCGCAAAAGCCCAAGCCGGGGGTACACATCAAACCTTTTTGTGACGCACCGATGACCACGTTGGCCCGCAGTGCCTGCATGTCAAATGGCGTGACACCGAGGGACGCGACGACATCGACAACAAACAGCGCCGGGTGTCTTGCAGCATCGATAGCTTCGCGTATCGCGGCCAGGTCATTGGTGATGCCACTGGCCGTGTCGGTGTGGACCGTCAGCACGGCTTTGATGACGTGCGCAGTGTCCGCTTCAAGGGCGGCCCGGATCACTTGGGGATCCAAGGGCAGACCTACCAGCCACGGCGTGCGAATGACCTTCGCACCCAGTGCTTCGGTTTGTATGGCCCAGGATTCTGAAAAGTGCCCAGTGCCAGGAATCAAGACAGTGTCGCCCACCGTCAATAGGTTGGCATGCGCAGCTTCCCAAGCGCCATGTCCGTTGGTGGCGTACAGGAAGACATGCCCATGATGCTGGTTCAGAAGCTTCTTCAGGCCGCCTTCACAATTGGCGACAAGCTCTGGCAGGCGTGGGTCACCATGGTCTAGTGGTTGGCGGCTCATGGCTTCTATCACCGCACGATGCAAATGGGTTGGCCCCGGTGCGTGCAGCAGGCGGTGCCCGGGTATGCGCTGATTACGTTGGGTCGTTATGGGCTGGTTCATGGGTATCGTCGGGTTGGCAAAAAAGTCTGGAAGCCTGGCGCGTTAGGGTTTGGCGTTGGGTTGGGAGCGGTGGGGGTGCCCATTTGGCGCAAACCGGCGAGCCCGCCCAACCCACGCTGCAAGTGCGAAGCCTATCACGGGCAACAACCACTGTAACAACGCATAGGCTGATGTGAGGGAACGTTGTGCTCCTGCTGCGAGATTGACGGCTTCGGTGGTGACTGTTGCATAACGCCCTGCGCCCACATACAAGGTCGGCAAATACTGCGCCACACTGACTGCAAAACCAACAGCAGCCGCAGATGCCAAAGCGGCCCTCAAGAGTGGCCATTTGACGCACCACAAAAACAACAAATGGTTTTTTCCAAGTGACGCACAGACGTGGCGGTATCGGATATCGAAATCCAGGAAAGCAGGGCTTAATGCAATGACAACGTAGGGCAATGAAGCCAGGCTATGCGCCAGCCACAATCCGCTCCAATGGCCGTCCAGGCCCCATGCCAGACACAGCGCATGAATGCCAACAACCCAAAGTACGGATGGCAATACCAGTGGCAGGTAAACAAACTGCCGCAATCGAGCATCCCAGGCAGACGGTGCGGTTTCGAGCCATGCCAAAGCCCATACCAAAGCTGTGAGCGAGCTGGCCAGAGCCAGCACCAGGGTAACAGTAACCGTTGAAAAACTGCCGGCGACAGACATCCATGCACCCCCGGTCAAGGTTTGTGGCCACAATGCCGGAAACGACCAAACACCGGAAATGCTTCCGATGCCCAAGGCCAGTATCACCAGCAGATACACACTGATCAGCATCAAAAACAAACCGCCACCAATTTCCCGCAACTTGCTCCGGATAGTTGAGACCGCCATGCCACCGTGCGTTTGTGCTGCGCTGTGAGGTGAACCGCGTTTGCCGTTGATCCAACGTCTGCGCCAGAACCCCTGGTAATTAATTTGGCTGGCCAAAGCAACACTTGCAAACAGCAACCCGGCCAGCAGCCATGCCGCCACTGCGCCGATTGCGTTTTGGCTGGTTTGCCCATCCTGAAGCCATGTCCAAACCATCACCGCCAGGGTGGGCGGCGAAATGGGCCCAATCAATATGGCCACGTCTACCACGGTCAAGTTGTACGCGAGCACTGCCAACAACGGCCAGGAGAGGCGCGACCACAACTGGGGCCAAACAATCCGCCACCAGGCCTGTTGGTGCTGATAACCCATGCTGCGAGCGATCACAAGTTCGCGGCCCAGGCGTTGGCGGGTGTCGAGCCGCTGCAATTGTGCGGCTGCACTCCACAGCAAAAAGGGAACTTCCTTGAAAACCAGGACGGCAATCAGGCCCAATCCCCACGGATCTTGAGTTGTCAGCCAGGCAGGCGGCTCCAATACACCTGTGAACCAATGAGACACCCATCGTGCCAACCAACCACTGGGCGCCACTAGCGCGATCAGGCCGACAGCGAACGCTGCATGGGGCACGGCCAACAGAGGGCCCAAGTAGCGAACCAGCATTTGCCATGCGGTGCCGGGAAAGGTAGCCGACAACAGCAATGCTGTCAGCCCCAGGGATATGGCAGTTGCGGCCAGGCCAGTCCAGAGGGTCATGCCGATGGCCGAAATGAGTTGGGTTTGCCGCCATATATCCTGCCAGGCCGCGATGTCGGCAGCCGCCCTGGCCGCCGATACAAGGGCCCAGCCCATTGGTGCAACAGCAACGACCAACAAGCCTACGCTGGCGATGTGGCGTTGGTTCACTTGCAGTTGTCAGTTCGCTGCTGCATATTGCTGACCGCAATATGCAAGTCGCCTGCCCAGATCCGCCGGGTGCGGCCAGATGCCCACTGGAGCTGCCCGAATTGCACCTCGATTGCCAAATTTTGCGTGCACAAAGTCGACCATAACGACACCAAAAAATGGACATCACCGACGAAGTTAGCTGCGTCGCTTCGTCGCCCGGTACGGGCGTCCAGATACTGGATGCAAACCGCCTGAACAGGTGCATTGGTTGAAATGGCCGCTTGCAGCAAGTTGCCATGAAACGGCAGCAAAGCTGTGCCGTCACCCGTCGTTCCTTCTGGAAAAATCGCAACCACCTCGCCATCTTGCAAACACTTGGCGATTTGGTGAACTACCCGTAACGCGTCCCGACGCGAGCTCCTCTCGAGGAAAAGTGTTCCCGCTTGGGCAGCCATGAAGCCCATGACAGGCCAGCGCCTGAGTTCAAGCTTGGCGATAAAGCGGCTGAAAAGGCTGGCGTGAAGTGCAATGATATCGAGCCAGGATGTGTGATTGGCTACCAACATCAAGGGCCCGGCAGCACTGGGTTGCCCAATGATGGTCAGTTCAACACGCAGGGTTCCAAGTACGCCTTTGGCCCAAGTCGTGACCCGCTGTGCTCGCTGGGTTGATGTCAGTTTGGGAAACACCGCGCAAAGGGTGAAGAGGCCGGTAATGCAAAGGGCGATCAAGCAAAGCAATTTCCAGACACCTAGTAAGTGATTCATTTGTCAACGGAAAAATCAAGGTTCGACCGGCAGCTTCGATGAGCCTTCCGCGCAATCGCTTGAGTGGCGCTATCTTGCAGGATAAATCACGTGATGGAAAAGCAGATCATTGAGTATGCGGTGACTGAAAAGCCAATTGGCCACCCACCAGCGTATAACGAACACGCCCTGGTAATTCATAGCCAGAAAAGGGTGTATGTTTCCCCTGGCTTTTTAGTGATTGGGGTGTGACAACCCACGTTGCTTGTGGATCAAAAATGCACAAATCTGCGAAGCCTCCAATGGCCAGTCGACCACAGCCGCTGTTGTTTGAATCGGATATCAACAATTGTCCCGGCGCACTGGTTATCCGCTGGAGCCCTTGCAATAGTGGAATGTCGGCATCGTGACACCATTTGAGCGTCAAGCTAAGCAGCAGTTCAAGCCCTGTAGCGCCCGGTTCACTTTCAGCGAACGGCAATGCTTTGGCATCATCGTCAACCGGTGTGTGGTCGGACACCAGTGCGTCCACCGTTCCGTCTGCCAATGCGGCGCGGAGTGCGTCGCGGTCGCGTTGCTGGCGCAAAGGCGGATTGAGCCGCATTCGGCTGTCAAAGTACCCCATGTCAACGTCGCTCAAATGCAGCGAATTGATGCTGATATCGCACGTGACAGGCAAGCCGTCTCGTTTTGCCTGTGCCACCAAGGCAACCCCTGCTGCACTGCTGATGCGCGCCAAATGAACCCGTGCCTGTGTGGCCCGCATGAGCTCAAAAATAGTGTGCATCGCAATGGTTTCGGCGGCTACCGGTATTCCGGACAACCCCATGCGGGTTGCCAACGGCCCGCTTGCAGCGACGCCATTGCCCAGGTGAATATCCTGAGGGCGCAACCAGACGGTATAACCAAAGGTGGAAGCATATTGCATCGCACGCAGCAATACCTGGGTGTCGGCCAGCGGTACCTCGGCTTGCCCAAATGCCACACACCCGGCTTCAGTCAGCGCCACCATTTCTGTGAGAACTTCTCCCCTGAGCCCGCGTGTCAGTGCACCCAGTGGAAACACCCGTGCAGAGCCTTGTAACTGGGCCCGGTAACGCAACATCTCGATCAATCCGGGCTCGTCCAGCACCGGGTCGGTATCGGGTGGGCAAACCAGGCTGGTTACACCGCCCGCTGCCGCTGCCGCCAATTCACTTGCTAGCATGCCGGCATGTTCATAACCTGGTTCTCGCAGGCGCGCACTAAGATCAACCAGGCCTGGCGCGACAACACATCCTGATGCATCCAGCGTCAGATCTGGGTAAAAGCTGTCGGGAACCGCGCCCATCGCAACGATTTTGCCGTCCGCAATGGCGAGGTCAAGCTGCTTGTCCAATCCACTGGCAGGGTCGAGCAAACGACCAAGGGTGATCAAGATTTTCTGCGGCATCATTTGGTTCCCTGATTCCCGGCGACGATGCTCATCACCGCCATGCGCACCGCGATGCCAAACGTCACTTGTGGCAAGATCACGCTTTGCGCACCATCAACCACTGCGGAGTCAATTTCGACACCCCGGTTGATGGGGCCAGGGTGCATCACGATACAGTCTGGTTTTGCCACCAGCAACTTTTGTGGGGTCAGTCCATAACTTTTGAAAAATTCCTGTGCAGAGGGCAACAGCGCGCCACTCATGCGTTCACTTTGCAGGCGCAGCATGATCACAACATCACAATCGCGGATGCCCTCCGCCAGGGAATGGAAAACCTTGACGCCCATTTGCGCAATATCTGCCGGCACCAGGGTTTTGGGACCCACCGCCCGAACTTCAGCGCAACCTAGTGTGGTGAGTGCGTTGATATCAGAGCGCGCTACCCGCGAGTGCAATATGTCGCCCACAATGGCAACGCGCAGGTTTGAAAAATCACCTTTGTAATGGCGGATGGCAAACATGTCCAACAGACCTTGCGTGGGGTGCGAATGCCGCCCGTCGCCTGCGTTGATGACATGCACATGCGGTGCAACATGCTGGGCGATCAGATAAGGTGCACCCGACTCGCTGTGCCGGACCACAAACATGTCTGCCGCCATGGCTGAAAGATTGGCGATGGTGTCCAGCAGGGACTCGCCTTTTGATGCAGAGGATCTGGCAATGTCAAGATTGATGACGTCGGCCGAAAGCCGTGTCGCGGCAATTTCAAAGGTTGTACGGGTTCGGGTTGAGTTCTCAAAGAACAGATTGAAAACACTTTTTCCCCGAAGGAGAGGGACTTTTTTGACGTCTCGATCATTGAAAGAGACGAATCGGGCCGCAGTATCCAGAATGTGGATCAGAATGTCCTTGGGCAGCCCTTCGATGGACAGCAAATGAATCAACTCGCCGTGGTTATTGAGTTGCGGATTTCGCTTGTAAAGCATTGCGATGTCAGGTTGAGGTGGCAGAGGTTTCAGGAGTTTTCAATATGGAAGCTGAGTATGCCGTCCGCAGTCCTTGCCAGCGCGATTGAAAATTTGGACGACAGGCTGACCTGGGCTGCGCAAAAGTCAGGTTGAATGGGTAATTCACGGCCACCGCGATCAACCAAAACAGCTAACTTGACACTAGCCGGGCGACCATAGTCGAACAGTTCATTGATCACTGCACGGATGGTTCGCCCTGTGTACAACACGTCATCCAAAACAATAATGTCAGCGCCGTCAACCTCAAAAGGCAATTGGGTTTGGGTTCCAGAGGCAAGCCCGCGTTTGGCAAAGTCATCCCGATGCATTGCTGAGGAAATTGATCCAGCCAGACCCTCCAGACCCAGGTCAGCTTGCAGTTTTTCGGCCAGCCATGCGCCGCCCGACGTAATCCCAACCAGGCGGGTCATGGGTCCGCGCAGCGCCTGTACACCACGCAAAAGGTCTTGGTACAAAGCGACCGCATCCAAATCAGGACTGCTCATTGAATGTTCCTCAAAAATTGCTCCAAAATAATGCACGCTGCACCCGCATCAGGGTCCTTGGCTCCCTGTGAGAGGGCTTCTGTCGTGCTATATCGTTCATCGACCTCAAGGACTGGCAAACCAAATCTGCCCGAAAGTTGCCTGCAAAATTTCTGTGCCTTCAAAGTATTTTCATGTGCGGCGCCGTCAGGATGGTATGGAATACCAACCACCAGAGCATCAGGCTGCCACTCTTTCAGGAGTTGGGCAATGCGTACAAATCGCGCGCTACCCGCATCATTGATCGTGCGCAATGGCGTTGCTGAAGCTGTCATACGGTTGCCAGAGGCAACGCCCGTGCGACGGGAGCCATAGTCGAAGGCCAAAAAACTTGTCAATCGGCCTGTATACGGAACCGGGCGATTCTTGTCATCGCCATTCATGCGTGCCCTGCTTCCGACGACAACATCCACAAATGCAAACCGAGTAAATTCAAAGCCCTGTCGTACCGCTGTGAAACAGGCGTGTCAAAGATAACGCTTGGATCTGCATCCACTGTGAGCCAGCTGTTTTCGCCCAATTCAGACTCGAGCTGGCCTTTGCCCCAGGCCGAATAACCCAGCGAGATGAGTACTTTGGAAGGGCCAGATCCGGTCGCAAGCGCCTCCAGGACATCTCTGGAAGTTGTCATCTCCAAACCACCGGGAATTGTCAAGGTTGCCGCATAAATGGATTCCTGAGGCTGGCTGACCTCTGAAAAATGAGCGTAGTGCAGTACAAACCCCCGCTCGGTTTGCACGGGACCTCCAGAAAAAACGGGTTGGTCGATCAGGTCTTCCCGAAACAACGGCAGGTCGACCTTTTCAAACAATCCCTTTAGACTGATATCGGTCGGTTTGTTGATTATCAAACCCAATGCACCACGCTCACCATGCTCGCAAACGTAAATGACGCTTTTGGCAAAAATCTCATCCTGCATCCCTGGCATGGCGATCAGGAAATGATTGGTCAAATCAAGTTGAAGCGGCGCAGTTGGCATCCCACAATTTTACGATGGTCGACAGCCAGGATTGGCACGCAGCTTTAAGCGCCACGTCAGGTGGTTTGTTTTGCAGCTACCTCCGCACTAACATACTGGTGAACCAGACGTAAAAGTTCGTCTTCGGAGTAGGGCTTCCCAAGGTAATGATCGACGCCCAATTCGCGGGCATGTTCCCGATGTTTTTCCGCAATTCGGGAAGTGATCATGATGATTGGCAGGGTTTTTAGCGCCACGTCGGCGCGGATATTGCGCGCCAAGTCAAAGCCGTCCATTCGGGGCATCTCAATATCTGACAAAACTACGGTGGGCCGTTCATCCTGCAATCGTTCCAAAGCTTGCAACCCGTCTGAGGCAAGTACAACCCTATACCCTTCGCGTTTGAGCAGACGCTGGGTGACCCGGCGAACGGTAATGGAATCGTCAACAACCATAATCAGCGGAACCAGAGAAGGGCTTGTCATCACAGACAGCAACATCGTTTTCGGTCGATCAACCGAACCGCTCAGGCCCTGTGCTTCGATCGATTGGCGCAATGTCCGCGCTGCATCGCCATAAACGGAGACGAGAGCAACCGGGTTGTAAATGAGGACAGCTAGTCCCGATGCCAGCACCGACATGCCCGTCAGGCCAGGCAATTTCGACAACTGTGGCCCCAGATTTTTGACAACGACCTCCTGGTTTCCCAGAACTTCGTCTATATGTAAAGCAACCCGAAGTCCCGCGCTGCGAAAAATCGCCACGGGCAAGTGTCTTGAGGTCATTTCAGCGCTATGGCTTGAGGCTTGCAACAAGGCACCGCCCCAATAAAACGCCACGGGTTCCCCAGCTTGGTCAATTGTGCCGCTTTGGTACGAAGCCTCCAGGGCAGCAATAGGAACCCTACGCACAATTTCAATGACGTTGGCTGGAACACCAATATTCAGATCACCCATCCGTAACATCACGACCTGAGTCACAGCAGTTGTCAGCGGCAAAACCAATTGAAATTGAGTGCCTTGGCCAGCCTGCGTGCGGGTTTCAATTCGACCACCCAATGCGTTCATCTCCGAGCGTACGACATCCATGCCAATACCCCGACCCGCTATTTCCGAAACGGTCTCCGCAGTCGAAAAGCCCGGCAAAAAAATGAGGTTGGCGATTTCCAACTCAGACAATTCATTGGCGTTTGGCGCAACGCCACTTGAAACGGCCTTGTCCCGAATACGTTGCAAATCCAGCCCAGAGCCGTCATCCACAAATGTTACGGACAACTCATTGCTGTTGTGCTGAAGGTCGATTGAAATCGTGCCTACCGCGGATTTTTCCAATTGCAAACGAACGTCGCCAGGCTCAATGCCATGCGCAATCGAGTTGCGAAGCAAGTGTTCAAACGCCGGTGCCATCCGCTCCAATACACTGCGATCCACGTCCAAAGACCCGCCGGTGATATCCAATTTAACCTGCTTGCCTGCATCTTTTGCCGCTTGTCTCACGACGCCGTAGAGGCGTTCCGAGATGCTCTCAAATTCAACCATGCGGGTACGCAGGAGATCACGCTGCAATTCACGTGCTTGCCGTCCCTGGGCAATCAGGTCGTCCTCAGAACCTTCAACCGCCTGTTGAATATTGCGTTGAACAGTCGCCACGTCGTTGACTGACTCCGCCATCATTCGCGTCAATTCCTGAAGCCGGGTGAACTGATCGAATTCCAATGGATCGAATACTTGTGAGGTTTCCTTGGCCAAAGCCATTCTCGATTGCATTTGCGTTTCGGCCTGAACCTCAATATCCCGAAGGTGATGGCGCATCCGGTCCAAATTCCCAGTCAATTCTGTCATGGACACCCTTAACTGAACCAGCCTTGCTTCGATTCGTGAGCGAGCGATCATCACTTCGCCCGCCTGATTGACCAATCGATCCATAACCTGCGCGCGGACACGCAAGGATTGATTGTTGGCCTGGCGGGCGGGGGCCGGCATTCGGGCAGTTGGGAGCTGTAACGGTGGTGCATTTACGCTTGCCGGCGTCAGAGCTGCTCCGGTCGCTGCACCGCCAATTTCAGTGCGTGGGGTGTCGCGCCCGATTACGCCTGTCAGCAGGCCTTCTGGTCGTTCAAAGGCGCGTGCGTCACCGTGACGGAGATTTTCAAAACTTGCCTGAATATCGTCGAAATTTGCCATCAATGGTTCAAGCTGGGCCTCCTTTAAGTCCTCTTTCCCCAAATGCTCGATGGCCGTCTCTAGACGGTGGGTCTTCTCTCCGAGCCTCAATGCGCCCGCTAAACGCGCGCTTCCTTTCAGGGTATGCAAGACCCTGAGTGCTTCACCCCTCGCGCCAAGGTTGTCTGGACGCGCAGCCCATTGTCGCAATGCGCCACCCAATTGGGGGAGCAACTCCAGCGCCTCCTCTTCAAAAATCGGAAAAAGATCTGCATCGAGGGCATCCGCAAAATCAAAATCGTCATCTTGAACTTCGATTTGCCGGACGGCGCCGAACAAATTTAACCTAGCCGACGGCAAAACCCGGGCCGTTTCGCGCACCGCTGCTGCAGGTTCGGCAATTGTCAAATTGACCAGTTCAGAGTTCGGCAATTGCGACGTGTTTGCGGTCACAACGGAGGCAACCTCAACTGCAATTTCCGTTGGGGTAGAACCCGCAGTTAACTTCCCAACAGAAGTGCCATGGGTTAAAGCAGTAAACGACGGTTGAACATCCGGGCCATTGACATTTTCAAATCCAAAGGAGGACGGCAAGTCCACCATTTGAGGCTCAACAACAGCTGCTTCCCCTGGTTCTGGGAAAACTGATATTTGCGGTTCTGCGTCCGTACTGGAAAAATCCAAGTCCTCGAGCTCACCCCGGACACTTGGTGCAAATTCAAGCTCTGCGATCGCGCCGAGCTCCTCCATGACATCTGTTGATGGCGCTTTAAGGAATCCTGCAGCGAATTGGTGCAAAAGTCGCCTGATTTCTTCGGCTGCAAGGCTAAACGCCTTGGCATGGTGTGGGTCACCTTTGCCATGCAATTGCACATGTTGCATCGCTGTTTCAAGTGATCGAGCGATATCGGCCAGAGCACCAAAACCAACAGTTGAAGAGCTCCCCGAAAGCGAATGCGCGTAAGCGATGGAGGTATCTGGAAGCTGCTTGTGCAGTTCCAGGGCCCACTCGCTCAGATCCATTTGCAGGCGACGAGACCATTCATCGGCCTCATTCAAATAGACGTTGTAAAGCGGGAGACCAATTCTCAACGAGCCAATTACCTTGACCGATTCTTCCGGCGGTGCAGAAGGGCCATCTCCCAGTAGATTGGCGGTATCGCCAACGGCTTTGGTGATCGATCGCAGGGAAGGTGCAGTAATTTCGAGCAAACTGTTTGCGTCGGTATCCGCCGTGATCGTCGACTCTGCGTCAATGGGTGCAGGTTGGGCTTCGGTAGAAAAAATTTCGGTCGGAACCAATTCAGGTCCGAATTCAGGAGACGCTGGCGGCTGATGGGTTTTGTCAGACGAACCGAAGTCGAAGTCACTCAGGCCCAAATCACCACGAATGGAATCGGGTGGCACCGAACTCATTGATGGCTGAAACTCACGGATTGCAGTTGGCTCAAAATCGATTTTGGTGACCTGGATCGTTTCAGTGTCTTGCTCAAGCCCTTTGGTCTGCAAGCCTTGCGAAGCACTGGTCGGCAACTCGGGTTGATGCGCTTCAATGGCAGGTGCTGATTTCAATGGCTCGTTGGGGAATTCCAGCGCGACTAGTTTGTTCTCGAGCCGTAGGGCGTCAGCAGCCAGCCTGAAATTCCGAGGACTCCAATTGCTGTCTGTGCGATTGGCAATTAGGCCCACCCAAACACCGAAGCCCTGCATAGCCTTGCCAACCAGAGCCAGCAATTCGGGACTTGCCGTTTTTTGCTCCGCAAGCCATGAATTCATCAATTGTTCCATTGACCAGGCGGCCTCTCCAAAATCATTGAGACCCACCATGCGGGAACTGCCCTTGAGCGTATGAAATGCCCTACGCAGCGTAGTTTGATCAGCTAAATTGGATGGGTCGGACACCAACGTGGCAATAGCAAGGGTGCCATTTTGGACAACTTCAGACGCTTCTTCGAGGAAGATATCGCGGATTTCCGCGTCTTCATCGTCGTCAGTAACCCCTGCAGCAGGTGTGGGTAATACACCTGGTGTGATTACAGCAGAACTCACGCCCGAATTGATCTGGATGGCCGTCAATGCCGGCTCAGTCGGCACTTGCGTCTGACTTGGGACGTGCGATGACGTTGGGGGATTCAAATCCAGCGACGGAAGATTGAGCGCGTCAAGGCCTTGAACGGATGATGTCAACACGTTAGGGGGAGCCGCCGCGATCACGACTGCGGGCGGTGCTTCGGTCTGAAGCGGCTCACTCTGCGAACTCGGTAGCTGGGCCGCAGGTGTACCCGCTTCCGGTGCTAATGCCCGAACTGGTGAGGCTTGGCGACCCATCAATGGTTTGAATTCACCAAGCTCCTCGTCCCATGTGAATACTTTTTTTGCCAACGCCCGCTGGTAGCTGAGCATGTCAATTAGAAACCCGACTGCACCCAAGCTGCTGCCGAGTTTTTCAAAACTGGGGCTGCCAGGAACGGTTTGTTCAAGCAGCATCTTCTCGACGCTATCACGCAGACGTAACATCGCCAATGATGCTTGGTCAAGTCCCAACACGGAAAAAACGCCGCGCATTTGCGCTAGTTGACCAGGCACTTGGTGCAGAGGTATTTTGTCGGTCGGGTTGCGAAAAAACTGGTCAAGTGATTTTTCAATTTCACCTAGGTTCATCCGTAGCTCATCGACCACACTACCCATGGTCTGCCGATCGCTAACCCTGCGGTACAGCTCTTCCATCCAGGCTTCCAGCGGTTCCGACGGACCTCCTTTGACCACTTGGTCCAGCCGGTTCGAAAGGCGCAAACTGCGTGACACCATTGTGGTGTCGGCCGGATCGAGATCCTCGTAGGTCGCCTCGAGATACAAAACGGCAGTAGCCACCTCCATCGCAACCGGCGTGTTCGGTGGTTCGCCCGAACGCACCGTAGACTCTACCGCGCGAACCATTGCACGTGCCAATTCAGCGTTTTCAGGATGCAGCTTGAGCATAGTTTCTGCAACAGCAGAAAATTGCTCTTGGGCTGCCTTCACCCGGTTGGTGTCACCACCTGCCAAAGCTGACCAAGTCTCAGTTGCCGATGAAATCCGCTTTCTGACCAGAGCCAAGAGCGCTGGATCAAAACGGCCGTATTGTGCAGTGTCATAGTTGACAGCGTTTGACTGGCTGATTCCGAAAGCCCGCCGCACGGCCCAAAGAATTGGTGCGTCTTCTTCCCGCCCGGGGCTCGACTGGGCGCAAAAAAACAGAAGATCTTGCGCCAATCTTTCTGAGACCGATTCCTCGCCTTTCGCCAAAGTAGCATACTGCTGCAAAACTCTTGATCCCGCACGTTTTGCATACACGTCAGTAGAGCAGAGCCCAATTGCATTGGCTTCGAAAAAACCGGCGCAAATTTGCCAAAAACTGCGGGGCGCTGGGCGCGATTGCCCGGCTGCCAAGCCAAGGAATAAATCACGCAGCCGCTTTGCTGACGCAGGATCGGCGAATTTCACAACTTTCAGGATGGATTGATCCAAGACAGCCCGCACAGCGGGCGAATACGCCAAAGGTTGCGCGTTGACCGGCATTGGCGCATCGACCCAGCGCAAGTCATGAAACCAAAGGTCTGCAGGATGTACGCGCTCACCTTCCACCAATTCGATCACGTCCCGGTATTGCACAAACAATGCGACCGGAGAACCAGCCTTTCCCTTCAGCATTCCCTCAAGGTATTCGGTCAGTGCAAAACTGGCACGCTCCATTTTGTTGGCCGCATCATCGCTGCATTGCTCCGGGTACTGTACAAATTTTTGTGCGAGCGCTTCCATGGCCCGCATTACTTTTGCCGTAGCGCTGAAACCTACCATTTCCAAGGCACCAACGGCTTGATGTAACTGCTGCCGCGCAATGCGCAGATGACTCGCGTCCAAGCTCGCCAGGTCAGATCCTCTCGCTAAATCGGCATCCCTAACAAATCGCCGCATGGCCTTGGTGGCACTGTCGAGCGACTTCTTCAGCTCGTCAAGAACCCAGGCCAAAGGGCCCAGGTCATCTGACGGGACATCGTTTTCCGCAACCGCTGTTTCTGTAATTTGCATGAGGTTCTCAGCTCCTGCGTGCGTGGGTCAAGAGACCTTGAATCGCGCGACCGATTGGCTCAGTTCTTCAGCCATCCGTGAGAGTTCACGAACTTGGGACGCTGTAGCTTTGGTGCCTTCGCCGGTTTGCTCAGTCACGGCAAAAATATGCTGTATGTTTTCTGCAACGCCATTGGCCAAGGTTGCCTCTCTGGACGTGGAATTTGAAATATGCTGTATGAGCTCGGAAAGGCGGCGTGTCACACGGTCGATCTCAGACAACGCGGTTCCTGCGGCATCCGAAAGCTTGGCACCTTCCACCACGCCCTGTGTGGAGCGCTCCATGGCCCCTACTGCATCCTGGGTGTCAGTTTGAATTGCCTTGACCAACGCGGAAATTTGGCGCGTGGCATCGGCAGAACGTTCAGCGAGACGCTGCACTTCTTCCGCAACTACCGAGAAACCTCGGCCAGCCTCACCCGCCGACGCGGCCTGTATGGCTGCATTCAAAGCAAGTACATTGGTTTGTTCGGTGATGTCTGAAATCAGTTCGGTAATTTCTCCAATTTCCTGCGATGACTCTCCCAACCGTTTGATGCGTTTGGATGTATCTTGAATCTGATCCCGAATAATGTTCATGCCACCGATCGCATTTTGCACGGCTTGGAGTCCGGTTTCAGCGGCTTCCAGCGACTGCCGCGCCACCGAGGCAGACTCCTGCGCTTGTGAAGACACTGCGTTAATCCGGGTTGCCATATCGACAACAGCCTGGCCTGTTTGCCGAATTTCCAGCAATTGTTCATTGGACGCTGCCAAAAGCTCAGTAGATGTTGAGTCCACTTCAGCGGTAGTCTGTGTTACCTTAACTGCAGTGTTTTGTACGTTTGAAACGAGTGTTCGCAGTTCTTCAATGGTGTAATTGACGGAGTCCGCAATGGCGCCCGTAATGTCTTCAGTGACAGTAGCTTCCTGTGTTAAATCCCCTTCGGCCACTGTTTGAAGTTCATTCATCAGCCTCAAAATGGCCGCTTGATTGGCATCATTGACCCGTTTCGCCTCCTGCTCCTGTCGTTCAGCCGATTGGCGCTGCACTTCTGCAATCGCCTGTCGCTTGCGTCCGTCCTGCACCTGAACTTGAGCCAACCCATAGGCACTAAAAATTGCAGTAGCGGCAGCCAAGGCAAGCAGCAAAAGGACAAAGGTGCTTAACCCCGCTTGAGCAGTCAAGCGGGTTTGCAACACCTCCAATGATTCGCGCAATGGTTCGCTGTCAGACACGACTGTATTTTGAGCTTCGCGCGCCGATGCCAATCCCTGCAGGTTGCCCAAAATTGCGCCAGCCTGAACCCGCGTCTGTTCGTAAAGCTTGATCAGTGCCTCCAATTGCTCTTTGGTCTGCGGATCCTTAGTGGCATTGAGGCGCAGTTCGGAACTGCCACTCAGCAAGCCCTGCGATATCTCTTTGAACGCATTGAGATCTTTTCCCAAGAGGAAAACGGCCTCGGCTCCGACTCCCTCTGCGGTGAGAAATTCATTGGACGATTTGCCAATACGTTGAGTCAACATGACCAGTTGGCCAGCGGCAGACAATTCAGACGGGCCAGAATTCTGTTGTAATTTCAACGACGATATTGACTCGGCAATTTCCAATAGGTCAGACGACTGCCGGTTGATCTGGCGCAGCGCAGAGTTAACTTGGGTGAGCACTTTTTGCTGGCTCATCACAATGCCCGCACTTTTTTCTGCTTTTTCCATTAGTGGCATCACCGTGTCCAAATCTGGGCCAAAGTCTGGCGGCAGCGCAGCCACATCCAGCTCATCATCTCCTGCCTTCAACGCACGCAGTGATTTGGCCAGCACCGACGAACTGTTGGCAACGTCTGGAAAGGCTTTTTGATTGCCGACCAGCGCCAATGAAGTAGACTTGGCCAGACGCTGCGATTGCATCAACGCCTGCCCGGTTGCCCCCAATTGTCGGGCAGTTTTATTCGCTTGGCTTAGCGCGTAGTAAGTGATCATTGCAAGCGCCAGCAGCGCAAACACCAGTAAATAGGACAAGGTACGTTGGTGTTCTGAAATCGACTTGCGCCCCAGTACCGGCAAAGCAATCAAGTCTGGATTTTCATCCGCCTGCACCGTTGTTTTCGTTGCCGGAACCGGTTGGGCCGAGTCGCGCAGATCAGCCCTTGCGGAAAGCGGTAAAGGTCCGGAGGAATGCCCAACGGTATCCAACGTTGAATTGTCGACGACCGAAGCGTCCGGCGTAGCCAGGCTCAAGCGGGACTCCTGCTCAATCGAAGTAACCTCGGCGCTTTTGGAAGAAAACAGGTTTTTGAATTGATCGACGATGGACATGATGGGCCTTGTATTGGAGCGTCGCAAAAAACTAGGTGCAAAGCAAAGACAGTATGGAACGTTCGCGTGAAGGCTTTTCAGGCACCTTCAGGCATTGATGCTCAGAAACTCGGGCGACTCGGCCAAGGACTGCAGGTTGATCTCCTGCCATACAGCGCCGGCGTCGCCAAGCTCTGTGTACCGGTTACCAAAATAGCTAGGCGAGTTTGGCAGCGGGCCGGTTGATTTGGTGAAGGATTCGGCGCTTCGCAGGCCTGCCAATGCGTCCACCAGCAGCGCACTGTTGATATCCAGCGCTGCGTGAAAGGTAATGACGCTGGCTTCACCCAAGGCCATCTCACCGCGATGAGGTACAGCCCCACCTGCAATGAATGCGGCCAAATCTACCACTCCATACAACCCGCCACGCAGATTTAGGACACCCGAAAACCAAGGCCGACAGTAGGGGACTTTTTGAAGTGCAGTGAGCGGAAAAATCTCGCCAGACTGAACCAGTGGAAAGAGGTAGTTGCTGGTACCACAACGCACTGCCAGCCAAGTGACAGACACACCTTCCGTACGGGCGGCTTGCAAACGGGCAGCAAGACGGCTTTGAAGCTCCCGGATGGCTGCGCGATTCGCCATAGTGAAAGCGGAATTTAACCCAGAGCGTTGATCTTGGCGATCAACTCGGCTTCGTTGACCGGTTTGGTTATGTAGTCGCGCGCGCCCTGCCGCATGCCCCAAACGCGGTCTGTTTCCAGATTTTTACTGGTACACATGATGATCGGGATCGCAGCGTATTCTGGCGTGCGGGTAATCGCCCGGGTCAACTGAAAACCGTTTTGCCCTGGCATCACGACATCCATCAGAATCAAGTCTGGTTTCTCCTCCGTCAGGCGCTTAAATGCATCATCTGCACCTTGGGCATTTCGCACGGTCATCCCATTGCGCTCCAGCAGCGCCGTCAGGAACATCAGTTCTGTTTTGGAATCATCAACAATCAGGATTTTTTGAATGGCCATCAGTGTTCCCCTTGCAGTATCAGTCCAAATTGCTTAACGGCGGAAAGCAACTGGTCTTTTGTGAATGGTTTTGTAAGGTAGTCCTGAGCTCCGACCATGCGTCCCCGCGCCTTGTCAAAAACACCATCCTTGGATGACAGCATCACCACGGGCACATTGGCAAACTTGGCATTGCGTTTGATGATTGCGCAGGTTTGATACCCATCGAGGCGTGGCATCAGGATGTCGCAAAAAATAAGATGCGGCTGGTAATCATTGACTTTCGCCAAAGCGTCAAAACCGTCCTCGGCCAACATCACATCATGACCACCCTGCTTGAGGAAAATTTCGGCGCTACGCCGGATCGTATTGCTGTCATCGACGACCAGCACCTTGTACTGGGTAGCTGTTGCGTTCACAAGAATGGACTCCATGGCAAAACAGTCAGCTAACGGTCACATCTACGGCAGGCCAACGGCCTGGGAATATGCGGGCAATATCCGACAAGGTTTCAGATTAACACGTCCAGCATTAGATTTGCACCATTTCAAAATCTTCCTTTCGGGCGCCGCATTCGGGACAAGTCCAGTTCATCGGCACATCGCGCCACAAAGTGCCAGCGGCGATGCCGTGGTCGGGTGCGCCGTCGGTTTCGTCGTAAATCCAGCCGCAAATCAAACACATCCAAGTTTTGGTATCAAGCACAGCTTATCTAGCCTTCGAATAGAATGCAATCATTGTATCGGCGCAGCGTGACGATGTTGTGTTCCAAGCAACACTTGCTATCAATTTTCGTGTTCCAGGCATTTTTCCTCATTTTCACCTCTGCTTGAGCGCGCCTCGTTCGCTCAATCCCTATGCCTCCCAAACCCGAGTCTGATATCAGCAAGATTGGCGACACCCTCGTTGAAGCAGTCGACGTTGAGGACGAATCTCTGCAACCTGCCTGTGTGCTGGTTTTTAATGCCAACGATGCCAGCGGCGCCGGTGGCCTTGGCGGGGATGTCACTTCAATTGCTTCGGTAGGGGCTCATGCCTTGCCGGTGGTAACAGGTGCCTACATGCGCGACACCCGCGAAATCAGTGGCCATGTGGCGTTTGATGACGAGGCCGTTGATGATCAGGCCCGGGCTGTATTGGAAGATGTGCAAGTGGCGGTGATCAAGGTCGGTTTCGTCGGCACCCCGTCCAATCTGGCGGTCATTGCCGAAATCGCTTCTGATTACGAAGAGTTGCCATTGGTTTGTTATTTGCCTGACCTGTCTTGGTGGGACGAACCTGAAATCGATGCATATCTAGACGCCCTGGAAGAGCTGTTGTTGCCGCAAACGACGGTGTTGGTTGGAAACCACAGCACACTGCGGCGTTGGCTTTTGCCAGATTGGGCGGGATCCAAGAGCCCAACAGCGCGTGACATCGCGCGCGCAGCCCATGGTTTTGGAGTTCCATACACGCTGGTGACGGGCCTTGTTTTGCCGGATCAATTCATCGACAACGTCTTGGCAACTCCTGAATCTGTGCTCTGCAGCACCAAATTTGAGAGGTTTGAAGCCATTTTTACTGGCGCGGGTGACACGCTTTCGGCTGCGTTGGCGGCGTTGATCGCCAGTGGATCAGCGCTGCCAGAAGCCGTCACCGAGGCGCTGACTTACCTGGACCGCAGTCTAAATGGCGGTTTTCGTCCCGGCATGGGCCAAGTCATTCCGGACCGCCTGTTTTGGGCCAATAGTGATGCCGAGGATGACGAAGAAGGGGTCGATGACGACGGCGCGGCCTCACAAAGCCTGCTTGATTTGCCCGCCCCCGATACCAAACATTGAACGCAACTATTTTGCGTGTCGAAAAAACACTGACCCTATATTGAGACTGACATGGATTCCATCATCCCCACTCCAACTGACCGCAATGCCGCCTTGTTTGACCGCGCCAAAAACGTCATTCCCGGGGGCGTGAATTCCCCCGTTCGGGCTTTCAAGGCCGTGGGTGGAACACCCCGCTTTATCGAGCGGGCAAAGGGTGCCTACATGTGGGATACCAATGGGCAACGGTACATCGATTACATCGGATCCTGGGGGCCGATGATTTTGGGGCATGGTCACCCCGACGTGATTGAAGCCGTTACGGCAGCGGTTCATGACGGTCTGTCGTTCGGTGCGCCCACGGAACGCGAGGTCGAACTGGTTGAAACGATTTTGAAGCTTTACCCCAGCCTGGACATGGTGCGTCTGGTCAGCAGCGGAACAGAAGCCGGCATGAGTGCAATACGCCTTGCGCGCGGTGCCACCGGGCGCAGCAAGATCATCAAATTTGAGGGTTGTTATCACGGCCACGCCGACGCGTTGCTGGTCAAGGCCGGTTCAGGCTTGGCCACCTTTGGCAACCCAACCAGCGCCGGGGTGCCACCGGAAGTCGTCGCGCACACGCTGGTTCTGGAATACAACAACATTGAGCAACTGGAAGAGGCCTTCAAATTGCACGGGCCCGAAGTCGCTTGTTTGATGATCGAACCCATCGCTGGCAATATGAATTTTGTGCGTGCCAGCGTGCCCTTCATGAAGCGCTGCCGCGAGTTGTGCACGCAGGCAGGTGCGCTGTTGGTTTTTGATGAGGTGATGACGGGATGCCGTGTCGCGTTGGGTGGCGCGCAGGCAGTCTACGCCCGATCCATTCCAGGCTTTGAACCGGATATGACGGTATTGGGCAAAGTAATTGGTGGTGGTATGCCGCTGGCGGCTTTTGGGGCCAAACGTTCGGTGATGCAGCATCTGGCACCCGTGGGTGCGGTTTACCAGGCAGGCACTTTGTCAGGCAACCCCGTGGCAACAGCCTGCGGGCTGGCCACGCTGAAGCTTATTTCCCAGACCGGTTTTTTTGAAGACCTGAGCGTCAAAACCCGGTCGTTGGTTACAGGCTTGAACGCTGCAGCCCGGCAATCGGGTGTGCCGTTTTGCGCCGACAGTGAGGGTGGCATGTTCGGTTTCTTTTTAATGGCTGATTTGCCGCAAAACTACGCCACGGTGATGACGACTGATAGCCCGCGTTTCAACCGGCTTTTTCATGGTTTGCTGCAGCGCGGCGTCTACATTGCACCGGCCTTGTACGAGGCCGGATTCGTCAGCGCCGCTCATACCGATGCCGACATAGCGGCAACTGTTGCGGCAGCGGCCGAGTGTTTCGTGACTTTTTAACGCCAGCGGGTCGTTTTGTAACATCAGCTTTACGCGCCATTCATTGAAACTGACAACCGTTTCCTCTAGACTGACGTTATGGCAATTGACGGTATTCGTCGAAAAGGAGTTTTCATGAAAAATACAACACTTTGCGCTTTGGCCGCTGTAATGGCAGGCAGCGCCAGTACGGGTTTTGCGCAGCAGGAAACCGCCCGGGTGATTTCCACCACGCCGGTACTAACGCAGGTGGCTGTGCCGCGCCAAGTGTGTTCGCAGCAGCAAGTTCAGGTGCAGAGCCAAAGATCAGGCGCGGGTGGCATCATGGGCGCTGTCGCAGGTGGTGCTATCGGCAATAGCCTTGGTGGCGGCGACGGCCGTGCCATTGCCACGTTGATCGGGGTGATTGGCGGGGCCATGCTGGGTGACAAAATTGAAGGGCCTGGTCAAACCCAGACCCAAAATGTGCAGAGCTGTACCACCCAGACTTTTTATGAAAACCGCACCACCGCATACAACGTAGTCTATGAATACGGTGGCAAGCAGTATTCCGTACAAATGCCGCAAGACCCCGGCCCCACGTTGCGCCTGCAAATCACGCCGATTGCGACACCATCGCAGCCGGTTTACCAGCAACCGGCAGCAGTTTTGCAACAACCCGAACCCGCGCCAGTCATTATTCAGCAAGCGCCACAAGTAACCAGTCGTATTGAATATATCCAGACGGTTCCGGCGCCTTACGTGGTGACCCAGCAAGTCAACCCGGTGGTTGTGGCCGCCGCCATTGCAGCGCCGGTGCTGTTATACCGGGGCATTGGTTACGGCTGGGGTTACCGCAGCCACGGGCACCACGGTCACTGGCGCTAGGCCGTTGAGGGGTGTTTCTACCCCGCACAGAAGAATTCTTAAAGTGCCGTATTATCTTTTGCTGGCCACAGGTGGCACGCCTGTCATATTGTATTTAGATTAGAAAAATATATATTTTAATCTTAAATTATTCTAAATTTATAGCTAATTGTGCATTGATTATTTGAACAAATTGCCGTTTTGTTCTACATGATATGGTGTTGTTAGTTAATTAGATGTTTTTTACTGGATCAGTCGGGTGTTGGGGTAAGCGGCATACCAGCCGAACCAAAACGCGCGGTGCGCACTGATGCGTTTCAGCGTTTGCCCGGCGGGCCCTTGAAGATATTCCTCGCCAACAGTCCACTTGCCTCCTTGCGTGTCCGTTGCGGCGTTTTGCCGGTCGTAACTGACGAATCGTATAGATCGGCTGTCATAAACGCGGTTGGCACCGCTGGAATCGGTCAGCACAACCACCTGGCGGCTGCCCAGCCGCACATGATGAAGCGGATGCTGCCCTAAATAGTCCGTTGAAATAGCCAGTTCTGTGCCGGGCTGCATGCCGCGCAGTGCCAGCACTTCCGCCTTGTTGGGCAAGCGCGCATCCAGTTTGGGAACGCCAAACATCAGGCGGTCTGAAGCAAAATAGTCACGGTAGGCGGCCCCTTCGCCGTAGTCGCGTTCATGCCCTGTGTCAGGGGACAATACCGTGGTCGTGGGATGCCGCTTTTTCCAGTCGCCCCACGTCGTGGTCACCACGTAAAGCGCGGGCAGAGCGATGTTTTTGCCCACCAGTGGCCCGACCACGGGCTTGCCGTCAAAGGTCGACCACAGGGACTGCGTTGCATGGTCATACATCAGCTTGTTAGAGCGGTACAGAAAACCACTGGTGCCCAGCTCGTGTTGCACGCCATTGACCGCGGTTTCATACAAAATCATGGCCCCGCACAGGGTGCAATACACACCATTGACTTCCCGTCCGGCAATCCGATCCTTGAACATTTCATGCCAAGCCAGAATCCGTTTGGGGTAGGCCCGAATGTCCAGTGGAGCTGCTTCAGCCCGGCGGCCCGCGCTGTTTTGACGGGGTGCGCCTGCGCCAGGCAATGGCAAGGCAACACCAAAGACGACATCCGTATCAGCCAGGTAATGGGCGGCAGGGGCCGGGAGCATGACCGGGTTTTTCAGCGGCGGGATTCCGTCCCGGCGCACCCCGCCCCAGCGAACCTCGTCCAGGCGGATGGTGGTTTTTGGGCGGTTGCCAAAGTATTCACGGAAACGCGGATCAATCGCTTCATACAAACGCGCCTTGAATTCGGCGTAATGCGGGTGGGGTGCGAAATTCTGCGCCCAAACCCAGGCGTACAACTCGTTGACGTCACGCGTCGGGATGCCAGAGACCTTCATCAGGTGTTCCACCGCCAGCCCTTCGGTGTAGGAACTGGCCATCAGCCCCAGCATCTCCAGCAGCAGTGGCGCATAACTGTCGCGCCAGCCCGCAACGACCTTGGCAAACGACGCCTCGGACAGCCGGGTGTTGGGCTCGAGCATCGCCAAAAAGGTGGTGATGGGGATAAGCGGGACCGGTTTGGATGGAGCCGTGGCCTGCGCGGCGACGGCTTGCGCGATGAGTTGGGCCTGTGCAGGCTGAAACGCCGCGCCAAACAGACCGCTTAAAACCAGCGTGATGGCCGCTAAAGCGGTGGCAAAACCGGATCGTGGCAAGGCAACAGGCACAGGCTGACTCCATTCGCTACATTGGCAGCAAGTGCCACTCAGTCGTTTGGCGGTGTTGGGCCTTACAACCGTGCTTGCGTCAGCGCTGTCTCAATGCCGAAAGTGCCGGATGCCGCTGAAAACCATGGCCACTCCCCGTTCATTGGCCGCATCAATCACTTCTTGGTCACGCATGCTGCCGCCTGGTTGAATGACGCTAGTCGCACCCGCATCAATCACCATGTCCAGGCCGTCCCGGAACGGGAAAAACGCGTCACTCGCCGCTGCGCTGCCTTGCAATGACAGCTTGGCATGGCCGGCCTTGATGCTGGCGATATAGCCGGAATCAATGCGGTTCATTTGCCCGGCACCCACTCCCATCGTCATGCCATCCCTGCAAAACACAATGGCATTGGATTTAACGAACTTGGCCACTTTCCAGGCGAACATCAGGTCGTTCAATTGTTCTGGTGTGGGTTTCAGGTGAGTGACCACTTTCAAATCAGACAACGCCAGTTCGTGGTTGTCGGCGGTTTGCATCAACAAGCCCGAACCCACCTGTTTGACATCGACCATGTTCTGGCCGCGCTCCCAAGGAGACATGCGATTTCGGCTGGCGGCATCGGCACCATGAGATGGCGGCAAATCAATCTGCAAAATCCGCACATTCACTTTGGCTTTGAACACATCGAGGGCTTCGGGCGTGAACGCCGGTGCGATCAAAACTTCAACAAATTGCTTTGAAATTTGTAGCGCACCATGTTGATCCAGTGTGCAGTTGAGTGAAATAATTCCGCCAAATGCAGAGGTCGGGTCGGTCTGGAAGGCCTTGTTGTAAGCCTCCAGCGCATTGCCGCCTACTGCCACACCGCACGGGTTGGCATGCTTGACGATCACGCAAGCCGGCTCAGTGAATGCCTTGACACATTCCCACGCAGCATCAGCGTCGGCGATATTGTTGTAACTCAGTTCTTTGCCCTGTAATTGTTTGGCGGTTACCAACGAACCTGGCGCCGGGTACAACACCCGGTAAAACGCGGCCTGTTGATGGGGGTTCTCGCCGTATCGCAAGTCTTGCAGTTTGATAAAACGGCCGTTTGCCTGACCTGGAAATGACGTGCGCTGACCGGTTTCCGTCGTGGATGACAGGTAATCGGAAATCGCCCCGTCATATTGGCTTATCCGGTTAAAGGCCGCTACAGCCAGCGCGAATTTGGTTTTTGCACTGATAGTGCCGTCCGACCGGAGCTCAGTCAGCACGTCGGCATATTGCAACGAATCGGTCAGCACCGCCACATCCTTCCAGTTTTTGGCTGCGCTACGCACCATGGCCGGGCCGCCAATATCGATGTTCTCTATGGCATCTTCTAGAGTACAACCGGCCTTGGCAACAGTGGCCTCAAATGGATAGAGGTTGACAACCAGGATGTCGATGGTGGCAATGCCATGCTGTTGCAAAGCGGCCATGTGCGCGGGTACATCGCGCCGGGCCAACAAACCCCCATGCACTGTGGGATGAAGAGTTTTGACCCGGCCATCGAGCATTTCCGGGAAACCGGTGTGATCCGCCACTTCAGTGACGGGCAGGCCGTTGTCAGCCAAAAGTTTTGCCGTGCCACCGGTAGACAGCAACTGGACACCCAAGCCATGCAGGCCTTGAGCTAACGCCAGAATGCCCGTTTTGTCAGAAACCGATAAAAGCGCGAACACCCCGCTCACAGCAAACCGGCACGGGCCATTTTTTTACGCAAGGTGTTGCGGTTCAAGCCCATCCAAAGCGAGGCTTTGGATTGGTTGCCACGGGCATGGAGCAAGATGACTTCAAGGATCGGCTTCTCAATGATGCCCAACATCATGTCGTACACCTCGGTGGGCCGCTCCCCTTTGAGGTCTTTGAAGTAAGCCTCTAAGCTGGCCTTGACGACTTCTTCAATGTTCTTCTTGCTCATGCGTTCATCTCCTCGTGTGGGTTCGCGGTGTTCAGGTGGAAATCAGTGTGGGCGGGGGAGCCAGAATCAGCATCGAATGGTTGGCTCACTGGCAGGCGATCCATGTTACTGCCCAATTCGTCAAAAAAACAGGCAACCGCGGCAATTTGTTCATCACATTGGTCGATCAGGTTCATCTGTGCGCGAAAGCCAACACCGCCCGGCAGGCCGGCCACATACCAGCCTATGTGTTTGCGGGCAGTACGGACACCCAGGAATTCACCATACAGACTGTAATGGTCGTACAAATGTGCGATAGACAGGCGTTTGACATCCATCACCAAAGGCGGTGCCAACTCTGTGCCGGTCGTCAAAAAGTGGGCGATTTCGCGAAATATCCAGGGCTTGCCCTGGGCGGCACGGCCGATCATGACGGCATCTGCGCCTGTACGGGCAAATACCGCAAGGGCTTTTTGCGGCGAGTCGATGTCGCCATTGGCGACCACCGGAATATGCAGATTGGCCTTGATGGCGGCAACCGTTTCGTGCTCGGCCACACCTCCATAACCTTGTTCCCGGGTTCGCCCGTGCACCGTGATCATCTGGATGCCGGCATTTTGCGCCGCCAATGCCAAGCGCGGGGCGTTCTTGTTGTCCTGGTGCCAACCGGTGCGCATTTTCAGGGTGACTGGCACGTTGTGTAGCTGGCAGGCCTGAACTACTGCTTCAATAATCTCCAGCGCCAGCGTTTCGTTTTGCATCAGGGCCGAACCGGCCCATTTGTTGCATACCTTTTTGGCCGGGCAACCCATGTTGATGTCGATGATCTGCGCACCACGCTCGATGTTGTAGGCGGCGGCTTCTGCCATCATGGCCGCATCAGTGCCGGCGATTTGCACGGCAATCGGGCCGGCCTCGCCGTCGTGGTTGGCGCGGCGTGATGTCTTCAGCGATTTCCACAGGTCCTTGCGTGACGTGACCATTTCGCTCACCGCATAACCGGCCCCGAGGCTTTTGCACAAACCACGAAAAGGCCTATCGGTCACCCCAGCCATGGGGGCAACAAACAGGTTATTTGTCAGAATATAGGGGCCGATTTGCATGTCTGCACTTGAATGCGGTGAGGATTTTAACTGCTGGTTATTTCAGCAATTGAAATTTTTTTGGTTACCGCGCCCAATGGCCAATCGGCATGACATCTGAATCACAGGCCTTTGGCCGCCAGCTCAATTCCCGGGTGTGCCGATTGGCTCCCTATACTCGGCGGATGCCCCTCTGGATGGACACTCTGCTGGCTTGGTTTGCGTTGCCGCAACATGGCTTGACAACTGTATTTGTGGTCGCATTCGTCGGTGCAACACTGCTGCCATTGGCATCAGAACCGGCCGTTGTGGGTCTGGTACAGCTCAACCCGGAACTATTTTGGCCCGCCGTTTGGGTCGCCACACTGGGCAACACACTGGGTGGTGCTGTGAGTTGGTGGATGGGTCTGGCATCCCACGCGGTGGTGGACAAATACCGCCACTCGTCTACCCACCTGCGGGCGCTGGATTGGCTGAAAAAAATCGGCCCCAAAGCCTGCCTGCTTTCCTGGTTGCCGGGTGTGGGCGACCCTCTGTGCGCCGTTGCAGGTTGGCTCAAACTCGATTTTTGGCCCTGCCTTTTCTACATGGCCATCGGCAAGTTTCTGCGTTATGCCGTCATGACGGCGGTGCTGATGGGCGTGTTTGGCCGGTTTTGGCCAGGGTGACTGGCTTCAACCAAATCCACTCAGGAACTGAACAAAAAGTTCATCACATCGCCATCTTTCAACACGTATTCCTTGCCTTCTGCGCGCATTTTCCCGGCATCTTTGGCACCTTGTTCACCCCTGAACTGGATGAAATCGTCAAACGCGATGGTTTGGGCACGGATGTAGCCTTTTTCAAAGTCGGTGTGGATCACGCCTGCTGCTTGCGGACCGGTGTCGCCGACGTGGATGGTCCAGGCCCGCACCTCTTTGACACCGGCTGTGAAATAGGTCTGCAGCCCCAGCAGTTTGTAGGCAGAGCGGATCAGCCGGTTCAGGCCGGGTTCGGTTTGGCCCAGCTCTTCCAGGAACATCTGGCGGTCGTCGTCGCTCATCTCGCTCATCTCGGCTTCCATCTTGGCGCTGATAGCGACAACGGGTGCGTTTTGCGCGGAGGCGTAGGCGGTCAGGCGATCCAGCATCGGGTTGTTTTTAAAGCCGTCTTCGGCCACATTGGCAACAAACATGGCCGGTTTGGCGGTTATCAGGAAAAACTGCTTGAGCAAGGGCAGTTCTTCCTTGCTCCAATCCAGTGTGCGCACTGGTTTGGCCTGGTTCAGTGCAACTTGGCACTTTTCAAGAATCGCCACCAATTTGGCCGATTCCTTGTCACCTGAGCGCGCCGTTTTGGTCACCCGGTGCAAGCCTTTTTCGACCGCCGTGAGGTCAGCCAGGCACAACTCGGTCTGGATCACTTCGATATCGGAAATAGGGTCGATCTTGCCGGCTACGTGAATCACGTTGTCGTCTTCAAAGCAGCGCACCACATTGATGGTGGCGTCAGTTTCGCGAATGTGGGCCAGGAACTTGTTGCCCAGACCTTCACCGGTGCTGGCACCCGCCACCAAACCGGCGATGTCCACAAATTCGACAATCGCCGGCACGATACGCTCGGGTTTGACGATGGCGGACAACTGGGCCAGCCGCGCATCCGGCAATTCAACAATGCCGACGTTGGGTTCAATCGTGCAAAACGGGTAGTTTTCGGCGGCGATACCGGCCTTGGTCAGGGCATTGAACAGGGTTGATTTTCCCACGTTTGGCAAACCGACAATGCCGCATTTCAAACTCATGGAACCACCTCTAAAAATCTGCTGCTCAAACGAACATGCAAACCGACATACAAAACGAAAAGGCCCGGCGCAGGAATCAGCGGGCCTTGTTGAAAATCAGACACCGATTGTAAGTGCTGGCTCAAGATGCCCAGCTTCCCGTAGAAACCCCAGCCGGTTTCGTCAATTCAACGCCGAGTGGTGGGTGGTCAGCCAAAGTTGAACTCGCCCGTCACTGGCTGGCCCAGGCGCAGGGTAGCGCCTATGCCACTGCGGATGATGGCGTTCATGCCAAAGGTGATGGCCCCCTCCATTTGGTGATTGGCGCGATACGTTTGCAAGGTGTCGCCGACCCATGGGCTGGCCGTGGCGTCTGCCGGGTTGATATCCGGAATGGAACAGCGCGCACACGGTTTGCAGGGCACCAGCACCACCGCTATGGCACCGTTTTTGTCATCTACGGCGCTGATCGTGATGTCCGACAGGCGGTCTTCATCATGCGCCTCCACACCACTGAGCACGATGTTGGGGCGAAACCGCTCAACGCCCACAGCGGCATGGCCGTCTTTGGCCAACCGGCTATTGAGTTCGTCCAGCGAGGCGCTACTGGTTATCAGCATCGGAAACCCGTCGGCAAACTGGTAGGGCGCGTCCACGCCAACCGTCCACTTTTTGCTGGCCAGGCGATTGTGTTCCGGGTCAAACCGCACCAGCCGGAACTTGGGCGCACCGGCGCTGGGCAAACCTGACGCGCTGAGCGACAAAAAATCGCTGAACCACTGGCTGGCAATGTCGCCCATGTCAAAAGCCGGCACGGTGTCGTCCCACACCTCAACGCGGGTGGCTGCCTCTACCGCATCAATGCTCACGTGCAGGGCCAACATTCCGGGGGCGCGCAACACCAGTTCCCCGCGCTTAATTTGAGGTTTGATGAGCGCCATGCGCGGGTATTCGCGCTGGCTCACAAACACGCCTTGCGCGTCCACTACCATCCAGGCGCGATCCAGATCAAGGCCGGTGTCGTACAAAACCACGTCGGTCATTTCGATACCTGCACACGATTTGACCGGGTAAATGAACAGGCGCTCAATGCGGGCGTGAACCATGAAATCTTTCCTCTTGAATAGCGTTAAAGCCGGAAGGGCGAATCCGCAAAATGATCGTCGAAATGACCGCTGAAATAACCGTCATTCGGCCAGCCAGTCCCCCGATTTTGCCCTGCCTCCTAAAATGACCGCATGAAAGACACCCATGGCTCGACCGTTTGACATCTGTATTCGTGGCGCGGGTATCACTGGCCGCGTCTTGGCGCTACTGCTGGCGCGCGAGCGTTTGCGGGTGGCCTTGGTCGAAACCCAGCCAGATCCAGCGGCCGCGAAGGTGTCAGAAGCGTCGCGAGCTGATACCACCGGGCACAGCGACGTGCGGGCTTACGCGCTCAATCGGGCCTCCAAAAACATGCTGGAGTCCTTTCGTTGCTGGCCGGGCGCGACGGGTGCCACGTCCGTGTTGGCCATGCACGTGCAGGGCGACGACGGCGGCGAAACCCATTTTGATGCGCCGCCCGGCGAAGGTGAAGCCCTGGCCTGGATCGTCGATGTACCCGCGTTGGAAGCCTTATTGGCGCAGGCCACCCAGTTTCAGCCGCTGATTGAAACCGTGCCAGCGCCCGTTGAAGCGGCGCTAACCGTGGTGTGTGAAGGCCGCAACAGCCAAACGCGAGACGAGCTGGGTGTGGAATTTGATGTGCAGGCCTACGACCAAGCGGCCATTGCCACCCGAGTAGCCTGCGAAAACCCGCATGGATATACCGCCCGGCAATGGTTTGCCGGCGATGCTTCGGGCGGTGAAATACTGGGGCTGTTGCCATTGGGTGACAGTGCGCCAAGGAACTCTGTGGCAGTAGTGTGGTCAATCCATTCAGACCGAGCCAACGCCCTTATGCAATCTCCCGATCAAGCCTTCTGCCAAGCCCTCCAGCTTGCCAGCCACCACAGCCTGGGTGGCATGTCGCTGGTGTCCAGCCGGGCGCAATGGCCTTTGCAGCTGGCGCAAACGCGTCGTTGGGTGGGGCGGATGCCCGGTGGCCAAACCGCCTGGGCGCTGGCTGGCGATGCTGCCCACAGCGTGCACCCCTTGAGCGGCCAAGGCCTGAACCTTGGTTTGGCGGATGTGGCGGCGTTGGCCTCGTTGATCGCCAAACGCGATTACTTTCGTAGCCCTGGTGACGAAAAACTGCTGCGCCAGTACGAGCGCGCCCGCAAACTCGAGGCTGCTTTGCTTGCCGGGGCCACCGACGGCCTGCAGCGGCTATTTGCGCAGCCGGGCAAAGCCTGGCAAGGCCTGCGCAACATGGGGCTCAGTGCCTTTGACCAAAGCGGTGGCCTGAAAACCTGGGTGGCTGCGCGGGCCATGGGCCGGTAACCCACAGGCAAAAACATGAACCCGAAAGCAGCTTCAACTGTTCAAGAAACCCAAACCCATACTGCACGTTAATCGAAGCGAATTTTCAATTCACATCCTGGAAATGAACCCATGAATTTGACCAAAATCCTGCTGGGCGCCACTGTCGCCGTGGCGGCCCTTGTGGCTCAGGCCGACGAAGCCAGCATCCGCAAAAACCTGGCCGAACGCATCCCGCAGCTCAAACAGATCGACGAAGTCAACAAAACGGCAGTGCCAGGGCTGTATGAAATTCGCGTCAATGGCACCGAGATATTTTATGTGGATGCCGATGCCAACCACCTGATTCAGGGTAATTTGATCGACACCAAACAGCGGCGCAACCTCACCGAGGAGCGCATCGAAAAACTCACCATGGTGGCGTTTGACAGCCTACCCATGAAAGACGCGTTCACCATCGTTCGGGGCAACGGCAAACGCAAACTGGCGGTATTTGAAGACCCCAACTGCGGCTATTGCAAACGCTTCGAGCGCGATTTGCAGAAGGTAGACAACGTCACCATCTCCATGTTTTTGTATCCTATCCTGAGTGCTGACTCCACTGAAAAATCCAAAAACGTCTGGTGCGCCAAAGACAAAGGCAAAGCCTGGCAAGACCTGATGCTGCGTGACCAACCTGCGCCCGCTGCAGGTGCACCAGGCTGCGATGCATCGGCGATCGCGCGTAACCTCGAGCTGGGCAAAAAATTCAAGATCACCGGAACACCCACGCTGATCTTTGCAGATGGCTCCCGTGTTCCGGGTGCCATCAGCACCGCGCACCACACCTGGGGGCACGGCCGCGAACGGCGGCT
>JANOWY010000028.1:0-3782 GCA_031418135.1 Rhodoferax sp. | reverse complement strand
GGGGTGTCGCCAGCCAGCACTGCAACGTGAGTTTGGGCCAGAATGCCGCCCTCGTCATACCCGGCAGTGACGTGGTGAATGGTGGGGCCAGTAACCGTGGCACCAGCGGCCAAAACCGCCGCGTGCACGCGCTGGCCGTACATGCCGTGCCCGCCAAACAGGGGTAACAGGGCTGGGTGGGTGTTGATGATGTGCCCCTGAAACGCGGCCAAAACGCGCGGACCTACTTTTTTCATGTAACCCGCCAGCACCACAATGTGAGCACCGGATTGTTGCAAGGCCTGCAACATGGCCATGTCTAACGCGTCGCCTGGGGTTGGGGTGGTGTCTGGGTGGGTTTGCCCGCTCAAATGCAGGTGTGGCAAGCCCAAGTTTTGCGCAATGTGTAACGCTCCGGCGTCGCGGTTGTTGCTGATGACCAATGCAATGCGGGCCGACAAGGCACCGTCAGAACAGGCCTGGGCCACCGCCTGCAGGGTGCTGCCAGCGCCAGATGCCAGCACGGCAAGTCTGCAGGTTGGCACTGAAGCGGGGGTTGAATTCATTTATCATAACTATATCAAAATTATAAAACAAAAATGGATATTGTTAAAACAATAATTGCACAGTAAGATACATTAAAAATAGCAAATATAAATAATAATTATTTAAAAAAAATTAAAAAATAAATATTTAAAAGAGTTGTTGAAGGCGGCCCTCGAGTGATTGGGTGTGGTGCGTTCGTTTGCCGTCAGAACCCCGGCAAGGGCTGCATGATGCGCAGCAACGTGGGGGTGGTCGCTGTCGGTGCGATGCCGGCGGGTGGTGGCAAGCTGCCATTTTCGAGCATCAGCACGTGGTTGGCGACCAGGCTGTTTTGCGAGTCGGGCTCCAGCGCCACGGCGGCCAGATGAGCCAGGGGCTGGTTGAGCGGCACATACCAGCCACCGGGCGGCAACCGGATGTGAGCGGCCTGCAGCGCCACCGTGAGGGTGCGGATCGGGCGGTTGGCAGCAATTGCGCCACGGGCATCTTGCCGCTGACCGCCTTGGTCGGTCAAAACTTGATAGTGTTCCACCGCTGTTGGGCCTGCCAAACTGGCGGACGCAGCTGAAAGCTCGGTAGCAGGTTGAGCCGCAGCTTGGGACGTGGCTTGGGTAGTGACTTCGGCAGCACCCGCCAGGCGATGCAACCGGATACCCAGCGCCTGCAAATTCTGTACAGCTGCGGTTTGCCCGGCTTGTGCAACGGCCTGTTGCAGCGGCTCGCGCAAGCGCGCCGCAGTCTGCAAAACGGCCAGTGCGGCCGTCACGTGGCTGTGGACGCGCCGGGCATAGTGGGCGCGCCCCATACCCACGCCCCGGGTTTCAATCAGCGGGCTGACGGCATGGCGCAGGCCGTACACATTACGCCCGGTATCAGCCTGCACACCGCCCATGCTCACCGTGGCGGCTTGCAACAAAGCATCAAATTTGGCGTAGCCGCCAAACTTGGCCAGCCAGCGGTCGCCCACCGTGAATTCATGCAAATCGAGCACTACTTGGGGTTTAAACGCAAGGCCGTGGCGGCAATCGCGCGGGCTTCAGGGGTTTGCAGCAGCAGATGGTCGCGGTTCACGTCCAGGCCATTGGCGGTGGCCCGTTGGAAGTGGTGGGCCGCATCGGGGTTGGCGCGCGGCAGAATGAGCACGTTGATGTTTTGCAGCAAGGCGTTGGCAAGGTGGTCGGGGTTGGAGAGCCGCTCGGCCAGTGCCAGAGCCGCTTCACCGCCAGCGGGTTCGTTGCCGTGTTGTTGACCCAGGACGAGCACGGTGGGTTTGGGCTCGGACGTTGCAGTTGGATTGGCGATACCCCAAGGTGCAGCGCCCAGCAGCACCAGCGGGATATCGCGCCCCTGTTGCGACTGGCCAATGATCTCCAGCCGCAACCAGGCGCGCCGGGCAGGCTGGTTTTGCAGACCGAGCAGGTAATCGATGGCTTCGTCGTGAGTGGTGAAATCGTCGCGCTCAGGTTTGAAGGCGGGTGTCGGGTAAGTTCCTTCAAGGCCCGGGTTGGGGTAACGGGCAGCCACCACGGCAGGCTCAGGTCGCACCCGGGCCGGGTCAAACTGGGTCAGCGAGGGTAGGGCGAGCGCGGTCGGCAGGAGCATACAAAACAGCTTGCCCGGCAAATAAGCGTGTCGCAAAATACACAAATATCTATTTTTAAGATAAGTTGTTAATAAATTTAATTTAATGTTCAGGTATTAATTACAAAAATTGATATAAATAATATAGTAATAAATACTGTATTTTAAATAATAAATATTTTAAAACCAAAAATTATGCATTTTAAGATGGCCAGTGGTGTGAGCGCGGTCGCAGGTTGGCATCTTCCAAGTCATCTCAAATCAGCAGCGGATCCACATCCACCGCCCAGCGAATCAGCCCTTTGCCCGCTGGCCCTGCGCGGGTAGTGTGCAGCACCTCGGCCCAGGCGTTCAGAAAAGCCTGCAGGCGGGCGCGGTTGGGGCTTTCGATCAGCATTTGAGCGCGCTCCACATTGGCCACGCGCTGAATACTCAGCGGCACGGCGGGGTACAGCGTGACGTAGGCGGCGGATTCCATGGGGGCTCCGGCATGAACCGCGGCCGCCGCTGCTGTTAAAAACCCTTGCGCAATCTCCTGCGTGCGTGCATCGGCCCGCACCAGCGCCTGAAAACTGAACGGCGGCAAGCTGGCGGTTTGGCGCTCTTGCAGCTGGCTGGCGGCGAAGGCCGCAAAATCATGGCGTTTGAGCGCGCCAAACAAGGGGTGTTGTGGGTAAAACGACTGAATCCACATCTCGCTGTGGCCACTCACCAAGGCATCGCGCCCGGCCCGCCCGGCGGATTGCATCAGCAGGCCGAACAAGCGCTCTGGCGCGCGAAAATCACTGCTGAACAGCGCCCCGTCGGGGTTGATGGCGGCGACCAGGGTGATGCGGCGAAAGTCGTGCCCTTTGGCGATCATCTGGGTGCCCACCAGCACGTCCACCTGGCCCGCATGCACGTTGGCCAACTGCCGCTCCAGCTCGCCTTTGAGGCGGGTGCTGTCGGCATCAATGCGGGCAATCCGCAGCGGCTCGCCCTGCGGGAACAGGACCGATTCGCTGCCGGGGCGCGCCACCCCGGCCAGCAGTTCCGTCAGGTGTTCTTCCAGCCGTTCGGTGCCCCGGCCTACGGTTTGCAGATCGAGGTTGCCGCATTCCGGGCAGGCGCGTGGCACCGGTTCGGCATAACCGCAATGGTGGCAACGCAAGCTGCGGTCGATTTTGTGGAAGACACGGTAGGCGCTGCAATGCGGGCATTCGCTCTTCCATTCGCAGGCGCCGCAGGCCAGCACCGGCGCGTAACCCCGCCGGTTCAGGAGCAACATGCTTTGTTCGCCCCGCGCCGCCCGCGCCTGGATAGCGGCCAGCAGCGGTGTGGAGATCACCGCCTTTTTGGGCTGGTGGTTCATGTCCACCCGAACCACTTGGGGCAGGGCACCTGCGCCTATGCGGGTGGGCATGTCCAGCCGCTGGTATTTGAGCCCGCGCGGCCCCGTGGTGAGCGGGCCCGGCCCGCGTGGCTCGACGGGGGTGGCGTGGTGCCAGCTTTCGAGCGACGGCGTAGCCGAACCCAGCAGCACTTTGGCCCCTTCGTTTTTACCGCGCCAAATGGCCAAATCACGGGCCGAATAACGCGCCCCTTCGGTTTGTTTGTAACTGGGGTCGTGTTCTTCATCGACGATGATGAGCTTGAGGTGCGGCATCGACGCGAACACCGCCAGCCGGGTGCCCAGC
>JANOWY010000027.1:0-2778 GCA_031418135.1 Rhodoferax sp. | reverse complement strand
CATTGTTGGGTTTGCTGGCCGCCCTGCTGCGGGGCGGACTCAGTTTGCCGGTGCTGGCGCTGCTGGGGTTTGTGGGTGCCATTGGCACTGTCGGGTTCAGTGTGGCGGCCCCGGCGCTGGTGCCTGCTTTGGTGGATCGCGAGGCGCTGGCTCAGGCCAATGGCCGTCTGGAGTTGGCCCGCAGCGCTGCCTACGCGGGTGGGCCTGCGTTGGCCGGTGCGCTGGTGGCCTGGATGGGCGGCTCCAGCGCTTTCGTCTTGGCGGCGCTGTTGTCGGGTGCTGCCGTTTTGTTGCTGCTGGGCATCCGCGAACCCGCGCGTGAGAGCCGTCCTGCGCGGCATCCGTGGCTTGAAATCAAAGACGGCGCGATGATGGTTTGGCAACACGAATTGCTGCGCCCCATCTTGTTGACCGCCGTCGCCTGGAACCTGGCCTGGTTCGTCTTGCAGGCGGCCTATGTGCCGTATGCCCTGCGTGTGTTGGGCATGAACGCAGCGGGTGTCGGCATGACCTTGGCGATTTATGGCGTGGGCATGATGGTGGGGGCGCTGCTGGCACCGCGCATTGTGGGGGCCATGGCCTTTGGCCGTGCCATCCAACTGGGGCCGGCGTTTTCAGTGCTGGGTTCGGCGCTGATGCTGGCCACCTGGGCGGTCCCCAGCCCCGCATTGGCCGGGCTGTCCTTTTTTATGTTCGGGTTTGGTCCGATCTTGTGGACGATCACCTCGCTCACCTTGCGCCAAACCGTCACGCCAAGTGCCATGCTGGGCCGCGTGTCGGCCTTGTTTCTGACCGTCAACATGGAGGTTCGTCCGCTGGGTGCTGCGCTGGGCGGGTATGTGGGCGCGCAGTGGGGCGAAGTGGCTTGCCTCGGCTTGTCACTGCTGTTGTTCATCGTGCAAATGGGTGTGATTCTGCGCTCGCCGGTAAGCAGCTTGCGGGCACTCCCTGCTTCTGTTCACGCGTAGCCTCGGCAAGGCCATGCTCTGCTTTTCAGAGCAAAAACTGTATACACACCAGTATGCGCAGCCTGCCGTACGCAAAACTGCGTAGACATACGGGCTGGGACTAACCCTCAGTCGCCGTTCAAATTGCGCAATCTTGACCCCCGTCAAGAGTTTTTAACCCGAGTGACAAGAACATGCATCACCTGCAAAATCAGGATGCAAGTGACGTGTCATTTCATCGGCCCTTTCTTAGTGCAACTGGAGATATTCGTGAACAAATCCATACTCGGCTCTTATCTGTCCAAAACTTTCAAGCGTAGCGCGATGAGCCTGTTGGCCGTCTCGGCTTTGAGTGGCATGGGTTCCGCCTTCGCCGCTTGGGAACCTACCAAACCAGTCGAATTTGTGGTGCCCGCAGGCACCGGCGGTGGAGCCGATCAAATGGCCCGCCTCATCCAGGGCATCGTCATCAAATACAAATTGATGAAAGAGCCGCTGATTGTGGTGAACAAATCCGGCGGTGCTGGTGCCGAGGGCTTCCTCTCGGTGAAAGACGCCAAGGCCGATCCGCACAAACTGATCGTCACCTTGTCCACCCTGTTCACCACCCCCATGGCCACGGGCGTGCCGTTCAACTGGCGTGACATGACTCCGGTTTCGATGATGGCGCTGGACCAAATCATTTTGTGGGTGAACGCCGAAGCGCCCTATAAAACGGGCAAGGAATATCTGGACGCGGTAAAAGCAGCCGGCCCCAACAAAATGAAGATGGGTGGAACCGGCTCCAAGCAGGAAGACCAGATCCTGACCGTGGGCATGGAAAAAGCCACCGGCACCAAGTTCATCTACGTGCCCTTCCGGGGCGGCGGTGAAGTGGCCGTGCAACTGGTTGGCAAACACATTGACTCCACCGTCAACAACCCGATCGAAGCAGTCGCCCAATGGCGTGCTGGCCAGTTGAAGGCATTGTGTGTATTTGACGAAAAGCGGCTGACCTACAAAGCCAAGGTCACACCCACGCAAGCGTGGGCCGATATCCCCACTTGCAAAGAATCCGGGGTTCCCGCCAGCTACACCATGTTGCGCGGCATTTTTACGTCCCCTGGCGTCAGCAAAGACCAATTGGCTTTTTATGTTGACATGCTGAAAAAAGTGCGCGACACGGCTGAGTGGAAAGACTACATGGAAAAGGGTGCTTTCAACCAGACCAGCATGTCCGGCGACGCTTTTAACGACTGGCTGGGAAAAGCCGAAAACATGCACCGGGAGCTGATGAAAGAAGCCGGCTTCATGGCCAAATAAGGAGTTGGGCATGTCGACAAACGAAGAATCAGAAAGCCCTGGCGTCGTGGCCACCCATGTGGTGGAGGCGGTGGTTGCCGCGTGTGTCTTGGGCTTTGGGTTGCTGGTGATTTTTGGCAGCAGCAAGCTGGGCTCCGGTTGGACCAGCGATGGCCCGGGTGCCGGCTATTTCCCGTTTTACATCGGGCTCATTCTGTGCGTCTCGGCGATCGGCATTTTTTACCAGGCCGTGTTTGGGAAGGGTAAAAACACCGAGGCCTTTGTTGACCGGGAGCAGCTCAGCCGCGTTCTTCAGGTGTTTATTCCAGCGCTGGTTTACGTGGGCGCCATCCAGATTGTTGGCATCTATTTGGCTTCTGCGGTTTACATTGCGCTGTTCATGGTCATCCTGGGCAAGTTCTCATGGATGAAAAGTGTCGTCGCTGCGTTGGTGATCAACGTGGTTTTTTTCATGATGTTTGAAGTCTGGTTCAAGGTGCCGCTGTTCAAGGGCAATTGGAATCCTTTGGGTTTCCTGGGGTATTGACAT
>JANOWY010000026.1:0-15055 GCA_031418135.1 Rhodoferax sp. | reverse complement strand
CAATCACCTCAGCTCTTCAAACAGTTGCTGATGGTGGCCGGGTTTGACCGTTATTACCAGATCACCAAGTGTTTCCGTGACGAAGACCTGCGCGCCGACCGCCAGCCCGAGTTCACCCATATCGATAATGAAACCTCTTTCCTGGGCGAAGAAGAAATCCGCGACATCTTCCAGGGCATGATCAAAACCGTGTTCCAAAACACCATTGGGGTTGACTTGGGCGAGTTCCCGGTCATGAGCTACCAGCAAGCCATGCACCTGTATGGCTCTGACAAACCCGATCTGCGTGTCAAACTCCAGTTTGCCGAAGTCACCGATGTCATGGCCGACGTGGATTTCAAGGTCTTCAGCGTCGCGGCCAACATGAAGAATGGCCGAGTCGTGGCCATGTGTGTCCCTGGTGGTTCAGTCGAAGGCGGCGGCATCAGCCGTGGCGAGATTGATGCCTACACCGAGTTTGTCAAAATTTATGGTGCCAAAGGCCTGGCTTATATCCGCGTCAATGACTTGACAACTGGCCGCGATGGATTGCAGAGCCCCATCGTCAAGAACATCCACGACAAGGCCTTGAACGCCGTGCTTGAGCGCACGGGTGCACAAGCCGGTGACCTGATCTTCTTTGGTGCAGACAAGGAAAAAATCGTCAACGACGCGATCGGTGCCCTGCGCGTCAAAATTGGACACAGTGAATTCGGCAAAAAGAACGGCCTGTTTGAAAAAGGCTGGCGGCCGCTGTGGGTGGTTGATTTCCCGATGTTTGAGTACGACGACGAGGCCAAGCGTTACACCGCCACCCACCACCCCTTCACAGCGCCCAAAGACGGCCATGAAGACTGGATGGTCACCGACCCGGGCAAATGCATCTCCAAGGGCTACGACATGGTTTTGAACGGCTGGGAGATGGGCGGCGGCTCGGTGCGTATTCACCGTGCCGACGTACAGCAAAAAGTGTTTGATGCGCTCAAGATCACACCCGAAGAAGCGCAAGTCAAGTTCGGCTTCTTGCTGGATGCCCTGCAATATGGCGCACCGCCCCATGGCGGGCTGGCGTTTGGCCTGGATCGCATCGTCACCCTGATGACGGGTGCCGAGTCGATCCGCGACGTGATCGCCTTCCCTAAAACCCAACGCGCCCAGTGCCTGCTGACCCAAGCCCCTTCCGCCGTGGATGAAAAGCAGTTGCGCGAGTTACACATCCGTTTGCGCACAGTAGACCTGGCCAAAACCGCCTGACAGCGGTCTTGGCGCAGAATCAGAGGGCGCTCGATCCGGTGCCCTTTTTTATGGCCAAGCCCTTCAAAATTCCCTGCTCAGTGCTCGTTGTTATTCACACATCTGCCTTGGATGTGTTGTTGATTCAGCGGGCCGATTACCGTGACATGCCCGACGAGTTCTGGCAATCGGTCACCGGCAGCCAGGATTTTGAAGCCGAGGCGCTAGAGGTAACCGCCACTCGCGAAATCAGTGAAGAAACAGGTATCGCTTGCGGCCCCGGCAATGCGCTGGGCCTGCAATTGGTGAATTGGCACGTGGCCAATATTTACGACATCTACCCGCGTTGGGCGCACCGGTACCCGCCGGGGGTGAGACGCAACACCGAACACTTGTTCAGCCTTCAGGTGCCTGAGGGTTTGCCAATCACGCTCAACCCCCGTGAACATTTGGCCTTTCAGTGGTTACCATGGCGAAAAGCCGCAGACCGGTGTTATTCGCCATCGAATGCAGAAGCCATTTTGATGTTGCCGCGTTTTGCCGGTGGCCCCAAACACGCCTGAAACGGTAACAACCCGGCTTCTTGCCAGCTGATGGATCCGAATTGCCGATGACCAAACTGCGCGTTGCCACTTACAACATTCACAAAGGCGTGCAAGGGCTGGGGCCGCGCCAGCGGCTGGAAATCCACAACCTGGGCCACGCAGTTGAGCAGCTCGATGCCGATGTTATTTGCCTGCAAGAGGTTCGCAAAATGCATCGCGGCCATGCGTCCCGGTTTACGCATTGGCCCGATATGGAGCAAGCTGAATTTTTGGCGCCGCTGGGTTACGAGGCTGTCTACCGCACCAATGCCGTGACCCGCCACGGTGAACATGGCAATGCGCTTCTGTCGCGCTGGCCAGTGGTCACCCATCAGCATGAAGACATGTCAGACCACCGGTTTGAACAGCGTGGCCTGCTGCATGTTGAAGTCAAAGTGGCTGCCACCTTGATCCATGTGCTTGTGGTGCACCTGGGCCTGATACGTGCCAGCCGGGTGCGTCAGGTACGGCAGCTTTTGCAGTTCATCAAACGGGAAGTCCCGGCAGATGCACCTCTGCTGGTGGCCGGTGATTTCAATGATTGGGGCAGCCACGTTCAGACCACGCTCGCCCATGAAGGCCTGACGGCCTATGCAAACCACCGCACACCGACTTTTCCGTCGCGCTTGCCACTGGTGCAATTGGATTACGTGTTTGCCAGGGGCCTCAAACCCACCGGGGCCGAGGTGCCGCGCGGGCGCATCTGGTGGCGCATGTCTGATCATCTCCCCCTGATTGCCGAGTTTGAATTTACCGCAGCGGGGAGAACCAGCGGGCGCAAAAAATAGCCATGGCGCAAATTCAAGCAGGGCACAGTGTGCAGCTTCTGCAGGGCGGTGAGGCTTTTTTTGCCAGCCTGATCCAGGCGCTGGATGCCAGTCGCGTTGAAGTGCGGATGGAAACCTATATCTTCAATGATGATGTCAGCGGCCAGCAGGTGGCAGCAGCATTGGCGCGCGCTGCGCAGCGCGGTGTGCAGGTTTATCTGGTGGTGGATGGCGCGGGCACGCCCGTTTTGTCTCATGCCCTGGCGGAAAACCTCACCGTGGCAGGCGTCCAGTGGCGGATATTTTCGCCCTTGGTGGGTTTGGGCTGGCTGTTCCCCAGCCGCTGGCGCCGCTTGCATCGCAAGTTGTGTGTAGTGGACGGACTGGTCGGTTTTTGTGGCGGAATCAATGTGCTGGACGACTACCTTGACCCGAACCACGGCGTTTTGACGGCGCCGCGTTTCGATTTTTCGGTATGCGTGCAAGGTCCGCTGGTGCAAGACATGCACCATGCGGTGGTGCAGTTCTGGTTGCGCCAAAAGGCTGTAACCGATGCACAGGAGCGTGATTTCCCCAGTGCGTGGGCGGCTTTGCAATCCACCGTGAAAATCGTGAACCCCTCGGTTTTTTTTATGGGACTACAAACGGGCGCAACAAATCCGGCAACTACCACCGATGCCGTCACAAATGCCCGTAATACCCGCGCAGATACCAAAGCGGCATTGCTGCTGCGAGACAACCTGCTGCACCGCAGCCGCATCGAGCGGGCGTATCGCAAGGCCATCGGTGAGGCACGCAAAGAAATCATCATTGCCAACGCCTATTTTGTCCCCGGTGTTCGCCTGCGCCATGCCCTGATTCACGCCGCCAAACGCGGCGTACGCGTGCGTCTATTGCTTCAAGGCAAGTACGAATACTTCATGCAATACCATGCGGCTCGGCCTGTTTGGGGCGCTTTATTGGCGGCGGGTGTTGAAATTCATGAATATGAGGCTAGCTTTTTGCATGCCAAAGTCGCGGTCATTGATAACCACTGGGCAACCGTCGGCTCCAGCAACCTGGACCCGTTGAGCCTCTTGCTGGCGCGCGAAGCCAACGTCGTGATTGAAGATGTCGCGTTTGCCACCGATTTGCAACAGCGGCTTGACCATGCCATGCAACACGGCGGCGACCGGCTTGACGGGCAGGAATATGCCAACCGCCCGTTGTACCAGCAGATCCTGGACCGGCTGGCCTTTGGGCTCATGCGTTTGATGTTGTGGCTGACCGGCAAGAACTATTGAGGAAATTCGGTCTTTTTCAGCTCCTTAATCAGTAGCATTTTGCCCACGCAGGGCTTCTCTCCGGCGACAGCTTCAAACAGGGGCACTCCGTTAAAATCAAAGAATGTCACTGAAAACCGAAATCCCGTTGACCGCCGCGCCTCCCAATGCTGACGATGTTGGTTTGCCGGTATCGGTCAAAATACGCGAACGCTTGAGGGCTGCCCGCAAGCGCTTTAACGCCAACGACAACATCGCCGATTTTTTGCAGCCGGGTGAACTCGGTGCGCTGCTGGATGAAGTCGAAGTCAAAATGCAGGGCGTGCTGGATGCACTTGTGATTGACACCGAACGTGACCACAACAGCCGCAGCACGGCCCGCCGGGTTGCCAAGATGTATCTGAATGAAGTGTTCAGCGGTCGTTACGCCAAGGCACCAGCGATTACCGAGTTCCCAAACGCCGAGCATTTGAATGAGCTGATGATCGTCGGCCCCATCACGGTTCGCAGCGCGTGCTCACACCACTTCTGTCCCGTCATCGGCAAGGTCTGGATCGGCGTGATGCCCAATGAGCACACCAACGTGATTGGCCTTTCCAAATATGCACGCCTGGCCGAATGGGTGATGTGTCGCCCGCAAATCCAGGAAGAAGCGGTGGTCCAGTTGGCCGATCTCATCATGGAAAAAACCCAGCCCGACGGCCTGGCCATTGTGATGGAAGCCAGCCACTACTGTATGGCCTGGCGCGGCGTGAAGGACATGGACAGCAAAATGATCAACTCCGTCATGCGTGGCTCGTTCCTCAAAGATGCCAACCTGCGGCGCGAATTCCTCTCACTTATCCCCCGAAGGAGCTGAAATCATGTTGGTACGCCTGCTTTACGCCAGCCGCGCGGTAGACCCCGGTCAGGCCGCAATCGAAGACATCCTCAGCCAATCGCGGATATCCAATCCAACTGCGGGCATCACCGGCATCTTGTGTTATAGCGGCGAGATTTTTTTGCAGGCCATTGAAGGTGGCCGCATGGCGGTCAGCGAACTGTACGGCCACATTCTCAAAGATGCCCGCCACAAAGACGTGGTGCTGCTGCACTATGAAGAAATCTCCGAGCGGCGATTTGGCGGCTGGACGATGGGGCAGGTCAACATGTCCAAGCTCAACCATTCCATCTTGCTCAAATACGCCGAACGGGCCGAACTAAACCCCTACGCCGTTTCCGGCAAAGTGTCGTTGGCCCTGCTGGAAGAACTGATGGCCACTGCTGCCATCATTGGTCGGGCCTGAATTCGACAGTGTGCCATTGAGCTTCGATTTGGTCGGCTGCGACTTCAGCAGTGCACCGAGCCGCCGCAAGCCCATTGTGCTGGCCTTGGGTTCTCAATCCAAAGGCCGGGTTTCGTTGCTTAAGCTGGTACCCATCGAAACTCCGGCCGCGTTTGAAGCGTGGCTGGTTCAACCGCACAGTTGGATAGGCGGATTCGATCTACCCTTTGGCCTACCCCGCGAACTTGTAAGCCAGCTGGGCTGGCCGCAAGAATGGCTGGCCTGCATGCATCATTTCGGCGCCCAATCCCGCGCCGAGCTGCGCGAAATCTTCGCCGCCTTTTGCAATGCCCGCCCGGCCGGTGGCAAGTTTGCCCACCGTGCGACTGACGGGCCGGCCGGCTCCAGCCCGTCGATGAAATGGGTCAACCCGCCGGTCGCCTGGATGATGCACGCTGGCGTGCCCGCCTTGTTGCGTGCTGGCGTACACCTGTCGGGCCTGCATGCCGGCGATACAAACCGGGTGGCGCTTGAAGCTTACCCTGGCCTTTTGGCGCGTGAGATTCTGGGCAGCACCAGCTACAAAAGCGACGACAAAAAGAAACAATCGCCCGAACGGCTGATTGCCCGCAAAGACCTCATTACCGCGCTGGAACATGGCCAAACCCGACTGGGCGTTCGGCTCAAACTTACCCACGCCCAGCGTGATGTGCTGATCGCCGATGCCAGCGGCGATTCACTCGATGCGGTGATGTGTTTGCTGCAAGCTGCATGGGCGCAGACGCAACATGCGGCGGGGGCTGCAAACTATGGTTTGCCGAAGTCGATGGATTCGCTGGAAGGCTGGATACTGACTGCCTGAATTGCCCCTCAACGCTTCAAAACCGCCTCTTCCAGCTTGGTGGCGATTTGCGTGACGGCCAGGCTGCCAGGTCAACGCAGTGCCATCGCCGCAGCGGGTGATTCCAGTCCTGCCGCAATACGGAAAAAAGTGTGAACTCGCGCCAGATACTTTGGGCTGGACGCCATCCAGTGCCCAGCCAGCCGGGCCTCCACCAATGCAGGCGCCAACTGTTTGGCTTGCGCATAAGCCTGCGCGGCAGCGTCGATATCGCCCAGTCCTACCTGATTGACGGCAATCGCCACGTAACGCCCTGGTGTGCCTGGCGACTCGGCCAAAGAGGCTTGCGCATAGGTCAGGCCATTGGTGTAGTCGCCCAGCGCTGTATAGGCGGCTGCCAGCAGGTATAGAAAATTGGGCCGGGCAGGGTCACTGGGGCTCAATCGCAAAGCTGCCTTGCAATAGTCGATGGCCACAGCGGCATCGCCCGACGCTGCCTCGTAAAACCCGAGCCAAATGCAGGTGAATGCGTCATTGGGGTTGATCTGGTGCGAGCGGCGCAGCGCCGCCAAGCCCGCCTGGGCCTCGCCGGCCATGAAGAGAAGCAAGCCATTTAAACCGTGGGCAAAGTTGTCTGCGCTGTCAACCTCAATCGCATTCTGCGCGGCTTCGATGCCAACGGCCAGCGCCTCACTGCGGCTTGGTACGGTGTTTTGGTAAACGTTGTGCCACTGCGCCGAGGCAATGGTGCGCCAGGCGGCGGCGCAACGCGAGTCCAAGGCCAGGGCCTCGCGCGCCAAACGCACGGACTCATCCCGCACCGCGCTCTGGGTGGCCGCCTCGGGCGTGCGTAAAACAAACCAGCCGCGCATCGCCAAGCTGTGCGCGTTGAGGTTGGCCGGAGCTTTGCCGCCGGCCCAATGCCATTCGGCCAATTCGATCTCGGGCGCGATGGCCGAAACGATGGCGCGCGTGACCTCGGTTTGCACATCAAATGCATCGTCCAAATCACGGTCGTATTTTTCAGCCCAAAGGTGGTTGCCATTGACGGCATCGATCAACTGCGCCGTGATGCGGATGCGCCCCCCAGCCTGCCGCACGCTGCCCTCGAGCACGTAACGTACCCCCAGTTCGCGGCCTACGTCACGGACGTTGAAAGCCCGGCCTTTGTAGGTAAAGGCGCTGTTGCGCGAGATCACAAAGAGGTTGTGGAAGCGTGACAGTTCGGTGGTGATGTCTTCGGCCAATCCGTCACCAACAGGCTCCAGCGCCGACTCAGGGCTCATGTTGTCAAAGGACAGAACGGCGATGGAAGGCTTCTCGGGCAGCGCCATCGGCACCTGAGGGCGCGCCGACTCCAACACCTGCCAGCCAAAACGGAAACCACGCCGGGCTACCGTGGCAATAGCTTGTTTACCCAGCGCCCGGCGAATTGCTGCCACCTGAACGCTCAGGTTGTTTTCCTCCACAACCTGCACGCCCCAGACCTGGGTCAACAAGTCATTCTTGCTGACCACGCGACCATGGTGTTGCACCAGGCAGGCCAGCACGTCAAAAGCGCGGGCGCCCAAGGCGACAGGCTTCCCGTCGTCCAATCTCGTCAGCAAGCGTTTGGCTGGATGCAATTCATATGGGTCAAATCGATAACTTTCGAGCAAATTGACTCCAGGAACAGTGCCTCTTGTGATGAAGCCAAAAAGGGGCTGGGGCAAACGGGTTCTTTCAAGCCTGCAAAATTAATAACTTTTAGCAGTTTCTTAAAGACTTGCGTTGCGCGTGTGATGACACTCGGCGGTACCTGCATGGAATGATACCAAGGAGCTCCTATGAATCTGGCCTCTTCCGCCCGAAACCTGATCACCCTTGCGGCGCTGACCACGGCGCTGCTGCTGACCGGATGTGGTGGTGGCGGTGGCGGCACCGCCGCCACGGCTAGCGCCCCAGTGGCAGCTGCACCAACCTTCACGATCGGTGGTGCAGTTAGCGGATTGTTTGGCTCCGGCCTGGTGCTTCAAAACAACGCTGGGGACGATCTACTGGTCAACGCCGACGGAAGCTTCGTCTTTGCCGCGCCGTTGACCGCATCGACCGCTTTCGCGGTCACCGTTAAAACCCAACCGAAGTTGCCCGCCCAAACTTGCACGACAGCCGCAGCCAGCGGAACGGTGGCCACAAGCAACGTCACCAGCGTCACGGTAACTTGTGTAATGGCCCTGTCAGCGCCCAAGTACGCTTATGTAGCCAATCTGCTGGATCCGTCGATCCAACCCTTCACCGTCAACGCCACGACAGGCGCCATCAACTTCGTCCCAGTGGTTTCTTCTGAATACTACACCCCATTGGGCACCCAGCCGATCTCAGTTGCGGTGGATCCTACGGGCAAGTTTCTCTATGGTTCTGACTTTGCAGGGCACAGCTTGTTAGCCTACACCATCAACCCCGCTACCGGCAAAACCACCCAGATAGCGGGCGGCAACTACCCCACCGGCGCTCGGCTTCCCTATTCTGTCGCGGTGGATCCCACGGGCAAGTTCATCTACGTCGCCAACCAGCAAGACAGCCTGGGGGGCACAGCAGGCACGATTTCGGCCTTTGCCATCAACTCGGCTACCGGCGCATTGACTGCGGTGGCGGGCAGCCCGTTCACGGCGGGGGTGACACCCTTCGCAGTCGCAGTAGACCCCAAGGGCAAGTTCGTCTATGTGGCCAATTCGGGCACGGCGCTCGTGGCAGGCACGGTGTCGGCGTTCAGCATTAATGCGACCAGCGGGGCTTTGACGCCGGTGGCGGGAAGTCCGTTTGCATTCGGCCTGTTCCCGTTGACATTGGCAGTTGACCCCACTGGCCGCGTGTTGGCCGTCACGGGTACGGGCGGCGCCATGCAAAGTTACGCCATCAACCCAAGCACAGGCGCGTTGACCATTCAGGCGCCCAACGGTCCCGGTTTTGCCCTTGGCGTGTCAATCGCGTACGACCCAACGGGCCGTTACGCCTACGTGGCCAATTTCACCAATAAAACGGTGATGACCCTGGTCTTCAACGCGGCAGGGTTGCCCACCAGCTCAATTGCGGCGATTCCGGCAGGCGATGGCCCGGTGCAAGTGGCGGTCGACCCTTCCGGCAAATTTGTCTACGTGGCCAACCGCACCAATGGACTGGTCGCAGGCGGCGCCATCTCGGCTTTCTCGATCAACACGTCGACAGGCGCGTTGACGCCACTGGCCGTGCCCAGCGTGGGCGCGGGGGCCAGTGTGCGCGCCATCGCGTTGACCCGCTAACCTGATGTTCCTGAGTGGCCACAGGATCTGGAAGGGTGGGGACTAGGTGCCGACCGAATCGCACCCGATAGTCGCCCGAAATGCTACTGAATATATAGCTTATTATGCAATTGTTACTTGAACAAGAGGCCTCTTTTGCTTTAAGGTCACATCCACATCCTCCAAAACCCGTAAAACCACTGTTTTGAACCGATTGCGTTCAGGGCAATTGGCCGTATAGTGAGAGTTTGGGTAGCGTTAAAGCATGAACGAGTCGCCCATAGGTTTGCAATAACTGGCTGCACGACCTGATGTGACAACCGCCAACCACCAAACGATTCAACGCTTCAAAACCGCCTCTTCCAGCTTGGTGGCGATTTGCGTTACAGCCAGGCTGGCCTGGCTGGCCGGCATGGTTTGCAGCATGAGCTGGCGGCGCATGACAGCCTGACGCACGGCGGAATCTGCCGGTATGTCACCCATGTGGATCAGTCGCATGAGGTTGGTGGCACCTTTGGAGACAAAACGGTCCAGCACTTGCTGTAGCTGGGTAGTGATGGCGCGGCCATCGCCCAGGCGGGTGCTTTGGTTGACGATGAGGCGCACCTGTTTGCGGCCTTGCTGGGTGAACAGTACCTTGATGGTGGCGTAGGCATCGGTGAGTGAAGTGGGCTCGGGTGTGGCCACCACCAGCACCTCAGACGCCATGGAGATGGCGAACAGCACCACTTCTGAAATGCCGGCACCGGTGTCGAGCAAGATCACATCAAACCGCTGGGCCAGGGTGTTGACCATGGCCTGGAATTCTTCGCGCATGTCTTGGGTGAGGTGGGAGTATTCCACCATCCCAGAGCCCGCCAAAATGGCCGAAAAACCGCCGGGCGCTTGCACAATGGCATCGTCGAGCCGGGCCCTGCGGGCAAACACATCATGCAGGGTGACTTTGGGGAAGAGGTTCAGCACCACGTCGAGGTTGGCCAGACCCAAATCGGCATCAATCACCAGGACACGCTGGCCTTTGCGTGCCAGGGCACAAGCGAGGTTGGCCGAGAAGAAGGTTTTGCCTACGCCGCCTTTGCCGCTGGTAACGGCCAGCACTTTGCCCAAGGCGGGCAGGCTGGTGGAATTGCCAGATGCCAAAGGAGCCAAACCGGAGATCAATGCGCCCGGAAGGCTGTCTGACAGGGGCACCGGCGCCGAGGCGAAGCGGTCGCTCATGGTGTGCTCCCTTGTTCGCTGCGCTCAAGCAAGGCGGCGTCGATGGGGGCGTGGTGGTCGGTGGGTGCGTCCAATGCGTTGGAGGTGTTGCCAAACAGGCTGTCGCCCCAAACCGAATCGTTTTGCGAGAAATCCATGAACAACTGGCTTTTTTCCTCAGGGCTGACTTCCATCAGCAGCGGCTGGTCCATACAAACCCGGTTGCGACCAGCGTTTTTGGCGCGATAAAGCTCTTTGTCGGCGCGGTCAATCCAGCTGCTGGCATGGCTGCCGGGCGTTTGTGGGGCAAAAGCGCCGCCTATGCTCACGGTGACTTGCAGGCTGATGTCGGGCGCCACGGCAATGCTGAGGTTTTGAATCGCTTCGCGCATGCGTTCAGCCACCACCAGGCCATAGGTGATGTGGCAATCGGGCAGCACCACGGCGAATTCTTCACCACCATAACGAACCACGGTGTCTTTAGGTCGCACGCACCCGGTGAGCGCTTCGGCCACAATTTGCAGCACCTTGTCGCCCACTGGATGGCCATGGGTGTCGTTCACATTCTTGAAGTGGTCGATGTCCAGCATCAACAACAAGGTGGAATCACCAGAACGGGCGACGATGGCGATTTCACGCGCCAACACCTGCAAAAAATGGCGCCGGTTGGCCAGGCCGGTGAGTGGGTCGCGCAACGACAAATCACACAGCGAGTCGATGACCCGTTGCAGGTACTGGGCATGGGTTTCGGTGGGCAGCGGGTGTGCTGAAACGCCGCCATGGCTCAGCAAGGCGCAGGCATCGCCCAAGCGAAGTTCGTCAATTTCCACGGTTGCGGAGGGCGTTATCAGGGGCGCTGCTTTCGGTGGCATTGTCTATTTTGTCGGCAAATAAGTCTAACAGGATGTAACAAATCCGAACACCTGTGTAGGGTGGAAAACCAGTTTAATTGTTGCTTTCATGCGTGAAAGTGCCGGTATTGCTTCAGCGCAATGTGGCAAGCGCGTGCAGGGCTTCCGGATCGGCACGGTACATGCGCAGCTTGGCATGGACGGGCAAGGCATGGGCACGAAGCAGAATTTTTTCGACTGGCAACTTGAGGCCGCTGATGTGTAGCGTGATGTCACGTGTGGCCAAAGTTTGGCGGAACTGCACAAACGCTTCAACGCCTGAGACATCAATCCGGTTGATGGGTTGGGCAAACAGGCAGACGTGCTGCGTTTCTGGGTGCAGGTTCAGGTGCTGGTCAATCGTGGCCAAAAAGCCGCTGGCCGAGGCGAAATCGAGTTCGGCATCCATCCGCAGGGCATACAGCCGGGGCGCCAGGGGTGGCAGTTTCCAAAGGTGGCGGTCGCGCAAGCTGCCATCAGCGTGCAGGCCTACCTCGATGATGCGAGGGTGCAAGCGATGGTGTAGAAAATGCGCCAGCGTCATCAGCACGCCGGCCAAAACACCCCAATACAGTTGTGGAGCGGTCAACAAGGTCAAGACGAAGGTGGTTCCGGCCGTGGTGGCTTCGACGGGCGAGACACGCCAGATGCCCATGAAACTGGCCGGTTTGACCAATCCAACAACGGCCGATATCACCACCGCCGCCAACACCGCCTGCGGCACGTGATACAGCGTGGGCATCAAGATGAACAACGCCAAACCGATGACGACGGTGGAAACCACGGTTGCCCAAGGTGTTTTGGCTCCTGCTTGCAGAAAAATCGCCGCGCGTGAAAACGAGGTGCTGGTGGGAAACGCGCCGCACAGGGCGGACACCAGTTTGGCCAAGCCTTGGGCAATAAGGTCCTGGTTTTCATTCCAACGCGTGTCGGCGCGCTGGTGTTCAACTTTTGCGCTGGAGGCGGTTTCCAGAAAACTCACCATGGCGATGATCAGGGTGGGCAGCAAAAGCGCCTGCAACGCCGTGAGCGAAGGCAAGTCAGGCAAGCCCAGATGGGGGAAGCCGCTGGGCAGTGCCCCCACGATCGGAACCCCTTTTTGGCCGACTTGCAGCCAGGCACCCAGCACTGCGCTGGCAGCAATCACGCCCAGCGCGGCCGGGAAGCGGGGCAGCCAGCGCCTGGCCAACAACAATACCATCAGGCACAGCAAACCGAACACCGCGGTTGGGCCATGCACATTGGCGTTGGCCGTGAGCCCGCCAGTCCAGCCCAACAACTTGGGCAACTGCGAAGCCAATATCAACAACGCCGCAGCTTGGGTAAAACCGGCGAGTACGGGCGAGGTGACCAGGTTCAACAACCAGCCAAACCGACCCAAGCCCAAAACCAGTTGCACCACGCCCGAAAAAATAGCCAGCCATATCGCCAATTGCACCCATTCGGCGCTGCCGGGCGTGGCCAAGCTGGAAAGCGATGAGCCAATCAGCAAGCAGGTTAATGCCGTCGGGCCAACCGACAGCCGGGTGGAAGAACCCCACATGGCAGCAATCAAGGCGGGCAGCAAGGCGGCGTAAATGCCGGTTACCAGCGGCATGCCGGCCAGCGCTGCATAAGCGACGCCCTGTGGCAAAACCATCAGCCCAACCGTGACGCCCGCGCTAATTTCAGTTTTGAGCTGACCTGGCTGGAGTGGCTGCCAACCGGTAAAGGGCAACAGGCGTTGTAGGCGGGTGCGGGGCTCTGCGACAGCATGCGTTGACGCGTCAGGCATCTGGGCCGGCAGGACTGAATCGGGCGAATCCGGTAACTGCGGCAAATGCGGCAATTCCGGAGAAAGGGGCGAAAGGGGCGGCGCTTTCACAAAGACAAAGGCTGTGGTTTGGACAGTTGCACAATCGACACCATGGACATACAAGTCAAACGGGAACCGGCATGCGGGCCAAGGCTTTGGCGGTTACCAATAGCTACATTAATTGTAGCTTTCTGCCTGTCCCCGTTTTTGGCATGTGCTGCAGCGGCTGAAAAGGGGTGGGACAAACAGCCCTGGCAAGGCGTCGTGACGCACGTGACGGATGGTGATACCTTGTGGATTCGGCCGGTCGGGGCCACGAGCGGGAAACGTTCGGCCATCAAGGTGCGGCTGGATGGCATTGACGCACCTGAGAGCTGCCAGGCATACGGTGGTTTGGCGCAAGCGGCCCTGAGCCAGCGTTTACTGCGCCAAACGGTGCGGGTTGAGCCGCGCCGCTACGACAATTTTGGCCGCTTGCTGGCCAAGATCAGCCTGGAAAAACCGCCGCACCCGATTCCGGATGTCGGGGCCTGGATGGTAGAGCGTGGCCACGCCTGGTCTCAACGGTTCAAGCAAGATGCCGGGCCTTATGCGGGCAATGAAAAACGCGCCAGGTTGCAGCAACGCGGGCTTTTCGCCCAATCAGGCGCGCAGCGCCCGCGCGAGTTCCGTCTGGAGCACGGAAGCTGTCAACCGTAAAATTGAATAATTAGTTTTAATATATTCATTGAATTAATATGCTGAAGTGTTTAAGAAATATATAAAAAATTCGCTATTAATAATATAGTAAAAATGTATTTAATAAGTAAGTTTTATGAAAAAAATTTATTATAATGGACTATTTTTAATCTACTTCTGATCTGAGCCAAGTGCCTGCTATCCGTCGCAGAAGCGTGGCAATTACGGGGCGGCGGGTTTAGCCGCTGGTTGCCAAAGCTGAGCAAACCGGGCAGGCCGGGTCTCGCGCGACCCGAATCTCGCTGAATGCCATGGCCAGGCCATCCAGCATGAGCAAACGGCCACTCAGGCTTTGCCCGGCACCGCTGAGCCATTTCAAACCTTCGGCGGCTTGCATGGTGCCGATGATGCCGACCAGCGGTGCCAACACCCCCATGGTCGCGCAGGCTGTTTCTTCAAAATCATCGCTGGGCGGGAACACGCAGGCATAACATGGTGACGAGATTTGCCCGCCCACAGCCTGGGGCGCGTTGGGCGCGTTGTAGAGGCTCAATTGCCCGTCAAACCGTATGGCAGCGCCGCTGACCAGCGGCTTGCGCGCTGCCACACAGGCCGCGTTGATGGCATGGCGTGTGATGAAGTTGTCAGTGCAGTCGAAGACCACATCGTGCTGCGGCACCAGCGTGGCCAACAGTTCAGGTGTGGCGCGTTGGGCCAATGCGGTCACGACCACATCGGGGTTGATCGCCGCCATGGCCACCTGCGCCGATGCCACCTTGGCCTGGCCCACCCGCGCCTGGGTGTGGGCAATTTGGCGCTGCAAGTTGGTGAGCTCTACCGTGTCGTGGTCTACCAGTGTGATGTGGCCGACACCCGCCGATGCCAAATACAGCGCCACCGGCGAACCCAGGCCACCTGCGCCAATCACCAAGGCTTTGCTGTTAAGAATGCGCTGTTGCCCCTCAATACCGATCTCGTCCAGCAGGATGTGGCGGGAATAACGCAGCAGTTGTGAGTCGTTCATGGGGGCTGGTGTGGTGGGTTGTCATTTTGCGTCAGATTGGGGTGGGATCAGGCCAGCGGTGCGGGCTCTGATTCAGGTAGCGGCGAGGGATCTGGTTCGAGGCAATGGGGTGGGATCAGGCCGACGGCGCACTCTGCTTCGCGGCTGTCCCCCGTCGCGACCTCGGGTCGCGGACTCCTCCTTGATGCCGCTGCGCAGAATGCACCATCGGCCTGATCCTGCGAGCGGGATGTTGAACGGTCATCGCAAACCTCCAGTGTCCCAGGCCGATGATGTCGGGGTG
>JANOWY010000025.1:0-11330 GCA_031418135.1 Rhodoferax sp. | reverse complement strand
GAATGCGGCGGTGTGGTGAAGTCGGTGCCACGGCAAAATGTGCAACCCAGCCTGGGCGGCGACGGCTTTTCGGTTTCGGCTCACCCGGCGAATGGAACGCTCTTTCCGCAGCCTTGGGTTATGCGCGGTGGCCAAGCCCGTCGGCTTGATGACCTCACCGGTACGGGCTGGCGGCTGATGGTTTCTTCTGCGGCGGCGCACTGGCCGCTTGAGCTGCCAGCCTGGTTGCGCCGCGTGGTGCTGGGCAGCGAATGGCAGGAGCGCGATGGCGTTGTTGCCCAATGGTGGCAAGACAGGGGTAGCCTGGCCGCTATCGTGCGGCCCGATCATTACGTGTATGGTGTGGCCAGCAACGCGCTGGCTTTGCAAAACGACATCGATGCACTCTCAAAACAGTATTTCACCCACCCACCCCTTCGTGAGCAGGTCGATGCTCACGTGAACAAAACCAACCAGGAAACCGCATGAAAACACCCGAAATGATGGCCTGCAGAGAGAATTTCAAAAACTATGAGAAAAAAAGGCGGATTGTTCTCAAATCAATTGCACTGTCAGCTATACCTTTAATAGCAAAATCAGCACTTGCCCAAGCACCGGCCCAAGCTGCAGGTGGCTGGCCACAGCGCCCGGTGAAATGGATCGTGTCGCAACCGGCCGGCGCAGGCCCGGATATTCTGGCGCGTTTTCTGGCCGAGCAACTGGCCCGCACCTGGGGCCAGTCGGTGGTGGTAGAGAACCGCCCGGGTGGCCAAAATGTGATTGGTTCGCAAGCAGCGGCCCGCTCTGCGCCAGACGGCTACACCTTCTTCTACGCCACCACGGCCGCCATGGTGACCAACTCGTTCACCTTCAAAACCTTGCCGTATGACCCGGAGAAAGATTTTGTACCCATCACCCTGGTGGGGCGCAGCCCATTCGTGATTGCTGCCAGCTCCAGCGCAGGCTTTAAAACCCTGGCCGACGCTCTGGCTTCCGCCAAAGCCAAACCGGGGCAAATTGCCATGGCCTCTGAAGGCCCCAAAACTTTTGCCGGCATGTTGGCCAGCAGCGTGGCGGCCATGGGGGGTGTCAACATCAACCAGGTGCCCTACACCAAGGCAACCGATGCCATCCAGGACGTGCTGGGTGGCCGCGTGCCACTGGTTTGCCTGCCAGATGCCGCGTTGGCCGCGTACATCAAAAACGGCCAGCTCGTGGCCTTGGCTGTCAGCACGGCCGAGCGGGTTGCCAATTTGCCGGGCGTGCCTTCGCTGTCTGAAACTTTCAGCGGGTTTGACTATTCGGGCTGGAACGGCCTGTTTGCGCCAGCCGGCACGCCGGCTGACGTTGTGGCCAAAGTCAACCGCGACTTCAACGCCTTGCTTAAACAGCCCGAGGTGGCGCAACGCCTGCAAAGCCTGGGTTCCATGGCCGACGGGACGATGAATCCCACCGCCTTCGCCGGTTTCATGAAGTCCGAGCGCGAAAGGTGGGCCACCATTGTTAAATCCATTGGTATCGTGGCTGAGTGAAAAACCTTTTATGATGCGCTGTCGATAACCACTGCAGGAGACAAGACATGAAAAAACGTACCGCCATCAAGGCCCTGGGCGTTGCCGCTTTGGGTGCCGCCACAGCCCAAACCTGGGCACAGCAACCACCTTTCAAAATCGGTTTTTTGGCCCCCATGACCGGGCCGTTCGCGTCAACTGGCTGGCAGATGGAGCAGGGCGTGCGGCTGTATATGGCGCAACATGGCAACACCATTGCCGGGCGCAAAATCGAGCTGATCGTCAAGGACGACACGGGTACGCCAGACGTCACCAAGCGGCTGGCGCAAGAGATGGTGGTCAACGACAAGGTTGACGTTTTGGCCGGTTTTGGCCTGACCCCCCTGGCCCTGGCGACCGCGCCCGTGGCGACGCAATCCAAAACCCCCATGGTCAACATGCTGGCAGCTACATCAGCCGTGATTGACGCATCGCCCTACATGATCCGGGTATCCATGACGCTACCCCAGGCGACCATCATCATTGCCGATTGGGCACCCAAAAACGGCATCAAAAAGGTGGTCACCCTGGTCAGCGATTACGGCCCGGGTCTGGATGCCGAGCGTTCTTTCAAAGACCGCTTCTTGTTCAATGGCGGGCAGGTGCTCGATTCACTGCGGGTACCCGTGCGCAGCCCCGATTTTTCGCCGTTTTTGCAGAAGGTGCGTGATCTCGCCCCCGAGGCCCTGTTCGTATTTGTGCCCGCCGGGCAAGGTACGCAAGTGATGAACCAGTTCAACGAACGCGGATTGGCCAAGGCTGGCATCAAAATCATCGGCACCGGCGACATGGTGGAAGACGACATCCTCAACAGCATGGGTGATTCTGTTCTGGGCATTGTCAGCACCCACCCTTACTCGGCGGCCCATCCGTCTGCCGTCAACAAGAAGTTTGTCGATGACTTCAAAAAGGCCAACAAGGGCCGCCGCCCCAATGTGGTGGCCGTATTTGGGTACGACGGTACCCGGGTGATTTACGAGGCCCTGAAAGCGACCGGCGGCAAGGGTGGCGGCGACGCATTGTTGGCAGCCATGAAGGGCCAGGTGTGGGAGAGCCCGCGCGGCCAGATGTACATTGACGCGCAAACCCGCGACGTGGTGCAAAGCGTATATGTGCGCAAGGTTGAAAAAGTCAACGGCGAGCTCTACAACGTGGAATTCGAAACCCACAAGGATGTGAAAGACCCCCCGCGCCGCTAGTCTGGTAGCGACGGGTTCGAGGCGCGGCACCGGGTCGCGCTTTTTTTTGCCTCAGGAATGACCATGACCAAACCTTTTTTCCGGGCTGATCAGGTGGGCAGCTTGCTGCGCCCGCCTGGGCTGTTGGCTGCCCCTAACCAGTTTCAGCAAGGTCGCCTGAACCAGGTCGCGCTGCGCCAGGCTGAAGATGCTGCCATTACTGACATCGTGCGCCGCCAGGAGCAGCTGGGTTTTGAGGTGGTGGTGGATGGCGAATTCCGCCGCGAAAACTGGTGGATTGATTTTGTGCAGGGCCTTTCTGGCGTTGAAATTCAGGAAGGCAGTCTGGCGCAAGCGTTTGTCGCTCCTGGTTCCGTTGCTGCGCCGCACGCAACCGCTGGCAGTGCTTGTGGACACGAGCATGGACACGATCACGGGCATCCCTCACAGCCGGTTGCCAGTACCGGGGCCACCGCCGACGAGGGCTGGAAATACGTGCCCAAAAACGTGGTGACAACGGGCCGCGTGTCAGCAGCTGCGCCCATCACTGCGCCTGACTTCAGCTTTTTGCAAAGCACCACGCAGCGCGTCGCCAAGGTAACCTTACCGTCGCCCACACGCCTGCATTTCCATGGTGGGCGCGGCGCGGTCTCGCAAGCGGTTTACCCGGATATCGAGCAGTTTTTTGCCGACATCGTGAAGGTGTACCGGGCAGAAATTGCCGCACTGGAAGCCGCTGGCTGCTGTTATATCCAGATTGATGACCCGCTGATGACCTACTTCATCAGCGACCGCATGCGCGCCGAAGTGGTGGCCGCCGGAGACGACCCCCAAGTGCGCCTGCAACGTTACGTTGATTTGACCAACGACTGCATCGCTGCCCGCAGGCCCGACACCGCCATTGGCATTCACGTGTGCCGGGGCAACTCCAAAAGCGGCTGGATCGCCGAGGGAGGTTATGAACGCATTGCCGCCACGGTGTTGGGCGGCCTCAAGGTAGACCACTTCTTGCTGGAATATGACGACGAACGCTCGGGCGATTTCGCACCGTTGCGGTACGTGCCGCGCGGCGTGAAGGTGGTGCTGGGGCTGGTGACCACCAAGTTCGGCAAACTGGAAACAGTCGCGGATTTGCTGCGTCGCATTGACGAAGCCAGCCGCCTGGTACCGCTGGACGATTTGGCGATCAGCCCGCAATGTGGTTTTGCCAGCACGGTGGAGGGCAACATCATCACCGTAGACGACCAATGGCGCAAACTGGAACGTGTGGTGGAAGTCGCAAAAATGGCCTGGACGTAAATCAGCCCGACACAATATTGGTCGTTGCGTTCGGATCAAAACCGGCGGCATCGCCCCCCAAAATCAGGTCAGACAGCCCGTCTTGCTCTCGTTTGGAGAGGTAGGCGTGCATCATGTCGTACAGGCCTTCAATCGTGCGCTCTTTGCTGTTGGATTGGGTAATGGCCATATCCAGTGTCACCGTGATGGGTTTGCCCGACATCATCACCTCCACCTTGGGCTGCGCGCCCAACTGCTGGCGCACCAGCGCGGCGGCGCGTTCACGGGTCACACCGGGCAGCAGCAGCGCAAATTCGACCGTATCGGTTCGGGCTGCGATGCCTTCACCGGGCACTTTGCCAATACCTTGCACGATTTGGGCGTACAAATCATTGGTCATTTTGCGACCCACACGCGCGGGCATATCACGCAGGCTTGCCCCGTTGAGCAGCACCATCGAGAACGGGCGGCTCTTTTTTTGGCAGTCGGCCAACAGCATCGCGCCATGCACAAAAAAACCGGTCTCGTTGTAGAGCAGGGTGCGGGTGTCCCGCAAGTTGGATTCGACCCGGGTGTCTGCTAGCCGGATGGATTGCCCAAAAATGGTGGCCAAAAACAGCATCAACACCAGCGAGCCGCCTTGGATGAGCCCGGTTTGCCAGGAGGGCGACGTTTCGGCGAGCCAGCAGGCCAGGGCGAATTCAACCACTGTCAGCACTGAAACCAAAATCGCCCAGGGGGTTGCCAGCAACAACGCGTAGAACACGCCAATCATGAGCACGGTGTAGAAAAATGGCCCGGTGGGGCCGCCCAAGCCGGGCACCAGTTGCAACACCAGGGTAGCCAGAATCAACAGCACGGCGCGCCCCAGCAACATCAGCTGCTTTTGCGCCGGGTAAACACGGCTCCAGCCGGCCACGCAACCGGCGATCAAAGCCACGTACCAAACGCTGGCACCGGGGCTGGTCGAAACCACCGTCACCCACAATACGTAGATCGCCAAAACCCAGGCCAAGTGCGGCTCCAGCCGCCGAACCCGAAACGTTACTTTGGCGCTGACAGCACTGAGGTTGGGATCTGCATCGCCGGATGGAAGATCGGAAGCACGGCGGCGCCGGTCTGCCGGTTGTGCGGGCAAGGTGGGTTCGGGAGCGGCTGTTTCGGTAGTCATGCGTGCAGTTCAGGCGTCTGCAGGCCGATGGCCAGTCAAACTATTTGTAAATTATCTTACACGCAAACTTTGTGCCATAGCTCACGAACCCGCTGCATCATTTGCTTTGATTCCACCCATCGGTCTGACAACTCATACCCATCCGCCCCCGTCATGGCGTATTCCGCCGGGCCCAGCTCACACAGAAAGGTCAGTGTTCCATTCGGCCCGGCCTTGGCGCGCCACAGGCGAAAGCCGCGCTCCCACCATGCCATGAAAACCGCCACCCAGCCTTGATGTTGTGGAAAATTCAGTTGAAGCTGAATCTGCTCGCGGCTGGCCACCCGCCCATGAAAGCCCCAGCAGTTGTCGATGATGCGGTGCATCAGCGCCTGATCCGCATCGGTCATGGGGTACCAGAATTCCCGGCCCACCACGTAGTGCGAGAGGTCGCCGGTGACCCGCAGGTCGGGGTAGTGGTCCAGCAGTCGCAAGGTGAACAACAGGTCGGTCGTCATGCGGTTGCGGTGCGTTTCGATGTGCATGGCGATGCCCGCATCAGCAGCCAGTTTGCGCCAGCCGTCGATCAGCGGGAAACATTCTTCCAACCGGTAGGGCCGCACGTCGGGCTGCACATTGAGGTGATCAGCGCCAAATTCCAGTACATGTTCGATGATGGGCTTGAGGTCGTCCACCGTTTGCGGGTAGGCCTGCGCTTGCCAGCTCATGCCATGCGCCCGCAAAAAATCGGTGACGGGTTTGACAAAGCTGCGGTCTGAAAACCGCACGCCTGCGCCATCAAACCCGGCATCGCGAATCATGGCCAGTTTTTCGTCCAAAGACCATTCGAGCCCATCAGGCCGCCGCCTTTCCATCGCCCACATGGACTGGTAAACCAGGAATTGTTGCGCCATACCGGGTTTTCCGCCTCAGTCTGCCTGGGCTCCTGCCGCTTGCACCATGGCCTTGTATTTGCCCAGTTGGGCCGCTATATACGCGGGCGATTCGGCCACACCCATGGGCATGGATTCGAAGCCCAGAGTGGCCATTTTTTCGCGGATGTCCGGCAGCGTCATGATGCGCTGCACTTCTTTGTTCAGCGCAGCGACCACGGAAGGCGGCATATTGGCAGGGCCCGTCAGTGCGAACCAGCCCATCACTTCAAAACCGGGCACACCGGCTTCAGCAAGGGTAGGAATCTCCTTGGCCGCGCCCGAGCGTGTCGGGCCCGATGTGGCCAAAATGCGCACCTTCCCGCCCTTGGCAAACGGCAAGAAGATCGCCGTGTTGTCGAACATGAAAGCCACCTGGCCGCCCAGCACATCGGTGCGGGCCGTATCGCTGCTTTTGTAAGGCACATGCACCAGGCTGGCCTTGGTCATTTGCCCCAGCAAGGCCCCCGCCAGATGGCTGGTGCTGCCGTTGCCGCTGGAGGCGAAGTCCACTTGTTTTGTTTTGGCGTCGTTAACCAGGTCTTGCAGGGTCTTGTAAGGAGAATTGGCAGGGACGGCCAAAGCGTAGTCGGTGTTGGCGAAAACGGCCACATGGGTGAAGTCTTTCACCGCGTCGTATCCGATGTTTTTGATCACCCAGGGATTGATGCCGTGGGTAGAGCTGGTGGCCAGAATCAGCGTGTAACCATCCGCAGGCGCTTTTTGCACCTCGCGCGTGCCAATGGAGCCGCCAGCGCCGGGCCGGTTTTCGATGACAACCGTTTGTTTGAAGGTTTCCGCCATTTTTTGCCCGATCATGCGGGCCAAGGTGTCGGAGCCGCCGCCGGGGCCGAAGGCCACCACGATTTTGATGGGCTTGCTGGGGTAGTCCTGCGCGTGCGCGGCGGGCAACGTGGCCGTGCCAATTGCCAAGCCAAGGGCGATGCATTGAGCCAGGCCTGTGGCCCAGAGAGAAATTTGTCGGTGTTTTGAAGGCATGGTTTTATTCGGACGTTGTGAGCGATTGTGGGCAATTGTGGGCTCAGGTGGCTTTTTTCGCTGACGCAGTATCGACAAAACTGAAGTAACGTTTGCCGGCGGTCTGGTTCTCGTAAATCGAACCCTGGTTTTTGGCCGGTGGCAGAGGCATGCGCACGGGTGCTTCTCGAAAACGGGGCACCACGGTTTCTTCGCCATAGAGCAGGCGGCTTTTGAAGTCTTCATAGTTGCTCACGCCCATCAGGGGAAAGCTGTCGCCTGCGGCCACTTCATACAGCAAAAGCCCGCGTGGCCGATCCGACGTGTTTTGCGCCGAGCCGTGGATGGCCCGCACATGGTGAAATGAACAGGAACCAGCCGGGCCCTCGCAGGGAACCGCTTTGGAGAAATCAACCCCGCAGGCATCCGGATCCATGCCTCCGGTGAAGTAGCCGTCTTCGCCATGGTGGTTGTGGGTTGGGCCGTTGTGGGTGCCCGGCAGCACGTACATGGCACCGTTTTCAACCGTGGTGTCGTCCAACATGACACCTACCGCCAGGATGTCGTCGTTGGTATGGGGGTAAAAGGCCCAATCCTGGTGCCATTCAACAGGCGAACCGAAACCGGGGGCTTTCAGGTTCAGCTTGGAGCCGTACAGGCGGGCGCTGGTGCCAAGCAGGGCGCGGAGGCAATCGGCGAGGGCTTTGGATTTGGCGAATTCGTAAAAGACCGGGTGGGCCAGGTGCGGCTTCTTGATGCGGCGCACGCGTGGGTCAGCAGCGCTGTGGCCGGGTTCCAGGTCATACAGGTCGGTGTGGGCCGATACCTGGCGTGAGCCTTCCACCCAGTCGGCCAGTACGGCCTTCATGCGCTGGCGGGTGGCTTCGTCGAGTACGCCGGGAACCACCACAGCACCATAGGTGTGGTACTGGTCGACTTGCTGCTGGGAGATCATGGCGGGCCTTGTAGTGAGGGGTTGGGCAATGAATCGGATTGAATTGAAGCGAAGCTGAAAGAACCCGGATTGACTAAAATGTTAGCGCTAACATAAATTCTACGTTAAAGTGTTTGTCCATGTCAACTGCACCGGTTCCACCACCGCCAAAAAAGCGCCGCACGGCATCCACGGGCAGCCGCATGCAAGACGTGGCGAGGCTGGCGGCGGTTTCGATGATCACCGTGTCAAGGGTCATCAACACGCCTGACAAAGTGGCGCTGGCCACACGGGACGCCGTACAGGAAGCCATTCGCAAAACCGGTTACGTACCCAACCTGATGGCGGGTAGCCTGGCTTCCAACAAGAGCCGAATCATCGGTGCGATTGTTCCCACCCTCGACAACTCGATCTTTGCAGAAACGGTGCAAGGTTTGTCTGAAACCCTGGCACAGGGCGGTTATCAGCTGCTATTGGGGCAAAGCGCCTATGACGAACGGTCAGAAGAAGCCCTGGTGTTGGCGTTTTTGGGGCGGCGCGTGGATGGACTGGTGCTGACGGGTGGGGTGCACTCCAAAATGGTGCAAAAAATCCTGCGCCAAAACGGTGCGCCGGTGGTTGAAACTTGGGATTTGCCCGCACAGCCAATAGACATGGTAGCGGGGTTTTCAAATTTTGCTGCGGGGCATGCCGTGGTGTCGTATTTGCTGGGCACCGGGCGCAAGCGTTTGTGTTTTGCTGGCGGGCCGGATGAGCGATCTGCGGCCAGGCTGGCCGGTGCGCAGGCCGCTTTAAAAGGCCAGCGCAAAGGCTCGCTGAAAGTACGGCGTCTGGTGGCAGGCGCATCATTTGCGGGAGGTCGGGCGGTGGTGGCTGCCTGCGCTGAAGCAGGCGATTTGCCGCAGGCCATCTTTTTCGGCAACGATGCGCTGGCGGCGGGGGCTTTGATGGAGTGTCAGCGCCGGGGCATCGCCGTGCCGGCCCAGTTGGCGATCGTCGGGTTTGCCGATTTGGCCATTGCCCAGGCCATGGAACCAGCGTTGACCACGGTGCGTGTTCCGACCCGGCGCATGGGCGAGGCTGCTGCCCAAATGCTGCTGGCTCGACTGAACGGGGAAAAGCCGGCAACACCGGTACTTGATTTGGGCTTTGAACTGATACGCCGGGCCAGCACGTGAAGCGCTATACACTTTGCCAACACGCACTCCATCGCCAATCACCCATTTCCAGACAAGGATCTCCATGCAAAGTTTTGATGTCACCGAGTGGGGCAAACCCCTGCAAACGGCGCTGAAGGCAACGCCCGTCCCCACGGGCACTGAAGTCTTGGTGCGCATCAAATACTGCGGTGTTTGCCACAGCGATGTGCACATCCGCGATGGTTATTTCGATTTGGGCGGGGGCAAAAAATTTCACATGTCCGAGCGGGGCATGAAGCTGCCGGTTACCCTGGGGCACGAGCCGTACGGTACGGTGATCGCCGCCGGGCCTGATGCGCAGGATGTACCCATCGGGCAAGACCGCCTGGTGTTCCCCTGGACGGGTTGCGGCACCTGCGTGCGCTGCCTGGAGGGCATGGACAATCATTGCATGGCACCACGTTACCTGGGGGTGCAGCGCCCCGGTGGTTATGCCGATCATTTGATTGTGCCGCACCCCCGCTACCTGATAGATGCCAGCGGCGTCGACCCGGCTTGGGCCGCCACGCTGGCGTGTTCTGGCTTGACCACCTACTCGGCGGCCGTGAAGTTGTTGCCCATTCCGAAAGACGAGTGGGTGCTGGTTTTGGGCGCAGGCGGGCTGGGGCTCTCGGCGATTGCCATGTTGCGTGGCTTGGGCCATGAACGAATTGTGGTGGCCGATCTGGATGCCGGCAAATTTGCCGCGGCGAAAGAAGCAGGTGCCGTTGTCGCCGTGAACGCAGGTGCTGCTGGCGCGCTAGACCAGCTTAGGGCAGCGACCAACGCCGCCACCGGCGGCCAGATTTACGGCGCGATAGACCTGGTGGGCGCATCGGCCACCTTTCAGTTGGCCTACGCGGCCCTGCGCAAAGGTGGCAAATATGTGGTGTGTGGCTTGTATGGCGGTGAAGCCACTATCTCCATCGTGCCTACCGTGCAGCGCGCCATCATGATTCAGGGCTCCTATGTGGGCAACCCTCAAGAACTGCGCGAGGTGGTAGCCCTGGCCAAAGCCGGCAAGATCAAACCGTTGCCGCTGGAGATGCGACCCGCTGCACGGATCTCTGAAACGCTGGACCAGCTCAAGGCAGGCACCCTGATTGGCCGGGTGGTTGCCAGCATGGCAATGGCACCCTGAGGTGGCCTGAATATTGCTGATAGGTCATCAGGGAGCAAAGGTACCGTAAAAAGCAACGCGAAGCGCAACGATCAGAACTTAGGGGTCAAGATGGTTTTTTACGACGAGTTGTACGGAATGGACGCCACGCGCAGCAAGCCCTTGGCGCATTGCGAGGCGTACCAAAAATGGGCGGCCACTTATTCGGCAGAATCCATGGCCCACAAGCGAGCCCAGGCTGATGCTGCTTTTCGGCAGGTGGGAATTACCTTTGCTGTGTATGGCGACGATGCCGGCTCCGAACGGCTGATACCGTTTGACCTGATCCCGCGCATCATTCCGGCGCACGAGTGGGACACCCTGCAACGCGGCCTGATCCAGCGGGTGAGGGCGCTGAACCTGCTGATTCATGATGTTTACCACGGCCAAAAAATCGTCAAGGCGGGTGTGGTGCCGTCTGAGCAAATCTACCTGAACGCGCAGTACCGCCCGCAAATGCAGGGCGTGGATGTCGCGCTGGACAACTATTGCCACATCGCCGGGGTCGATATTGTGCGGGCCGGGGCCGGCGAGTTTTATGTGCTGGAAGACAACCTGCGGGTGCCCTCGGGGGTTTCTTACATGCTCGAAGGGCGCAAGATGATGATGCGCCTGTTCCCTGAGGCCTTCAGCCAGATGCCCATCGCGCCCATCGAGCATTACCCCGACATGCTGCTTGAAACGTTGCGCTCCAGCGCACCGGTGGGCGTTGATGAACCCCACGTGGTGGTCATGACGCCCGGCATGTACAACTCGGCCTATTTTGAACACGCGTTCCTGGCGCAACAAATGGGTGTTGAACTGGTCACCGGGCGCGATCTGTTTGTAGACGACGGCCTGGTTTACATGCGCACCACCCAGGGCCAGCAGCGGGTGGATGTGATTTACCGGCGCATTGACGATGATTTTCTGGACCCCCTGGTGTTCCGCGCCGATTCAACATTGGGTGTGCCCGGCTTGATGTCGGTGTATCGCGCCGGTCGGGTTACGGTAACGAACGCGGTGGGTACCGGC
>JANOWY010000024.1:0-2635 GCA_031418135.1 Rhodoferax sp. | reverse complement strand
GTTTGATGCGGACGGGTTCCTGATCTTGTTCGACCGCAAGAAAGACATGATCATCTCGGGTGGTTTCAACATCTACCCTAGTGATCTCGAAGGCATTTTGCAAAAACACGCCGTCGTGCAAGACGTAGCCGTGGTGGGCGTGCCTTCCGACCAATGGGGTGAAACGCCGGTGGCCTGTGTGGTGCTCAAGCCGGGTCAAGCGGTTGATGGCATCACCTTGCTGAAGTGGGCGAACGACCAAGTGGGCAAAACCCAGCGGCTGGCGCAATTGCATGTGATGGCAGAACTGCCGCGTAGCCCCATTGGCAAAATTCTCAAACGCGAGCTGCGCGACCAATTGGCCCGTTCACCCCAAGTACCGTCGACATGAAGCAAACCATCCTCGACCTGTTGCAAAAACCGGGTTCGCAAGAGTCCATGTTGCGCTTGGTCTCGGATGCCGTACCTGCCCTTATCGCCTATTACGAGATCAACACACTGCAATGCGTGTTTGCCAACCTGCGTTACGCCCAATACAACGGCTGGACACCGGACAGCATTTTGGGAAAAACCGTGCGCGAAGTGGTTGGCGAAGCAGCATGGGCAGTTATCGTGCCCAATGTGGAGCAAGTGCAAGTGGGCAAAGCCTGCCAGTACACGCGAGAACAAACCCTGCCAGATGGCAACAAACGCACGATTGAAGTGAACCTGAACCCGCATTTTGACGAGAACAAGCTGTTGCAGGGCTGTTTTGTGCTCATCACCGATATCACCGAACACTGGCGCGTGGAAACCGCCTTGCGACAAAGTGAAGAGCGTTTGCGCAAATTTGCTCAGGCCACCCGCGAAGGCATTGTTTTCCATGTGGAGCGGCGCATTACCGACACCAATGACGCGATGCTGGGTATATCGGGCTACACGCGCACTGAATTGGTGGGCCACTTCACTGATGAGTTTGTGCCCGAAAGCTGGCACGAACGCATGCGCGAGCAATTTTTGTCAGGCAGCGAGGAGCCGTATGAGTCGGTGATCCTGCACAAAGATGGCCATGAAGTCCCGATCGATGTGGTAATGAAAACCATGCCGCTGCAAGGCCAGAACCAACGCATGCTGGTGATACGCGATGTGACGAACCAGCGCAAGGCGCAGGCCCGCATCGAGTTTTTGGCATTGCATGACCCCTTGACCCAATTGCCCAACCGGGCCCATTTGCGCGAACAGCTGGAAAGCACCTTGGCCCTGGCGCGGCGGCGCGGCAGCTCGCTGGCAGTATTGTTCATTGACCTGGACAATTTCAAAACCGTGAACGATTCGCTCGGCCACCATGTGGGTGACGACCTGTTGCGCCGTGTGGCGCAGCGCATCACCACCACGGTGCGCGATTCAGATTTGGTCTCACGTTTGGGCGGCGACGAGTTTGTGGTGGTGCTCTCTGAAGTGGCCAACAGCCAAGACGCGGCCCTGGTGGCGCAGAAGCTGCTGGAGGCGGTGAGCGCACCGATTGACATCGAAGGCCATCGGCTCACCGTTTCGCCCTCGGTGGGCATCAGCCTGTTTCCGGCCGACGGCGACAGCAGCGACGACCTGATCCGCCACGCCGATTCGGCCATGTACTACGCCAAAGAAAGCGGGCGCGCCACTTACAAGTTTTTTATGCCTGAGCTGTTCAAACGTGCCAGCATAGCGCTGGACCTGTCGCGTGAATTGGGTGAAGCCCAGCGCCGCCGCGAGTTTGTGCTGCATTACCAGCCGCAACAACGCCGCCTGGACGGTGCTATTGTGGGCATGGAGGCCCTGGTGCGCTGGCAACACCCCGGGCGTGGTCTGGTCGGCCCGGACGAGTTCATCGCTTTTGCAGAAACCCAGGGCCTGGTGGGCGGCATCGACCTGTGGGTGTTGCAGGCCGCCTGCCGCCAGATGAAAACCTGGCACGACATGGGCAGCCTGAAAGTACCGGTGGCCGTCAACCTCTCGGCCATTAACTTCCGGCAGGGCAACCTGGCGGATGAAGTGGCCGGCATCTTGCTGGAAACCGGCCTGGATGCCATCTACCTTGAAATTGAAATCACCGAGTCGGTGTTTCTGGACCGGGGCGGCCATGCGCAGAAAACCATGCGCCGCTTGCGCGACATGGGTGTGCACCTTACGCTGGACGATTTTGGTACCGGGTATTCATCACTGGCTTACCTCAAGCAATACCCGATCGGCAAGCTGAAGATTGACCGCTCGTTTGTGCACGACCTCACCACCGACAGCGGCAACCTGGCCTTGGTAACCGCCGTCATCCAGATGGCGCATGGCCTCAAGCTGAAAGCGGTAGCCGAAGGTGTGGAAACCCGGGGCCAGCTGGATCTGCTCAAACAACTCGGGTGTGACGAGTTTCAGGGGTTTCTGATCTCGCGCCCGGTTGATGCGATACAAGCCCGCGCCTTTATCGGCAAATAATCCTCAGGCCAGGTACTGGGCCACGTAATCCGCAAACGGAATCTGCGGGCTTGCTTCAATGTCGGCCTGCGCGCGCAGCGAGGTGCGGGCAGCGGCCTCAAACTGCGTCGCCTTTATGCTGTCCAGCGGCTCTGCCAACAGGGCTTGTTTGTGCTGCTGCGAGAGGCCCAGCGTGTGGGGAATCAACCCGCCCGCAGCCAGAATGCCCTGC
>JANOWY010000023.1:0-10709 GCA_031418135.1 Rhodoferax sp. | reverse complement strand
ATAAATTTGGCCGGGCTGCCTGCCGAAGTGGTCACAAACTTCACGCCTGAGGCGCAGACAAACTGGAGCATGGCGTCGTCTTTGAGAAACCGGATCGGCAAATTCACGCCAAACGGCAATCCCAACGCAGCCATTTTCTTGATCTCAACCTGGCAGTTCTCCGTCTCGCCCGAAGAGGTTTCGATGATGCCCAGGCCCCCCGCCCGCGAGACGGCCGATGCCAGTTGCGTGCGCGCAATCCAACCCATGGGGGCTTGCACGATGGGGTATTGGGCGCCGGTATGGGCTAAGACTCTATTGGTTTGATTCATGAAGCTCCAGGCAAGCAAAGTGAAAGGTGCCGCGATTATTGCGAGCCCGCTTTCGGGTGCCTGTCCCGGCAGTTACCAACGCATTACGTTTCGATTCTGCTGCCGATCCGGCCTGGGATGCGCGCGGTCAAACAACCGGGGCTGGCCCCGGTTGCAGACTTGGCAAGGAACCTGGAAGCAGGTTGAGCAACTCACTCCAGCACAATGCCGCGCTCTTTCACCACACGGCTCCACAACCCCATCTGGTCCCGCACAAAGGTTTGCGCCGACTCGGCGTTGCCTCTTTGAATCTCGCCACCCAGTTGGGCAACGCGGGCTTTCACTTCAGGTGCATCCAGCGCCTTTTGAAGTGCCGCCGATAGCTTGGCGACCACATCGTTGGGCGTACCCGCTGGTGCCACGATGACGTTCCATTCATACACTTCGGCACCGGGCACCCCGGTTTCGGCCAACGTGGGTACATCGGGCAAGATGTTGGAGCGCTTGGCGCTGGTTACCGCCAACGCGCGCAGTTTGCCACCCTGAATGTGCCCCAAGGTGGAGGCCAGGTTGCCAAAAAATACCGGTACTTGCCCGCCGATCACGTCATTCAAAGCCGGGCCACCGCCTTTGTAGGGGATGTGCGCCATTTCTACCTTGGCAGCAGACTCAAACAGGGCCCCCGCCAGGTGCTGCGCCGAGCCGTTGCCGGACGATGCGAACGCCACTGCGTCTTTGCGCACCTTGGCCGCCGCGATCAACTCAGCCACCGATTTGGCGGGGAACTGCGCGTTGACCAGCACCACGTTGGGGAACAGCGCAATCACGCCAATCGGCCTGAATGCCTTGTCGGTGTCATACGGCAGCTTGGGGTAGAGCGCGGGGTTGACCGCGAAAGATGACGCGTCCAGCATCAGCGTGTGGCCGTCGGGCGCAGCTTTGGCCACGGCGGACGCGCCAATCTGGCCGCTGGCACCCGGTTTGTTTTCAACAATCACGTTTTGGCCCAAGGCTTCGCTCAAACGCGGTGCGATCAGGCGGGCCATCGCATCGGCACCACCGCCCGGCGGGTAAGTCACCACCAGCGAAATCGGCTTGGAAGGCCACACTGTGGCCGTCTGGGCGGTCGCTGTGCTGGCCCCCAGCAGGTTGCAAAATGCTATTAAAAAAATAGCTGACTGTGCAATTGTTATGTGAACACTTTGGCGTTTTGACTTAAAGGTTTTTGCAAACATGGGTTTTTCCTCAAAAAAGGGGCCTATCGAACCTGCGCGGTGTAATGGAAGGCGAATGCATCGCCAATGGTGGTGCGCAGTTCTACACAGCGCCCGGCCCTATCAAACGCCCGGCGCTCGACGTTTACGCAAGGGTGTTCCGGCGGGAGTTGCAGCCTGACCGCCTGACCCGCAGACAGCAGCGCAAAACTCAGGCGGTCTTCTGCGCGCAAGATGGTGATGCCGCAAACCCGTTGCATCATGGGGTACAACAAATCGTCCCAATGGGCAGTATCTGAACCGGCGAGGGCTTCAAATGCGGGCAGTGGCAGGGTGATGTTTTCCAGCAGGCAGGGCTGCCCTTTCAGGCTGCGCAGGCGCTCCAGCCGCAAAACGCTCGCGCCGGCGGGCAGCCCCAACGCATCGGCCGCCGACTGGCTGGCCAAGGCGACGGTGCGATGCAGGATGCTCGATTGGGGCGTGGTGGGCGCGTCGTTGGTCGATCCGCCGTCGTGCGAAAACCTGAAAAATCGCAACATCGACGCACCGCCCAACCCGGGTTTGACGAAGGTTCCGCGTCCGTGTTGACGTTCCAGCAAACCCTGGGCAACCAGCACCGCCAGCGCCTGGCGCAAAGTGCCCAACGCCACGCCGTGCTCTTTGGCCAAAGCGGTTTCCGCCGGCAAGGCCGTGCCGGGCACCCATTCGCCTTGGGTTATGCGGGCGCGCAGGCTGGCGGCCAGCCAGCCATATCGGCTTTGGCCGGGTGCAGGCTGGGTTGAAGCGACCTGCAAGCCATCGCCCACGAAGGAATTGATTGAATTAGTCATCTAGAGGACTAGAATATATAACATGGCCCCTGACCTGTCAAACCCTGACCCATCAAAGTTACACATCGCACCCGAAACCGGAAGCGTTGCCTCAACTACCGTTGTACCCGTGGCCCCGGCTGCTGCCCAGGGCCAGGTCGATACCCATTTCCATGTTTTCAACCGGGGTGGTTCCGTACCCGGCGCGCGTTACACGCCTGCCTACGCGGCAGAAATAGGCGCGTGGCAAACCCAGGCGCGAGCCGTGGGTGTAACCCATGGCGTACTGGTGCAAACCAGTTTCATGGGCATCGACAACCGGCTTTTGTTGGCGCAGCTAGCGGCGCACCGACAGACGCTGCGGGGCGTTGCCGTGGTGGCACCGGATGCCCCGGGCCCGATGTTGGCCGACCTGCATGCACAAGGGGTGCGTGGTATCCGCCTCAACCTGGCCGGGCAGTCGCATGACATGACGGCCTGGGCGGCGGCAACGGCCGTGTGGGACACGCTGTTGCAACTGGGCTGGCATGTGGAGCTGCACACCGATAACGGCCGCTTGCCGGCTGTGCTGAGCGCACTGCCGCTCGATTTGCCGCTGGTGCTGGACCACTTTGCCCGCCCGCTCACTGCGTCCCTGAATGACACGTCGGTAATGGCTGTACGCGCACGTCGCCTGCGAAGTGGTGCTGCGATGCACGTCAAACTCAGTGCCCCCTACCGATTGGCTGCTGGCCTCTGCCCGGTTGAATTGGCCAAACTCTGGCAGGGCGAGCTGGGCCTGCACGCGTTGTTATGGGGCAGTGATTGGCCGTTTACCAACCATGAAGCAGCGAATGAATACGCGGCACTGCACGCCAGTTTGCCCGACTGGTTGCAGGGTGATGCGGCGGCTTTGGAGGCCGTGTTGTCGCACAACCCGGCGCGGCTATACGGCTTCAGCCTGGCACCGGCGGCTTGATCCATTGCGGCCCCCAAAAACCTGCAATATGCAAAAATAATCTTCAATTTGCAGGCTTTTTGTCAGGTTATGCACAGGGCGCCATTTTTGATGAAATACAGCGCACGCCTGAACTGCCCTCGTATTTGCAGGGCCTGGTCGATGCCGACCCGCGCCCAGGGCGTTTCATTCTCACCGGCAGCCAGCAGTTTGAGCTGATGACGCAAGTCACACAATTGCTCGCCGGGCGAACCGCCGTGCTGCGCTTGTTGCCATTCACGCTGGCAGAGGTGCAGCGCCTGAAGGTTTCGGACCAACCCCCCGACTTGCCGGGCACCCTGCTCAAAGGGTTTTACCCCCGCATCCACGACAAAAACCTCAACCCCAGCCAGGCTTTGGCCGACTATTTTGCGACCTATGTCGAACGCGATCTGCGACAGCTGGCCGCCGTGCATGACCTGCAACGCTTCGAGCGCTTTGTGCGCTTGTGCGCCGGCCGCACCGGCCAGTTGCTCAACCTGAATAGCCTGGGCAACGACGCGGGTGTGTCGCACACCACCGCCCGCGCCTGGATCGACCTGCTGCAAACCAGCTACATCGTGCACCTGCTGCCGCCTTGGTTCACCAACTCGGGCAAGCGCCTGGTCAAAGCCCCCAAGCTGTATTTTTATGATGTAGGTTTGGCCTGCTGGCTGTTGGGGCTGCGCACGCCCGAGCAAGTTTCGCGCGATCCGCTATGGGGCAGTTTGTTTGAAAACTTCATCATCATGGAAGCGCTGAAAGACCGCCTCAACGCTGGCGAAAACGCTGAAATGTACTTTTACCGTGACTCCGAAGGCAATGAGGTTGATTTGCTGTTGCCGACCGACGGCAAGCTGCAGGCCCTTGAGATCAAAGCCGGGGCCACCGTCAACGCCGACTACTTCAAGGGCCTTAAAACCTTCGTCGCCCATCATCCCGCAGCGGTAGCAGGCGGCGGTGTGGTGTACGGTGGCTTGCAAAGCCAAAACCGTAGCGACTGGCCCGTCTATTCCTGGCTGAGTTTGCGGGTTAAAAAGTAGCGGCTTGTTCATCCATGGCTTGAATCGGCCGGATGAAGTATGCAGCATCAGACCCCCTCAGGGCAAAACCAATGCCTGAACGCTTCAGGTGGTACGGCAAGCAGAGGCGAGCCCCCTGATAATGTTGCTTGCCGCATACCGAACGAACGCTACACGGAGACCCCTATGGCCCACGCCCCTGCCAAAAGCACCCCCTTCAACTGGCAAGACCCGTTCTTGCTCGACACCCAACTGACCGACGACGAACGCGCCGTCCGCGATGCCACCGCTGCTTACTGCCAAGACAAACTGCTGCCACGGGTGACCATGGCCTTTCGCGAGGGCACGACCGACCCGGCCATCTTTCGCGAAATGGGCGAGCTGGGCTTGCTCGGGCCCACTATTCCAGAAGCCTACGGTGGCCCGGCGCTCAACTACGTGGCCTATGGCCTGATCGCCCGCGAGGTGGAGCGCGTCGACAGCGGCTACCGCTCGATGATGAGCGTGCAAAGCTCGTTGGTGATGGTGCCGATTTTTGAATTCGGCAGCGAGGCGCAGCGCCAAAAATACCTGCCCAAATTAGCCACCGGTGAGTGGATAGGCTGCTTTGGCCTGACCGAGCCCGACCATGGCTCCGACCCGAATTCCATGACCACACGCGCCCACAAGGTCGATGGCGGCTACAAGCTCACCGGCAGCAAGATGTGGATTTCCAATTCACCGATTGCCGACGTGTTTGTGGTCTGGGCCAAAGAGGTTTCGACCAGCGGCCAGGTTGGCCCGATTCGCGGCTTTATTCTGGAGAAAGCCATGAAAGGCCTCAGCGCCCCGGCCATCCACAGCAAAGTGGGCCTGCGCGCCAGCATCACCGGTGAAATCGTGATGGACGGCGTGTTTTGCCCGGGCGAAAACGCCTTCCCAGAGGTTCAGGGCTTGAAAGGCCCGTTCACCTGCCTCAACAGCGCCCGTTACGGCATTGCCTGGGGGGCTTTGGGCGCGGCGGAAGACTGCTGGTTTCGCTCCCGCCAGTACACGCTGGACCGCAAACAGTTCGGCCGCCCGCTGGCCGCCAACCAGCTGATCCAGAAAAAACTGGCCGACATGCAGACCGAAATCACGCTGGGCCTGCAAGGCTGCCTGCGACTGGGCCGCATGAAAGACGAAGGCATCGCCTCGGTTGAAATCACCTCGATTTTGAAGCGCAACTCCTGCGGCAAGGCGCTGGACATTGCCCGATTGGCGCGCGACATGATGGGCGGCAACGGCATCAGCGACGAATTTGGCGTGGCGCGGCATTTGGTCAACCTGGAAGTGGTGAACACCTACGAAGGAACCCACGACATCCACGCGCTGATATTGGGCCGTGCGCAGACGGGGATTGCCGCTTTTGCGAATTGATAGGAATTGATTCGAATTGACGTGATTGGATTCGAAATGGGTCCCGTTGAATGCACCAAGCTGTCCATTTTTCCTGATTTATTTGGTTGCTTTACTCTATATAAAAAAACCGGATCTTTGTTCAAAAAATTATTGCATAGTAAGCTACTACAAATATAGTAAATACGATTATTTATTGTAAATTAATTCAATACAAATACTAATACAGACAAATATGGCAATCACCCCTGGCGCCCTGGATCACCTCAAAGTGTTAGACCTTTCCCGCGTACTCGCAGGCCCTTATTGCGCCCAGATGCTGGCAGACCTGGGGGCCGATGTCATCAAGGTCGAACGCCCCAACGATGGCGACGACACCCGCAAGTGGGGCCCGCCCTTTATGCCCGATGCGCAAGGCAACCCCACACCCCACGCCACCTATTTCCACACCACCAATCGCAACAAACGCGCCATCACGGTCGATTTGGCCCAGGCTGAGGGCCAGGCCCTCATCAAACAACTGGCCGCGCATAGTGACATCCTGGTCGAGAACTTCAAGGTGGGTGGGCTCAAGCACTACGGGCTCGATTACGAAAGCCTCAAAGCCATCAACCCGCGCCTGATTTATTGCAGCGTCACTGGTTTTGGACAAGACGGCCCCTACGCACCGCGCGCCGGTTATGACCTGATGATTCAGGCCATGAGCGGCATGATGAGCATCACCGGCCACCAGGAAGGTGTGCCGGGCGCGGGCCCGATGCGCGTGGGCGTCGCCATTACCGACCTGTTCACCGGCGTATTTGCCTGTAGTGCGATATTGGCAGCGATTGAAGTCCGCCACAAAACCGGCCAGGGCCAGCACATCGACATGTCGCTGCTCGATTGCGGCATGGCCATGTTGGCCAACCAGGCCATCGGTTACATCAACACCGGCGCCGTGCCCACCCGCCAGGGCAACACCCACCCCAGCCTGGCGCCCTACCAAAACGTACCCACATCTGACGGCCAAATGTTGCTGGCCATCGGCAATGACGGCCAGTTCGCCCGGTTTTGTGAAGCCGCCGGCAAACCCGAGTGGGCGCAGGATGAGCGCTTCAAGGGTGTCGCCCCGCGCAACCGCAACCGCAGTGTGCTGATTCCCTTGATCATGGCAGTCACCGCCACCCAAACCACCGCCTTCTGGATCAAACTGCTGGAAGACAAAGCCGTGCCGTGTGGCCCCATCAACGCCATCGACGAATCGTTTGCCGACGCGCAGGTGCAGCACCGCAATATCTGGGTCAAACAAGCCGTGGCGGCAGATCGCCCCGGCCCGGCAACGCCCCCCAACATTTCTACCGTTGCCAGCCCCTTGCGCCTCAAAGGCAACCCGCCCGTGCTGCGCCGCGCGCCACCAGCCATGGGCGAACACACGCAAGAAGTTCTGACCGAGCTTGGTTTGGACGCCGCCAAAATTGCAGCGCTTCGGCAAGCGGGGGTGGTGTAGAGCCGGGCCCGTTCAGCGGTCACTGGCTTCGTAGACGGGCGTCTGCATGTTGGCGCCCACTGCCTCGCGCAGCCTTGATTTTATGGAGCATGTTTTTCACGCACCAGCCGGGCTGGGTCATACCCCTGCTCTTTTAACCGCGTGTTGATGGCCGTCCAGTCTGCATCGGTCAATGAGGTGCTGCGTGCCAAAACCCATAAAAACTCACGCTTGGGCTCACCGACAACCACGTAGCGGTAATCGGCGGCCAACTGAATCACCCAGTAGTCGCCCCACACCATGGGCAACCACGACAGCCATTGCGGCGCAAACCGCACCTTCAGTTGCGGCGGCACCAATTCGCCTTGCTTCACGGTGGCTGATGCGGCGGGCCGGGCCTGGCCGATGGCTTCGGACTCCTGCCCGTCTGCTTTTCGGCACTGGTTGGTGACACGCACCGTGCCGTCCTCTTGCAAGGCGTAGGTTGCCCGCGTGTTGGCCACGCATTGGGCCTGAAAGCGATTCGGGTACAGCGCCAGCTGGTACCAGGTGCCCTGGTAGCGTGGCAGATCAATGCCGGCAACGGTGGTCAGGGGTTGCAGGCTGGCATCCGGTGTTTGTGCGCCCACTGACAGGCAAAAAAGACTGCCAAAGCAAAAGGCGAGCAGCGCGCAGGCGCGGGCCACGGTCGTTGAGTTGCGCTGTGGGGTCATGGTCGATCAGGATTTTCGCCCCACGGCCACAATGCCCAAGGTCACCAACACCAATGCCGCAACCAGGTTCGGGGTAATCGGCTCGCCCAACCATCCCGCACCGATGATCAAGGCAAAGACGGGTGTTAGAAAAACGAACACTGAAATCCGTGTGGCGGGGTAGTGCCCCAACAGCCACATCCAGGCCAGAAAACTGGCAAACGCACCGGCCACCGTTTGTAAAAGCAACGAGGTGATGGCAAACGCGCTGAAGTTCGAGCGCCAGGTTTCACCCAGTGCCAGCGACAAAAAGGGCAAGGTCAGCGCGCTGACACCAATTTGGTAAAAAAGCAATTTTTCAGCCGAAACCCGCGCCAGACTGGAACTGCGAATAATCACTGTGGTCAGGCCCCAGCACAGGCCGCCACCCAGCGCCAGCAAGTCGCCCAGGCCCTGCTGGTGGAGCCCGGAACTGGCCGCCTTGGCTTGGGATGCGTCGCTGAAGTTGTCCAAAAAAGCCAATAAAACGCCACCAAAGGCCAGCGCCAATCCGGCCCACTGAAAGGCACCCAGCTGTTCCGATTTGACAAACAGCGGCACCAAAATCGCCACCCAAAACGGCGCTGTATAGAGTAGCAAGGTCAACCGAGACGCGCTGGTGAACCGCAGCCCGGTGTAGAGAAAAGCAAACTCAATCGCAAACAAACCACCGGCCAGCAGCCCCGCCAGCAGCGAACCGTCCGCGCGGAACAAGGCCACACCACGCCAGCGGGCCCACAACATCAGCACCACTACCGCACCGGCGAACCGCACAGCGGCCTGAAAAATCGGTGCCACCTCCGGAATCGTGGCTTTCACCAGCACCTGCTGAAAGCCCCAAAACAGGCAACAGGCCAGCAACATGCCGACTGCGAGCCCGTCGAGCGAAGCCTTGCGTTCAATCATGCCTGGACTTTAACCCGTGCAGAGGCACTGAATGGGGTCGTGCTATCGTGTTGGCAGGCACCCATCCACCGGGTTGGGGGCCTCTCACGCAGTGAATGCATGAACCAAGAATCTGATTTCCTGAGCATCTTTGACGAGCAGGAAGAACGCACGGTTGATGGCAATGGCGACACCTTTGACGTGTGGGTGATCAAGCGCTCGTTTGATTTGTTGCTGCCTTTTTGCCGCATGACGCTGATCATTTTATTGTTGATCCTGGCGCTGGTGGACCCATTGATGTACCTCACCGGTCAATGGCAAGACAACCCCACCTACATCTACCTGGCCGTATGGCACCTGGCCATGGTGGTGTATGTTGGCGCGATGCTGCTGGCCACCCGGCGTTGCCAAACGCATGCCGCGCGCAAGTCCATCTTGCAGTTGTTTTTTATTTTTACCGCCTTGGGTTTTGTCGCGTTTGGCGTGATTTCGTGGTTTTTGAATCAGGACATGTCGATCATCGCGATGATTCTGATCGGCCTGTCGGCCGTGTTTTCGTTCCCTGGGCGGTTGCGCCGCGTGGTGCTGGTGACCAGTGCCGTTTTGCTGGCGGGTGTTGTTGCCTGGCTGGACCCGCGCAACGTGTTTTTCAGCAGCGGCGTGGTGGTTAACCTTGTGGCGGTGGTGGCCGTTGCTTTTGTGCTGGATGGTTACATGATGCGCAACACGCGCGGCTTGTTCCAGGAAAAATGCCGGGTGGAATCCGAGCGCGAGCGGGCTGACGCAGTGCTGTACAACGCGCTGCCCGTGTCGATTGCCAATGAACTGAAGGAAAGCCATACCGTCAAGGCCGAACGCTACGACCACCTGACGGTTTTGTTTGCCGACATTGTGGGTTTTACCCAGTATTCCTCGGGCGTGTCGCCCGACAAACTGGTGGAAGTGCTGAACCAGATATTCTCCAGCTTCGATCAGCTGGTCGACCACTACGATGCCGAAAAAATCAAGACGATTGGTGATGCCTACATGGTGGTCGGCAAAGACAACCCGGTGGCCATGGCCGACCTGGCCCAAGCCCTGCTGGCTGCACTGGCGCAATACAACGTTGCCCACAATGTCAACTTTGAATTGCGTTTGGGCATGCACATCGGTCCGGCGGTGGCGGGCGTGATTGGCCTCAAGCGGTTTTTATATGACGTGTGGGGCGATGCTGTCAACACCGCCAGCCGGATGGAATCCACCGGTTTGCCGGGCCGCGTACAGGTCAGCCTGCCCATGGCGCGCGCCTTGGGCAGCGCCTACACGTTTGAAAGCCGGGGAGAGATTGAGATCAAGGGCAAAGGCCTGATGCCCACCTGGTTCCTGCTCGATCGTAAAAAAGCCTGAATTGACGGGCAGCGATGACTTCAGGCGGCGGCCAATGCTTGATGCATGGCCTGCACCAGTGTCTGCGGGTCTTGTGCGCCAGAAACCGCCACTTTCTGGTTGAAGATGAAAAATGGCACCCCGCTCACACCCATCTGGCGGGCCTGGGCGTCGGCTTGTGAAACTGCTTCACGCGTGGCCGGGTCGCTTAAATGGGCGCGAACGGCAGCGCCGTCGAGCCCGGCAGCAACCGCCACCTCCACCAGCACATCCAGGCTGCCGATGAAGCGGCCCTCCACAAAATAGGCGTTCAGCAGGCGCTCTTTGACTTCATTGCCCAGGCGATTGTCTGGCGCACCCGGCACATGGTTCAGCGGGCTGTTTTGTGCGTAGGCAATCAAGGCATGTGCCATCAGGGTGTTGGCCTGGCGCTGGATGCCGTCAAAATTCAGATCCAGCCCCACGGCTTTGCCTGCCGCACCGACACGGGCATAGATTTCAGCGGCACGTTGCGGCCCGCCAAACTTGTCTTCCAGGTATTGTTTGCGCGAAACGCCCTCTTGCGGCAAATCGGGGTTCAACTGAAACGGGTGCCA
>JANOWY010000022.1:0-4584 GCA_031418135.1 Rhodoferax sp. | reverse complement strand
CTTCCTGTTCCTGCTCGGGCCGTTTGTGCTGATCGCCGTGGCCGGGTTGTCGGCGGGTGAAACCCTGGCCTTCCCGCCGCAAGGGCTCTCACTGCGCTGGTTTTACGCGGTGTTTGCCATGGACAACTTCCGCGCCAGTTTCGTGTTGTCGATGCAGCTGGCGGTCGGCTCCACCTTTCTGGCCCTGCTGCTGGGCATCCCGGCGGCGTATGGGCTCTCGCGTTACCAGGTGCCGGGGCGCGAAATCATCCGCACCATTGTGTTCACCCCGGTCATCGTGCCGGGCATCATTGTGGGGCTGGCGTTGCTGCGCCACGCGGTGATCCCGCTGGACATGTCGGTCAGCCTGGCGCTGGTGCTGGCGCACACCGTGTTGGTAGTGCCCTATGCGGTGCGGGTGGTGACCGCCAGTTTGGAGAACCTGCGGCCCGATGTGGAAGAGGCCGCCGTGATGTTGGGTGCTACCCGGCTGCGCACGTTTTTCCGCGTGGTGCTGCCCAATATCGTGCATGGCATTCTGGCGGCCTTCATCTTGGGCTTTGTCACCTCGTTCAACCAGGTGCCGGTGTCGCTGTTTCTCACCGGGCCCGGCATTACCACCTTGCCCATCGACATGCTGGCCTCGATGGAATTTGTCTACGACCCGTCCATCGCCGCGCTCTCGGCCCTGATGGCGTTGATGTCGATGCTGATCGTTTTGGTTGCCGAACGTTTGTTGGGGCTTTCGCGTTATGTCTGACATCTCTTCTTCTGAAACGCCTGGCGGCACATCCGCCGCTTACCTGTCGCTGGAAAATCTCACGCTCGCCTATGGCGGCCAGGTGGCCGTGCAGTCGCTCAACCTGCCTGTCGCCAAGGGCGAACTGCTGGCGCTGCTGGGGCCGTCAGGCTGCGGCAAAACCACCACCATGCGGGCGATTGCCGGGCTGTTGGCACCCCAATCCGGGCGCATTCTGCTGGATGGCGAAGACATCACCCGCAAGAGCCCCAATCAGCGTGAAGTGGGCCTGGTGTTCCAGTCCTACGCACTGTTCCCGCATCTGTCGGTGTTTGAAAACGTCGCCTTTGGGCTGCGGCTGCGCCGCGTGGGCGGCAGCGAGTTGCAACGCCGGGTCGGGGAAGCCGTGGAGATGGTCGGCCTGAAGGGGTTTGAGCGCCGCCTGCCGCGTGAACTCTCGGGCGGGCAGCAGCAGCGCGTGGCGCTGGCCCGCTCGGTGGTGGTGCGGCCGCGCCTGCTGTTGCTGGACGAACCGCTTTCCAACCTGGACGCCCGCCTGCGGCTGGAAATGCGCAGCGAACTGCAGCGCCTGCAAAGCGAGCTGGGCGTGACGATGCTGTACGTCACCCACGACCAGGTGGAGGCGCTGGCGCTGGCCCACCGCGTGGTGGTGATGCGGGCCGGCAAAATCGCCCAGCAAGGCCCGCCCGCCGACATTTACGAACGGCCCACATCGGCCTTTGTGGCGCAGTTTGTCGGGTTTGAAAACCTGTTTCGGGTCACAAATCAGGGGCTGCAGGGCGAAGGTGCGGGCCAGGGCGTCTTGCCGTTTCCTGCCAACGCCGGTGCATCTCCGGCATGCCACGCCTTGGCCTGGCGGCCGCGCCAGGTGCTGCTGGCCGATAGTTCTGGCCCGGCGGACAATTGCCCGTATGAAGGCCGCGTGCTGGGCGCCTCTTACTTGGGTGAAGCGGTGGAATACCTGATCGAATGCGCGGCAGGTGTGGTGAAGGCGCAAACCCCCACCCATGCGCCGCGCTTCGCCGTCCAGTCCACCCTGCGTTTCGGTTTGCCGCTGGCTGACGCGGTGCAGCTTCAAACCGACTGAACACCTCAATCACGCCCGCCATGAACCACGTCTGGATTGACACCGATATGGGCTTTGACGACCTGGCCGCCGTGTTGACGGTGCTGCACACCCCCGGCTGGGTGGTGGACGGCCTCTCCCTGGTGGCTGGCAACGCGCCGATGCCGGTGGTGGTAGACAACGCCTTGCGCAGCGCGGCGTTTTTTGACTGGCGCTTCCCAATGCATCTCGGTGCAGACCAACCCTTGCACGGCGAACTGGTCACGGCACAAAACATACTGGGCACGGACGCGATGAAATCCGCCGGGCACAGTTTGCCCGCGCTGCAGGCCCACGGCGCTGCGCCACAACTGGCGGCAGACGATGCTGTCACCGCACTGGCAAGGCATCTTCAATCCGCTGCCGCGCCCGTCACTGTGTTGGCCCTGGGCCCGTTGACCAACATCGCCCTGCTGGTGCAGCGGCACCCCGAACTGGCCAAACGCGTCGGCAAATTGTTATGGATGGGCGGCAGCGCGGGTGCGGGCAACCACACCGCCGCCGCCGAGTTCAATGCCGCTGTCGACCCTGAGGCGATTCAGGTGGTGTTGGATGCCCAACTGCCCTTGCACATGGTTGGGCTGGATACCTGTCGGCAAGTGCGGGTGCATGCGCACGATGCCCATGCGTTGAGAGCCGTGGGCACGGACAAAGCCGAGGTGTTGGCCGACTTGTTGCTTGGTTACGTGCGTATCGCCAGCCCTGATGGCAACTTGCCGATGTCGCTTTACGACCCCACCGCCGCCGCTGCGCTGGTCTGCCCTGAAGGCATGGCCTGGCGCGAAGCACACGTGGTGGCTGAATGCGAAGGCCGCCACACCCGTGGCATGACGGTGGTGGAGTTCCGCGTGCCGCGCAAAGCCGTTGCCAACGCGCAAGTGGCCAGCGTGGCGAATGAAGGCCTGCTACGCCGCGTGGTGCTGGAGGCGTTGGGCCGCGCCGTGTAAACGAGCCCCATAGCGCATTGAACATGCAAACCCTGCCTGAATCTTTCTTCCAAGCCATCCCCAAGGTAGAGCTGCATTGCCACCTGTATGGCACCGTGCGTGAAGCCACTTTTCGCAAGCTGGTGGCGCGGGCCAAAGCACCTTTGACAGACGCCGAAATCACCGCCTTTTACACCCGGGGCGACAAACCCGTGGGTGTGCTGCGGGTGCTGCGCGCGCTCGATGCCTGGCTGATCCGCAGCCCGGATGATCTGCACTGCATCACCTACGAATACCTGCAGGACGCGGCGGCCCACAAGGTGCGTTACGCCGAATTCTTCTGGAACCCGACCGGCACCGTACACGTCTCGGGCCTCACTTATCTGGCTGCACAAGACGCCATCATCCGCGCCATTCATGATGCGCAGGACGACGCGCACATCATCGGCCGCCTGATCCCGTCCATCGACCGCGAAGCCACGCCCCAGGCCGCCGTGGAGATGGTGCGCTGGATGAGCGTTTACCGCGCCGATGAAGTGATTGGTTTGGGCATCGACTACCGCGAGGTAGACCGCCCGCCAGAGTTGTTTGCGCAGGCTTATGCCGATGCCCGCAAGGCCAGTTTCAAAACCACCGCCCATGCCGGCGAATTCGGCATGCCCTGGCACAACGTCAAAACCGCTGTGGAATTGCTACAGGTGGACCGCATCGACCACGGCTACACCGTCATCGACGCGCCGGAATTCGCGGCACAGTGCCAAGAACGCGGCCTGGTGTTCACCGTGGTGCCCACCAACTCCTACTACCTGCGCACCCTGCCCAAAGACCGCTGGGCGCTGGACCACCCGATCCGCAAAATGCACGAACTGGGCCTGGCCCTGCACCCCAACACGGATGACCCCACCCTGCACCACGTGACCCCCACCGGGGCCTGGCAGATGATGCACCGCGACTTTGGGTTTTCTGCCGCCGACCTGCGCGGCTGCATGTTGAATGGCCTGCAAGCGGCATGGGTCGATGAAACCACCCGAAAACAGTGGCAGCAAGAAGACCTAAAACAATTCGACGATTTGTTGAAGCAACACATACACAACTAGCTATATAAATTATAGCATTCGTCGCTTGTGTGACGTTCGCCTGGCGGGCCATCACAGACAATCTGCCCCATGGGAACACTCTATTTGGTACGACACGGGCAGGCCTCTTTTGGCGCTGATGATTACGACAACCTGAGCCCGCTGGGCCATCAGCAAAGTGTGCGCCTGGGGGAATACCTGGCGGCGAAGGGCCTGACGTTTGACGCGGTGCTGGTAGGCACGCTCAAGCGCCACGCGCAGACGCTGGCGGGCATTCAGGAGGGCATGAAATCGGCCTATGAGGGCCTGCTGTGGCCGGGCTTGAATGAATACGACAGCCACGCCGTGATTTCAGCGATCCACCCCGAGCCGCTCGAAAAGCCCGATTCACCGGAACGTTACCGCAATCACTTTCGCATTCTGCGCGACGCCCTCACGCAGTGGATGAACGGCGTGACCAGCCCGGTCGGCATGCCCTCGTACCCGGATTTTCAGAAGGGTGTGACCAGCGCACTCGATCACGCGCGGCAACACCACACGGGCAATGTGCTCATCGTCTCCAGCGGCGGCCCCATCTCCACCGCGGTGGGCCATATTCTGGGCACCACCCCCGAGATGACGATTGAATTGAACCTGCGCATCCGCAACACGTCGATCACCGAGTTCAGCATCAGCCCCAAACGCCACACGCTGGTAACCTACAACACCCTGCCGCATCTGGACGACGCAGCGTATGCC
>JANOWY010000021.1:0-8579 GCA_031418135.1 Rhodoferax sp. | reverse complement strand
GTGATGCGCACCGCTAAAGAATTGCGCCCTACCAGTGTGGTGACCTTCATGAGCCAGCGGCGCGAAGCGGTCAGTGAAGCCTACGCGGGCGATATCGTCGGTTTTACCACCCATGGCGGCGTGCAATTGGGCGACACGATTACGGATGGCACGGTCAATTTGCAGTTCACCGGCCTGCCGTTTTTTGCGCCCGAGATGTTCATGACCGTGGTACTGCGCAACCCCTTGCGCACCAAGCAGCTGCAGCAAGGGCTGGCCCAGTTGGGTGAAGAAGGTGCCATTCAGGTGTTTCGCCCCGAGATCGGCGGCAACATGCTGCTGGGCGCGGTGGGGCAATTGCAATTTGAGGTGGTACAACACCGGCTCAAGGGTGAATACGATGCCGATATCCGGCTGGAGGGCTGCCAGTACACGGGGGCGCGCTGGATCACGGCCGACACTCCCGCCGAGTTCAAGACCTTTTGTGATGCCTACCCAATGCGCATGGCGCGGGATGCGGCCAACACGCTGGCGTTTTTGTGCACCTCGCCGTATGACGTGCGGCTGGCGCAGGAGCGCTTCCCCAAAATCCACTTCCACCCGCTACGGGAGCATGCGGGGCTGGCTTTGCAGTCTGCCAGTTGAGATGCTGCCTCTGACTGACTGGCCGCTTACCGAGCGCCGCAACATCATCGGCGTGTTTACCGACATTGACGACACACTGACAACCGAAGGCGCCATCACGGCTGATGCCCTGGCAGCAATGGGTGCCCTCAAAGACGCTGGTTTGCACGTCATACCGATTACCGGTCGCCCAGTGGGTTGGAGCGAACCGTTTGCCGTGGGCGATGCCGCCAGCGGGCTGCACCCCTGGCCGGTTGATGCCATCGTGGCTGAAAACGGTGCCGTCGCAATTATTCAAAGGAAAAACAGCCTTTTGTTGAAGCAGCAAAAGCACAATAAGCTATCAAAAATATATCAGCAAGATGCAACAACGCGGGCCGCTAACTACGCGCGTATGCAGGGCGTGGCGCAACGCATCATGGCCGAGGTGCCTGGCGCACACCTTTCGCAAGATTCACCCGGCCGCGAAACCGATATCGCCATTGACCACAGTGAATTCATCGACTTGGGTGCCGACAAAATTGCCCAGGTGGTGGCCTTGATGCAGTCCGAAGGCATGGTGGCCACGGTGAGCAGCATTCACATCAACGGCTGGTTTGGGGTGCACAACAAGCTCGAAGGTGCGCGCTGGATCGTGCGCCAATTGTTCAACCGTGATTTGGACGCTGAGCGTGACCGTTGGGTTTACGTGGGCGATTCCACCAACGATGAGCTGATGTTTGCGGCCTTCCGGCACAGCGTGGGTGTGGCCAATATTGCGCGGTTTTTGCCGCAAATCAGCGCTCCACCACGTTATGTGACAGCAGGCGAACGCGGGGCCGGATTTGCCGAAATGACGAGGGCTTTGCTGAGCCGTGGCCCATCAGGTGAGGTCGGGTAGCACCAGTGCCGCTCAGGCAGGTTTGAAAGTGGGCTAACCCATCGCCTCGCGCAGGTAGTCTGCCTTTTTAGCCAGGTCAGTATCTGAATCTGCGTAGCGCTGCGCAATTGCCTGGAATTCGCCTTGAATGGCCAGAAAAGCATCCACCATGTCCGGATCAAAATGCACGCCTTTGCCCTGCTGAATGATGTGAACAGCCGCAGCATGCGGCATGGGCTCTTTGTAAACACGGCGTGAAATAAGCGCGTCATAGACATCGGCCACCGCCATCAGCCGCGCGGCAACCGGAATCGCGTCCCCTGTGCGGCCTTGCGGGTAACCGCTACCGTCCCATTTTTCCTGGTGAAACAAGGCAATGTCTTTGGCCACGCTCAAAAAATCGGCCTGAATGCCCAGGGAGCGCTCGGCATTGTTGATGGCGTTCCAACCCAAGGTGGTATGGGTTTTCATGATCTCAAACTCATCTGCCGTCAACGTGCCCGGTTTGAGCAAAATGCGGTCAGGTATGCCGACTTTGCCGATGTCATGCAAGGGGGCTGATTTGTACAGCGTGTCGATGTTTTCGTCGCTCAGAAAGAGTGAAAACCGGGGATGCGGCTTGAGTTGCAAAGCCAGCGCCTTGACATAGTTCTGCGTGCGCCGAATGTGGTTGCCGGTTTCGGTGTCGCGGGTTTCGGCCATTGATGCCATCGTCAGAATCGTGACATCCTGTATGGCCGCCATCTGGCTGTCGCGGCGAGCAATTTCGGTCTCCAGCCAGGTGTTTTTGTCACGCAGAAAATCGCTGGCGCGTTTCAATGCGATGTGGGTTGCCACCCGCGCCAACAACAAGGGCGGGCTGACGGGTTTGGTGATGTAGTCCACAGCCCCGAGCGAAAAGCCGAGTTGCTCATCTTCAATGCTATTTTTACCGGTCAAAAATATCACCGGAATATCGCGTGTAGCAGGCGACGCCTTCAAGGCGCGACATACCTCGTAGCCGTCCATGTCGGGCATCATGATGTCCAGCAAGATGAGGTCTGGCGCACTGTCCGCCGTGGCCAGGGCCAAGCCACTTTTGCCTTGTTTGGCGATGATGACCCGGTAACTGGTGCGCAACAAACCGGCAATCAGTGCCACATCATCAGGCGTATCTTCAACCACCAATATGGTTGGCTTTTCAGAGTAGTTGGATGTCGCCATGCGTGAGCCCCGGATAGAGATCCGAACTATGCCACAGACTTCACACCGGAATGTGCCGGTCTTTACAGGCCGTCAACAGCAATTGCAGCCCTTGTTCAAAGTCAAATTGGGACATGGCGGCCTGAACGGCACCATGTGCCTCGCCCAATGCGGCGCTCAGCAGCGGGCCGTGGCGCTTGAAATAAGCCTCGGCTTCAAAATCCATTTCACCCAGCAGGCGGATCAGTTGTTGGCAAACCCGCGTGACCTCAGCAGGTGTCGCAGAAGCCGCTGGCGCAGCCTGTTCTGGCACGGGCGTGATTTCTTTCAGCACCGCCACCAGGGCAGCGAGCAGTTCGGTCGGCTGCGTGAGGTAGGCATCAATCATGCTGCGGCTTTCGCGCTGATGGATGATGGATTCCAGCGCTGCTGCCACGGATTCCAGCCGCGTGGCGCCAATACTCCCCGCCACGCTTTTGAGCGTATGGGCAATGCGTTCGGCGGTGTTCCAGTCATTGGCATTCAGCGCGGCACCCAGCTGCTGCAAGTCGTCGGCATGACGGTCGGCGAACATCGTCAGCATCGACCGGTAAAACGCCGGTTGCCCCGCCACGCGGCGCAGGCCCAGCGCGGTGTGGATCAGGCCGGTGGCCTCCAGTTCGTCCAGCCAGGTGGTGTCGGCAACAGGTATCGGGGCAGCTTGCGCCTGCCCGACAGATTGCGCCGCTGCGTTTGGCACCTGCCCCTGGGATGTTGGCTCAGGCGTGGTCTGGGCCAGGTGCGCCCGCGATGGAATCAGCTGATTCAGGGTGCGCCACAACACTTCAGGGTCGACCGGTTTGCCGATAAAACCGTTCATGCCGGCGTTAAGGCAGCGCTCACGCTCTTCGGCCATCACATTGGCCGTCAGGGCGACCACCGGCAAGGTGACATTGCGCGGGTCTTGGCGCAGGTGGTCCAGGGCCGTCAGGCCGTCCATCACTGGCATCTGGACATCCATCAGCACCAGGTCGTAGGGCTGGCCGGCGTCGTTGGCGGCGAGGATCATGTCTACCGCCATTTGCCCGTCATGGGCCAACTGCGCATCCAGCCCTTGGGTGGCCAGCAAACCACAAACGACTTCACGGTTGAGTTCGTTGTCTTCCACCAGCAGCAGCCGCGCACCGCGCAGATGAGCCACCGACACCGTCGCCATCGCACCACCCAAGGTATCAACATCGTCGGCCACCAGGCCCATACGCGCCGTGAACCAAAAGGTGGAACCCTTGCCGGGCGTGCTGGCCACGCCCACATCGCCGTCCATCAGTGTGGCCAGACCCTTGCTGATGGCCAAACCCAGACCGGTGCCACCAAACTGCCGGGCGGTCGAAGTGTCGGCCTGCTCGAAACTCTGAAACAGGCGGGCGGCCTGTTCCACGCTGACCCCCACACCGGTGTCGGTGACATCAAATTCGATCAATGCGTCATGCTGGAAGCGCTCGCCCAACTTGACCGATATACGCACTTCACCGGTGGCGGTGAACTTGACCGCATTGTTGGCATAGTTGATCAAAATTTGGCCCAGCCGCAACGGGTCGCCCACCAGCCGCCTGGGTACGTCGGGCGCGACCTCCTGCACAAGCGCCAGGCCCTTGGCAGCAGCACGGCTGGCGATGACGTCGGTGACGCGGTCCAGCACGTGTTTGAGCTCGAAAGGGATGCGCTCGACTTTCAGTTTGCCGGCCTCGACTTTGGAGATGTCCAGAATGTCGTCAATCAGGCCCAGCAGGTGTTGGCCTGATTTTTCGATCTTCTGCACCTGATCCCGCTCGCGCTCGCCCAAATCGCCTTTCTGAACCAGGTAAGCCAGACCGATGATGGCGTTCATCGGGGTGCGGATTTCGTGGCTCATGTTGGCCAGAAAGGCCCCTTTGGTACGGCTGGCGGTGTCGGCCCGTTCCTTGGCCTGCACCAGCTCGGCTTGCAAAGCGGTGCGCTCGGTCGTGTCCTCTTGCAAACCAACGAAGCCCGTGACTTCACCGTGGGTGCCGAAAATCGGCGACACCACAGTGTGACCGGGAAACTGTGTGCCATCCTTGCGTTGGTTGAACAACTCACCGCTCCAGGATTGGCCGGCCAACACCTGTTGCGCAAGTTTCAAAAATTCCTGTTCGCGGTCGGCCGATGCCAGAACTTTGGAGGCATGCCGGTTCAGCAATTCTTCGGATGTATAACCCGTGTCTTTTTCAAACTGCCGGTTGTTCCATTCAATCCGGCCGGCTGCATTGGTGATGACCACCGACAGCGGGCTGAGCTCCAGCGCTGCGCCCAGCATGTTGTAGCGCTCCCGCGCTGCACGGATGCGTTTGCGGTCTAATATCACCTGCAACATCAAGATACCCACACCGGCCAAGGCCGCAAAAGCAACCAAGCCGGTGAACCAACGGTCTCCCGCCGAAACCAGCGTTTCCACATCATGCAGGGCCACCACCTGCCAGGGCCCGGCCGGGTCGCTCCACTCCACCATTTTGCGCAACACCAAATGGGTTTTGCCCTCTACAGTTACCAGGTCCTGCGCCAGATCAAACGGCAGTACCTGCGGGGTCTGGTTCTCAAACCGCCGGCCAAATTGCTTCAATTTTCGGATGTCTTCAACACGTTGCGGCGTGGCGAGTGGCAACATCTGCAGGAGCCAATCTGGGCGGGTTGCGGAAAAAGCCACGCCCTGCGGTGACAGCAAGAGAGCATTGCCCCCGGCAAACTTCAGCAACTGGTCGATCCGGCTGCTGGGCATTTTCAGCATCACGACGCCAATCACCTCGCTCTCTTGACGGCTGTCGACCCGCAACGGTGCCGCGTAATACAGGCCGCGCTCGCCTGAAATCGTCCCGACCGCTGCATAGACATTGGGGTTGCCCGCCATGGCATTGCGAAAGTAAGGCCGAAAGGCCACGTTGTTGCCGGTGGAACTGATCTCTTTGGTGGAATGCGCCACGATGATGCCATCTGCCGCCACCACGTAAGCGCCGTCCGCATTGAACAGGGCCCGAACCACGGCCAGTTTTTCCATGGGGTGCGAGGCATCGGGCGGCACATGCCGCTGGGCCACCGACTTCAGCGGCCACTCGTTCAGGCCCATGAGCTGCATGGCACCCAAAGCCGCTGCTGCGGTGGCTTCATCTTGCAAGGCATCTGCCGCGAAATCCAGCGCATTCACCAAGCCGCCGCGTTGGTCCGCCAGCCGGTTGTTGGCATCCCACAGCATGACAAACCAGGCCCCGGCCAGTGCCAGCACACCGATCAGTGCCAGCGCCAGCGCATGCTTGCGCGACAAAACAGGGAGTTTATTGATTCGGGGCTCCGATGGCTGAGGTTATGACCACCCCCAGTGCTCAAACACCCCCTTGCGGATGCGTCGGGTCTACCCACAACACGGATTCAGGCTTTTCAACCGGCTCAATCGCCAGATTGACGGCGACCGCTTCGCCATCGCTGCGGCACAACACACACTCCAACAGCTCAGTTGGGCTGGCGTTGATTTCCTGATGCGGCACATACGGCGGCACGTAAATAAAATCACCTGGCCCGGCCTCGGCAGTGAACTCGAGTGCCTCGCCCCAGCGCATGCGGGCGCGGCCCCGCACCACATAAATCACGCTCTCCAGATGCCCATGGTGGTGCGCCCCGGTTTTGGCATTGGCGTGAATGGTGACTGTGCCCGCCCATAGCTTTTGCGCGCCAGTGCGGGCAAAGTTGATGGCCGCCTTGCGGTCCATGCCCGGTGTCTGTGCGGTGTTTGCGTCCAGCTGGTTGCCAGGAATGACGCGGATGCCGTCGTGTTTCCAGGCAGCAACGGCTGCCTGCGGGTGTTTATGGGGATGGGCGTGGGCATGGTCACGCCCAGTGGCAGATTCAGGTGACGCAGGATGTGTCATGGCAAAAGTCGATAGGTCAAAGGGCTTTTTCAATGGGCGAAAGCGTACACCAAATAAAAAACCCTGCTGTTACGCCCAGGGGCGCAACAGCAGGGTTGTGGGCTACCTTGTGCAGGCTTATTGGCAGTAGAAGTAGTGCCCGCCGGTATAGTTTCCGACCGAGCCGCTGGAAAGACCGGTCGACGTTTCAATCGACACACTCAGTTTGTTGCCTGCGCCGTCGGTCATGTTGTATTGCAAAACGACACCTCCAGGCGTGACATAGATGTTGTCGTCTGGAGTTCCCTTGAAGGTAAAGCCTGTGCCGGCTTGGGTGTTGACGGCATCCTTGAGGCGTGTTGCCATGAACGGAATGTAGGGCTCCACAATGCCAATTTTGCAGCTATCGCTAATGGCGACACCTGTGATGCCGACAAAACTGGCCAAGGTGGCGGCAAAACCGTCTCCAGGGCCACTTTTAGTGCCACTGCCTGAGTTCGGCAACGCACCCTTCCACATGTTGAACACCAGATTGGTCGCCTGCGGATCCAGGTTGCTGTGGCGGCAGTTTTTGTAGACGTCATGCTCGGCGTCTGACAACAGCGGGTCTTTGGTGCATTTGGTGGCGACCAGCGCCAGAAAGCTGGCGTTGTCAGCCGGCAATACGGCGCTGTAAGCCCCTTTGCCAACGGCACTGCCGGGTGCAACTGTGGCCACACTGCCGCCTTTGGCCAGGTCGCCTCCCACGTCGCCCAACGTCTTGCCCAATGCAACCAGCTTGGCTTGCAAGGCATCCAGCACCTGGTCAGCCGCATCACCGCCTGTTCCCCCCACTTTTGGAACAAATTTGGTGCCTACCAAGTCAGTTGGCAAGTTGGTCGTATCCAGGCCCAGCGTTGTCTTCAGGTAATTTTTGACAGCGTCTGAGGCGGTCTTGATTTGCACGGCCGTAAAAGCTTTGGTTTTGACCGCGTCAAACTTGTCATATGCGTCGGCGGCGCTCGCACCTGTCAAATTAGCCACCAGCAAATCGGTCACCGGGGTGATGTTCGCGGTGCCGGCTGCTGTGATGAAAGTATGCAGTTTTTGGGCGGCACCCTTGCTGTCGGTGTAATCGACCCGGCCCACACAGGGCAGGCCGATCACCGCCACGTCAATTGAAAAGCCACCGTCAGTGCCCGTTGTGGCAATGGTGGAAGTGCCGTTCTGGCATTTCAGGGTGACTTTCCCCCCTGCAATGGCCGCCCCGGTCGCGGCCGTGCCGTTCACCAGCGATGAAGGCGCGGCGCTGGTACCGCCCCCTCCGCCACCACAGCCAGCCAAGACCAATGTGGTCAGTGCAATGAGCGTTTGAACGCGAAACAAGTGGGCCATGGCAGGTTCCTTTTGAGTGATGACGAGGAGTATGCGGCCCTCGTTCAAAAGTAGCCACCCCTTGTTTAGGGGGGTAGCTTTCAGGTGCCGCAGGCGGCAGTTGTACTGGCGATGAAGGTCAGCGTGCCGTTGATCTTCGCCTTGTTGGCCGCGTTTTCGATTCTTGATCAGGACGGACGGGCACTTGATGCACGCCAGATCGCAGGCTCTGGATAGCCGCGCAAGAGACAACCCCAGGCGGCTGCGTACGGGTCCCCCGACGCGGGGAAGCCCGCTGCGCCTTGCAATCGACACAGGGCGCGTCTCCGCCTTGACCTCCCGCAGCCGCCTGGGGCTGCCTCCCGCGCTTGGTGATTGATTTCGGCCTGACTTACGCTTTTGGGCGCATCTTTGCGACGCGGGTGACCAAATTACCTGCCGAGGTGATAGGCGGGCCGGTTGTTCGGGGCATTTGCAGCATCGCCTACGATTGGCCGCACCATCCGTCCACTCTTACCCGAGTGGCCCGTTTTGCAATCCATGCAAAGCCAACCCAATTGCCACAAACCCCAAAAGCAGTGCAGCACGCAGGGCGGATGCGGTAGGTCAAGGCGGAACCGCGCTCGCCGTGCCCGCAAGGCGAATTGCGCTTTAAACGCGGAGGGGGACACGGACGCAGCCGCCATGGG
>JANOWY010000020.1:0-5597 GCA_031418135.1 Rhodoferax sp. | reverse complement strand
AATAAGGTGTCCGTGAAATGGGGTCAACTCCACAGTGACTCAAAGGAAGCGGTGACAGAAAAAGAAGGGGTCATCCAAAGTAGCAACCGCTGGGTGACAATCTCACCATGCCTCAATTACCCACTTTCATCGCCCCGGAGCGCTTTACCGACCCGGATGCTGCCTTGGCCAAAGCGGCCGAAATCTATGAATCCAGCCTGGCGCATTTGCGCCTAGCCATGCAACGGTTTGTGGCCGGCGACGCCATGGCCGCCAGTGTGCGGGCCTGCTACCCGTTTGTACGCATCCACACCGAAAGCCTGATGCGGCAAAACGCGCAAGAAAGCGCACGGGTCAGTTTTGGTTTTGTGGCGGGTACGGGCCGGTTTGAAACCACCCTGACGCGTCCCGACCTGTTTGCCACTTACTATCGCGAACAGTTTCGGCTGCTGCTGCAAAACCACGGGGTGGCGCTGGAGGTCGGCACCAGTAACCAGCCGATTCCGGTGCATTTTTCATTTGCCGATGGTGACCACATTGAAGGCACCATGACACATGAACGCCGCCAACAAATGCGTGATGTGTTTGATTTGCCCGATTTGGCCGCGATGGACGACGGCATCGCCAACGGTACCTACTTGCCCAAACCGGGCGAAGCCCAGCCGTTGTCGCTGTTTACTGCGCCCCGGGTAGATTATTCGTTGCACCGCCTGCGCCATTACACCGGTACCGGGCCCGAGCACTTCCAGAACTTTGTGCTGTTCACAAATTACCAGTTTTACATCGACGAATTTATGCGCTTGGGCCATGAGGCGATGGCGGATGCGGGCAGTGAATACGATGCTTTCATCGAACCCGGCAATGTGGTGACACGCCGTGTTGGCCTGCCGGCGCAGGCAGGTGATGAACTGGGCAAGGCACCGCCCAGGCTGCCGCAAATGCCGGCTTACCACCTGATGCGAAAAGGGCATAGCGGCATCACCATGGTGAATATTGGTGTGGGCCCGGCCAATGCCAAAAACATTTCAGACCATATCGCCGTGTTGCGCCCGCATGCCTGGGTGATGCTCGGGCACTGCGCTGGCCTGCGCAACGCCCAGCAGCTGGGTGATTACGTGCTGGCCCACGGTTATGTGCGCGAAGACCATGTGCTGGATGAGGAATTGCCGTTGTGGGTGCCAATACCCGCATTGGCTGAAGTGCAAGTGGCGCTGCAAGATGCGGTATCGCAAATCAGCCAGGTTGACAAGGCCGAGCTCAAACGCATCCTGCGGACGGGCACAGTGGCCAGCACCGACAACCGCAACTGGGAACTGCTGCCAGACAACGGCCCGCAGCGGCGTTTCAGCCAAAGCCGCGCCGTGGCGCTCGACATGGAAAGCGCCACCATTGCCGCCAATGGGTTCCGCTTTCGGGTGCCCTACGGTACCTTGCTGTGCGTGAGCGACAAACCCCTGCATGGCGAAATCAAACTGCCCGGCATGGCCAACCACTTTTACCGCGAGCGGGTTGACCAGCACCTTCGCATTGGCATCCGGGCGATGGAACTGCTGCGCGAGCAGGGTATCCACAAACTGCACAGCCGCAAACTGCGCTCCTTCGCGGAGGTGGCCTTCCAGTGAACCTGGCCGTGCAGCCGATGATGCTGATCAACATGGTGGACATGTTGGCATTGGCCATCATCATGCCGATCATCATGGGCAAACAGCTCAGCCCGGCGGCGCGGTATGCACGCAACGCCATGATGGCCCAGGCCGGCATCATGCTGGCCTTGTTGGTGGCCAACGCCGTGCCTAATTTGTTGTGGCACGCAGCGTTTTCTGCCCTGAGCGTTTTTTTGATGGCCTGGGCCCAATGGCTGGGTGTGAAAGCGCTGGAGGGCTGGCTCGGCCCGCGCCAAGGCAAGCGTTTGCTGGCGGCGGCGATGGTAGTGGCGCCCCTGGGTTACCTGGCCTTTGCGCAGCATTTTCATCAGCGGGCGGTTTGGGCCACCAGCTTTTTGGTGTTGGAGCTGCTGGTGGTGAGCTGGGCGTGTTTGCGGCCATTGCCGGGCATGGGCGGGCGATGGCGCTGGGCTATGTTTGGCGGCTCCCTGGCCATGGCACTGGCCAGTCTGGCGCGCATTGCCGTGATGCTGTTTTACCCGCAGGATTACCCCGATTTCATGGCCCCGCACCCGGTCAATCTGGCGGCAACGGTGGTTGCCAATATTACCCTCGTGGTGACCACCATGGCCACTTTGGTGGCCTGGCGTCAAGAGGCCGAGGCGCAACTGGAAAAACAGGCCCTGACCGATGCATTGACAGGGCTTTCCAACCGGCACAGTTGGGCCCTGCATGGCGAACCGCTGTTTGATACGGCCCGCCGCCATGGCCAGGGCCTGACCTTGCTGATGCTCGACTTGGACCATTTCAAACAAGTAAATGACACCCGGGGCCACCCGGAAGGTGACAAGGTGTTGCGCACTTTTGGCAGTGCCTTGCAGCAGCACCGGCGCAGCAGTGACGTGGTGGCGCGGCTGGGGGGTGAGGAATTTGCCGTGTTGCTGCCGCAAACGGATCTGGAAGCTGCCTTGCAGATTGAACAACGTTTGCGGGCCGACTGGAATGCCACCTGTGTTGACAAGCTGGGTCACTTCATCGGTTTCAGTGCCGGGTTGGCTGTGCTGTCACCGGCAGACGCATCGTTGCAAGAGTTGCTGGCCCGGGCGGACCAGGCCCTGTACCGCGCCAAAGCCGCTGGCCGGGGGCGGGTTGAGGTGCATGCGCATGCCCAGGCACAAGGCAACAACCCAGCAACACCGTCACCCGCAGATGTCAGATCTGCATCAAGCGGTTCAGCGCCACATATTGCAACAGCATGATGGTTTTGGCATCGTTGATGCGGCCATCGGCCACCATCTGCAGCGCGTCACGCAATGTGGATTCCAGCACTTCGATGTCTTCGCCTTCGTGGGCATGACCACCGCCCGCTGATACCTTGTCGCGGGCCGAATATTCGCCCACAAAAAAGTGGATTTTTTCGGTGACAGAGCCGGGGCTCATATAGGCCTCAAACACCTTGCGCACGGTGCGGATGACGTAGCCGGTTTCTTCTTCGGTTTCACGTTTGATGCAAGTTTCGGGGTCGTCTTTATCCAATAAACCGGCGCAGGCTTCGATCATCATGCCGCTGGTATTGCCGTTCACAAACGTCGGAAAGCGGAACTGCCGCGTGAGGATGACGGTGTGCTGCGCCGTGTTGTACAGCAAGATGGTGGCACCGTTGCCCCGGTCATAGGTTTCGCGGTGTTGGCGTTGCCACGAGCCGTCGCGCCGTTGCAAATCAAAGGCGGTGGTTTTCAGGGTGTACCAGTTGTTGGAGAGCAGCTTTTCTTCAACGATGCGGATGGCAGTGGTCATGGCGAACGTTCGAATCAGTGGTTGGGTTGTAGATGGCCAAAACACAGTGTAGCTGAAGTTCGAAATTTCGTGCAAAGTCGTGCAAGTTCATGAAAATACGTGCATAATTCCAGAGCCTCTAGCAACCCCTTTTAGCCCACAAACCACGTCTATGCTCACTCGCCAGCGCCGCCAACTTATCCTGACCCGCCTGCAGGCCGACAGCCAAATCGTGGCGCGGCAGCTCAGCGCCGAGTTGGGCACTTCCGAAGACACCATCCGGCGCGATCTGCGGGAACTGGCGGCGGTGGGCCTGCTCACCCGTGTGCATGGTGGTGCTTTGCCGGCCTCACCCGCGTTGGCAGATTTTGAAACCCGCAGTGCGCTGGAAACGCGCGGCAAGCAGGTCATTGCGGTGGCTGCAGCGCGGTTGGTTCAAGCCGGGCAGGTAGTGTTTATCGATGGTGGCACCACCTGCCTGAAATTGACCATGGCGTTGCCAGTAGGACTCAATGCGACGGTCGTAACCCACAGCCCAACGATCGCCGTGGAACTGGCCACGCCGCGCCACCCGGGCATCGACGTCGTGTTGGTTGGCGGTCGCTTGTACAAACATTCGGTGGTGGCCACGGGTGCTGCTGCGGTCGATGCCATCGCCAACGTACACACCGATTTGTATTTCATGGGCGCTTCGGGCGTCAGCCTGCAAGCGGGTCTGTGTACCGGCGATCAGGAGGAGGCCCTTGTCAAACGCGCCATCATGGCGCGCGCAGCCAAAACCTGGGTGTTGGCTTCGCGTGAAAAGCTGAACGCGGCCTCACCGTTTCGCATTGCGCCGTTTACCGATGCAACTGGCATCGTGCTTGAAAAATCCACACCCGCCAAAGATGTGGCGGATTTGCGCCAGGCAGGTTTGCAGGTTTTGCTGGCCTGAGAACCCCTCAACCAGCACCTCAAGGGCGCCGCGTCAGGTCATGCGTGGCATCATCACGGCTGTTTCAATTCCTTCAATTTCACTTTGATCTGCATGAACGCTACGGCCAGCCTGTTTGAAGCCCGCAACTTGAGCAAACGTTTTGGTGATGCCCTGGTGGTGGATGATGTCTCGTTCGCCATCGCGCCCGGCGAATGCTTGGGCGTGATTGGCCCCAACGGTGCCGGCAAAACCACCACCATTCGCATGGCGCTGGGGCTTACGGCGTCCGACGGCGGTGGTGTCAGTTATTGTTTTGTAGGGCAGGGTGCGCGTCTGCATATGCCGCAAGATGGCCTGGCGATCAAGGCCAACATTGGTGTGGTCAGCCAGGCCGATACCTTGGACCCCGATTTCACCTGCGCCGAAAACCTGTTGGTTTATGGACGTTATTTCGGCATGAAAGATGCCGTTATCCGGGCGCGTATTCCGAAGTTGCTCGAATTCGCCGCCCTGACCCACAAGGCCAATGCCAAACCGGGCGAACTCTCGGGTGGCATGAAGCGCCGCCTGAGCTTGGCCCGTGCCCTGGTGAATGACCCGCAACTGTTGCTGCTCGATGAGCCCACCACTGGCTTGGACCCGCAGGCCCGCCACCTGATGTGGGAACGCCTGCAAACCCTGTTGGGCCAGGGCAAATCGATTCTGCTCACCACCCATTTCATGGACGAAGCCGAGCGCCTGTGTTCGCGCCTTCTGGTGCTGGACCACGGCAAAAAAATCAGCGAAGGCACCCCCCGCGACTTGATTGCCCAGCACCTGGAACCCGACGTGGTGGAGGTCTATGGTCAGGGTGCGTTGGCTTTGCCAGATTCACCCCTGAAGGCCCTGGCGGCGCGGGTTGAGGTGAGCGGTGAAACGGTCTTTTTCTACACCCAAAACGCCCGCCAACTTCTCGACGCGTTGGCTAACCAACCGCAACTGCGCACCTTGCACCGCCCCGCCAACCTCGAAGACCTGTTCCTCAAACTCACCGGCCGCCAAATCCGGGAGGAAGGCTGAATTGAGGTCGCAATTCATGGGGCTCAAATTCCACTTGTCATGATATGAAAAACAACGCCGCTTTGTCACTTGCTTCCACGCCGCAGCAGACCCGCACCAGCCATTGGCGGGCACCTGATCTTTCGATGCGCTGGTGGCCGGTGTTTCTGCGCAATTTTTTGGTGTGGCAAAAGCTGGCTATTCCCAGCATCATGGGCAATATTGCTGACCCACTGATCGCCCTGGTGGCCTTTGGTTATGGCCTGGGCGCGCTGGTGGGTACC
>JANOWY010000019.1:0-7483 GCA_031418135.1 Rhodoferax sp. | reverse complement strand
GTGATTGGCGCATATTGGCCCATCCACGGCGAGTTTGACCCGCTGCCGGCGCTGCACCGCTGGAAGGAAGATGGCGAACTGATCGACCAGCCCGAGCCGCGCCGCATTGGCCTGCCGGTGGTTGACAAGGTGCACAAAACGCTCACCTTCCACGCCTGGTACCCGGGCTGCCCCATGCAGGAAGACGCCTACGGCATCCCCAAGCCCAAAGACACCGAAATCATCGTGCCAACCCTGCTGTTTGTGCCCTGCGTGGGTTACGGCATTGGCGGGTACCGGCTGGGTTATGGCGGCGGTTTTTATGACCGCACCCTGGCCCAGTTGCAACCCAAGCCTTTTACCGTGGGGCTGGGTTACACCGGCGGGTATTTGGACGAGTTTGAACCCGAGCCGCATGACGAGCCGCTGGATGCCATCTTGAATGACAACGGGGTAGTATGGCCGGTTTGAAAAATTCCTATCTAATTGTATTTTTAGGTAATTAGTTAATTATTTTTAATACTAATTTTTATATAAAAAGTAGCTAACTGTGCAATTCATTAAAGAACAAAAGTCTTACTTTATTAACTAAAAAAGGGAAATTGAATAATTTGTTCGATCCGGTGCTGGATCCCAGCATCAAAGCGTATCCCCACGCCAGCCTGCCGCTGCGCCGCTCTCAGGTTGGGCAACAAGGCTGGAACGTGTTGCGTGGAGATCTGCCGTTTCCGGTGGCGGTTGTGCGGCAAACCCGGCTGGCCCACAACCTGCGGTGGATGCAACAGTTCACCCAAAGCCGGGGGCTGCACCTGGCCCCGCACGGCAAAACCACCTTGTCGCCACAGCTGTTTCAGAGGCAGTTGCAGGCCGGTGCCTGGGGCATGACAGTGGCCTCCGTCACTCAGTTGCAGGTGGCGCTGGCAGGCGGCGCGCGCCGCTGCATCATTGCCAACCAAGTGTTTTGCGGGCCCGACCTGGCGCAAATCGCCCAGCTACAGCGCCACCATGCCGACCTGCGGGTGCTGTTTTTGCTGGATTCGCCGGCGCAATTGGCGCTAATTGAGCAGTGGCACGCGGCTTGCGCTGAAACCCCAGCTCAGGCCGTGCCTGAAGGCACTACACAAGCACCACATCCCGGCGCAATCCATACCGTCACCCCAGCCATCTCACAAGGTGCATCACTTGGCTCGCCCCGAGCGTTTGACGTGCTGCTTGAAATCGGCATTCAAGGTGGGCGCACCGGTTGCCGCACCCACGCGCAAGCGCTTGCCTTGGCGCGCCTGGCGCGGGCAAGCCCGGCGGTGCGCCTGTGCGGCGTGGAATGTTTTGAAGGTGTGGGCAGCCGCGCCGATGGCGAATCACACGAAGCCTACACACAGGCCTGGATGCAGCGCGTGGTGCAAGCGGCCCAAGCGTGCGACGCCGAGGGCCTTTTTGAGGCTGATCCCATCATCGTCAGCGCAGGAGGCTCGGCCATTTTTGACGTGGTGGCCCGCTGGCTGGCACCTACTTTGTCCAAACCGGTGCACGGTGTGCTGCGTTCGGGCTGTTACCTCACCCATGACCAGGGCGGTTACCAGCGTTACGCACTGGCCATGCACCAGCGGCAAGATTGCGGCAGCGGCCTGCAAGCGGCGCTGGAGGTGTGGGCGCAAGTGCAATCCACCCCCGAGCCAGGGCTGGTAATCCTGACTGTGGGCAAGCGTGACATTTCGTACGATCAGGCCATGCCCACTGCGCTGCGGTATTGCCGCCCTGGCAGCAGCGTGCAGCAGGCCGCGCCCGCCGGTTGGCAAATAACGGCGCTGAACGACCAGCATGCTTACCTTCATCTGTACGGGGCGGGTTCGCCCGATGCAACCCTGCCGCCTGGTGCGCCGTTGCAGGTTGGCGACCTGGTGTGCCTGGGCATTTCGCACCCCTGCACCACGTTTGATAAATGGCGCTGGATGCCAATAGTGGATGAAGATTGCAACGTGGTGGATGCACTCACCACCTGTTTTTGAAGGAGCTTCATGGCTATTCAACTCTTCCCCGTGATGGATCGTTTCGCCGCTGAAGTCGGTGATATCGACCTCACCGCGCCGCTCTCCAGCTCGGAGATTGCCGACGTGAAAGCGGCTTTCGCCACCTACGGCGTGCTGGTGTTCCCGGCACAACAACTCACGCAAGCCGACCATCTGCGGTTTGCAGCCCATTTTGGCCCGCTGGAGACCTCTTTGCAGGGCACTTTGCACGGCCAAAAGCCGCGCATCCCCGAGCAGTTTGCCGACATTGCCAACATCAACGCAGAAGGCAAAGTATGGGCGGCCGACAACCGCTTGCGCTTGTTCCAGATGGGCAACCGCCTGTGGCACACCGACAGCTCGTTCAAACCCGTCCCAGGGCGCGCCTCGCTGTTGTATTCACGCTCCATTCCACCCGTGGGTGGCCACACCGAGTTTGCCGATCTGCGGGCTGCTTATGAGGCGTTGCCCCACAGCATGAAGGACCGCCTGCAAGGCTTGGTAGCCGAGCATTCCCTGATTTATTCACGCGGCAAATTGGGCTTTACCCAGTTCACCGAATCCGAACGAACCGCGTTTGCCCCAGTGCGCCGACCGCTGGTGCGCCAGCATGTCGATTCGGGCCGCACCACGCTTTATATGGCGTCGCATGTGGGCAAGATCGACGGCATGGCCGACAAAGAAGCCACGCAGTTCATGCAAGACCTGACGGCCCATGCCACTCAGCGCCAGTTTGTCTACACCCACCGCTGGCGCGTGGCGGATCTGGTGATGTGGGACAACCGCTGCACCATGCACCGCGGCACCGAGTTTGAAGACACCCGCTGGCCGCGCGACATGCAGCGCGTGACTACCTCGGATGATGCCGACGTGTTTGCGGCGTTTGCCAAACTGACATCGACTGCCCCATCGGCGCGTGATGGGGCTGTCGCCGATTTTCAGCATTGATCCGGTGGCTTGCGCAGGTCGCCCTCAATCCGGGTTGGCCAGTGTTTCCGGGTCGGCCACATCGCCACTGGTTTGGCGCGTTACCTGGGCCTGGGTTTTAAGCCAAGAACTGAAGGCCTGAATCTCGGGGCGCAGTGAGCTGCGCGGCCCAGGTATCAGCCAGTAGGCCATGGGGCTGTCCATGCGCGTATGGGGCAGCACCTCGATCAAATCGCCATGCGCCAATGCTTCGGCGACCAGCGGCAGGCGCGCCAGCACGACACCCTGGCCCGCCAGCGCCGCCTGCACCATTTGGTAGGCGTAGTTGAAATACAACCAGCGCTGCGGGGTGAGTTGGGTTTGTTTTTGCTCATCAAACCAGCGCCGCCAGGTCAGCCATTCCAGATGGGTACGGTGGGCATCGCTGGCTTCGATCAGGGTGAACTGGGCCAGATCTGCCGGTTGGGTGATGCCGGGTTTGCTCTTGAGCAACCACGGGCTAATGACCGGGGCCAGTTGTTCGCCAAACAAGCGAACGGCTTGCGCGGGCATGGCACTGGCCGGGCCATAACGAATGGCCAAATCGACATCGGCTACCTCCATGTCTACTGCTATGTCAGAGGCATCAATGCGGATGTCGATGTCGGGATTGGCGCGCTGGAACACTTCCATGCGTGGGATCAACCACATTGACGCGAACGAGGCAAAGGTGGTGATGCTGACGCTGCGCCGCCCCGCGCTTTGCCGTATTTGCCGCACCACACCGTCGATCTGCGGCAGGGCCCGTGCCACCGTGCCCAACAGCAGGGCCCCGGCGCTGGTGAGTTCAACCGCCCGGGTATGGCGCAAAAACAGGGCCGCGCCGACGTCTTCTTCCAGCGCCTGAATTTGGCGGCTGACAGCCGATTGGGTGAGCGCCATTTCTTCCGAAGCTGCCCGAAAGTTCAGGTGCCGGGCCACCGCTTCAAAGGCTCGCAGATGCCCCGCGCCGATGGGGCGGGTGCGTAAATGGGTTTGTGAATGCTGCATGCCGGGTTCCTTTATTCATGCTTAAAAGGAATGAATAGTGTCCTTGGTTTTCATTGGACTTGCAAGTCCCGTTGCGCCACAATTTCCTTCATCAAACCGCTATTTTTAGGAAAAACAGCTGGCTGGCTGCTTCATCAAAGGGGGAAATCATGTTTTATCAATCCGTTCCAAAATTGCAACAATTAATGGCGCAGACGCAGGGCCGTTCATCGATGCCGATTGAAGTGGGCGCAAGCGCTGGCGGTTGGAGGCTGGAGGGTGCGCAAGCCCTGACGCTCAAGCCTACTCGCGCGGGGGTGGTACGGGTGGTGCACGGGCGAGTGTGGGCCACCCTGAGCGGCCCGCACGGCAGTCGGCCCGACGATTCGGGCGACGTGGTCTTGGTGAAAGGCCAGGCACTCGCCGTACCATTGCATCAGCGCCTGGTGATTGAGCCGTGGCGACGCTGCGCAACAGACCCGGTTTACTTTAGTTGGGAGCCGCTGGGAGCATCTGTTTGATGCACTGATGCTTCATATTTTTATTTTACAAAAAATTTAAAATAAAATATCGACTATTGTTAATGAAAGAATTGCATGTAAAGCTATACTTAATATATATAAAAAGGTATAAAAATAGTTAAATAATTGCAAAAATATCACAATTTTGCGATTGTTTGAAGTTGCCAAAACACCCAACATTGGCCCCGTTGGGGGCGTAAGCCTTGTTTACCCGTTGTGATAAAAGCGTTTACCCGTCATTTCTTTGTTCATTTGACCCGTACTTTGGCACCGGCTTTTGCCGTCGTTTTTGAAGCGACTTTTGCAGCCACTTTGCCTGCTACTTTGCCTGCTACTTTGCCTCGGGCCGCGCCGGTTTTGGGCTTTTTGTCCAACTTCGCCATCTTCATCGCCTGGGCTTGCAACGCCGCCCCCATGGCCAAACGCGACCACGGCAGCATGAACGCGGGCGAATCCATGGCCTCTTCGGGCGCGGCAAAATAATTCATCGATTTCAACTCGACACCGCCCTCTGCTTTGGCATTTTTCATCGGGTAGGTGAACTGTTCGCACCCGGCCCCCCTGAACCGCGCCGCTGTTTCGTCATTGGCCTTGAGCCAGAGCTTTTCACCGCTGCCCAAGTCGGCCAATATCGCCACCGTCAGGCCATCCGTGCTGATGCCCCAACCGCCAAACATGCGCTTGGCCACGCAAGGCCCCACGCCGCCCATCAAATCGCAGGCGTAGGTGGCAAACTCTTTGCTGACAGACATAGGGGCTCCTTCATAATTGCGCCATGGCCCGACCTCGTTCCGACAGTTTTGAGCAAAGACGCGAAGACATTTTGACGCATGCCGCCACCAGTTTTGCCGCCACCGGTTACCCGGCCGCCAGCATGAACGACATTGCTGCCGCCAGTGGCACATCCAAAGCCCGGCTGTACCACTACTACGGCTCCAAAGAAGCCATTTTGTTTGACCTGCTCGATCATTACACCCAGCGCCTGTTGGCCGTGATTGGCCAGGTCGAAGCCACCGCCCAGCGCCGCAAACTGGATGACCGCGCCGCCCTGCACGAGCTGGTGCGCACGTTTCTGGCCGAATACGAAAACGCCGCCACCCGCCACGTCGCCTTGCTCAACGACACCAAACACCTGGGCCCCGCGCAGCGCGACATCATCCTGAACCGACAGCGCGACGTGGTAGCCGCCGCCACCCGCTTCTTGCGCCGCGCCTACCCGCAGCGCGTGCAAGAGGCCAACCAAACCGCCGTCGCCATGATGCTGTTTGGCATGATCAACTGGACCTTCACCTGGCTCAAACCCCAAGGCACCATGAGTTACGCCGCCTTTGCCGATGAAGTCATTGCCTTGCTGGATGGCGGGTTGGGGAGTGCTGCGTGAACCCCACACATGTTGTGGTGATGGGCGTAGCGGGTTGCGGCAAATCAGCCGTGGCGAAAAGAATCGCGGAACCCCTGAGCCTGCCCACCATCGAAGGCGACGATTTTCATCCGCCCGCCAACAAGGCAAAGATGACGCAAGGCACGCCGCTCAACGACGACGACCGCGCCGAATGGCTGCAAACCCTGGCCCGTGAATTGGCCAAGCACCCGACCGGGGCGGTGTTGTCGTGCTCGGCCCTCAAAAAGCGCTACCGTGACGTGCTGCGCAGCCAAACACCGCAGCTGAAGTTTGTCTACCTGGCCATCACACCGGAAGAATCGCAACGCCGCGTGGCCAAGCGCGCCGGGCACTTTTACCCATCCAGCCTGGTCACCAGCCAGTTTGAAGCGCTGGAAGACCCCACGGGCGAACCGGGCGTGCTGGTGCTGGACGGTGCCGGGCCCAAGCCCGAGGTGGATGCCCAAGCCATTGTCTGGCTCACCGCTGCTTGAGGCCGGGCAGATGCTGCGCTGATCAACCAGCGGCCCTGCATCCCGCTAAACTGGTTACATGCTCTGGCTCCCATTTAGGGTGCCCATTGCCCTCTCTTATTCACTGACCCACCCCGAGACCTGCCCACCATGACCACCAAAGCCTTCGCCTCCCAAGCCGACCTGTCGGACAAAAAAATCACCTTCGAGCAACTCAGCGCGCACTGCTGGGCCTACACCGCCGAAGGCGACCCCAACAGCGGTGTCATCATTGGCGACAACTGCATCATGGTGAGCGATGCCACCGCCACCCCGGCCATGGCGCAAGACCTGATCAAAAAAATCCGCACGGTGAGTAACAAACCGATCAAATACGTGCTGCTCACTCACTACCACGCCGTGCGCGTGTTGGGTGCCAGCGCCTACCTGGCCGAAGGTGCCACCGAAATCATCGCCAGCCGCGGCACGCTGGAGCTCATCCAGGAGCGCGGTGCGCAAGACATGCAAAGCGAGATTGAACGCTTTCCGCGCCTCTTCCAGGGTGCAGAAAGCATCCCGGGTCTCACCTGGCCCAGCATGGTGGTGGGCGACGGCAAACCGGGCCGTCAGGGCAGCCTGTCGATCAACCTGGGCAACGTGGTGGTTGAAATCTGGCACCCCGGCCCCGGCCACACGCGCGGCGACACCATCGCCTGGGTCGAGAGCGAGAAGGTTTTGTTCAGCGGCGATTTGGTCGAATACGAAGCCGGCGTTTACACAGGCGACGCGCAACTCGAAGAATGGCCCGCCACCTTAGAGGCGCTACGTGCATTGAACGCCACAGCGATCGTGCCCGGCCGTGGCGAAGCCATGCAAGGCGCCGCCAATGTGAACAAAGCGCTCGATTACACCAAACGCTGGGTAACCACCTTGTTCGAAGCCGGCAAACAAGCCGCCGCCCAAAACCTCAGTCTCAAAGACGCCATGGCCCTCACTCGCCAAAGCATGGACCCCGTCTTCGGCCACGTCTTCATCTACGAGCATTGCCTCCCCTTCGACGTGAGCCGCGCCTACGACGAAGCCAAAGGCATCAAAAACCCGCGTATATGGACAGCGGCGCGGGACAAGGAGATGTGGGCGGCGTTGCAGGCGTAAGTCTTCGATGGCGGTTTCTTCGCAAGCGGATGTCCGGGCGGATTCGCCCGCCCG
>JANOWY010000018.1:0-15087 GCA_031418135.1 Rhodoferax sp. | reverse complement strand
GGGCAACGGCCATCGCCATGGTTGAAGCTGAATTTGCTGGCCGTGTAGCTGCGTTGCCGCGCCAGGGCGGTGTTGGCAAAGAGTTCACGGATGCTGTCCCACGCGCCCACATAACTGGCCGGGTTGGAACGCGCCGTTTTGCCGATGGGCGACTGATCCACAAACACCACGTCGCCCAAAAAATCGGCCCCCAGCAATCGGCCATGGGCACCGGGTGAATCGGTGGCCTTGCCAAAATGCCGTGCCAGTGCGGGTGCCAACACGTCCTGAATCAAGGTCGATTTTCCCGAACCGCTGACTCCGGTGACACACACCAAATGCTGCAACGGGAACTCGATCGACACATCCTTGAGGTTGTGTTCGGTGGCGTTTTCCAGAATCAGCTTGGGCGTGCTGTTGGTGATCAGCCGCTTGAAACCCATGCTGATTTGTTTGCGGCCGCCCAGGTAGGCGCCGGTCAGCGTGTTGGCCTGGCGCAGATCGGCGGTGCTCCCGTCAAAAACGATGCGCCCGCCACGCTCACCGGGGCCGGGGCCCATGTCGATCATGCGGTCGGCCGCCAGCATGACGGCCGGGTCGTGCTCCACCACCACCAAGGTGTTGCCCGCATTTCGCAAGCGCAGCATGGCTTCAATGATGCGGTCCATGTCCCGCGGGTGCAGACCAATGCTGGGCTCGTCCAGCACAAACAGCGTGTTCACCAGCGAGGTGCCCAAGGCCGTGGTGAGGTTGATGCGCTGCACCTCGCCGCCCGACAGGGTGCGGCTCTGGCGATCCAGTGTCAGGTAACCGATGCCGACATCACACAGGTACTTCAGGCGGGTGTTGATCTCTTCAAACAGCAGCTTGAGCGCCTGCGCATCACCCGCATTGGCTTGCCCCATAGTGACGGGTGAAATGCGGTTGAAAAACCGCCGCAACCGGTCCATTGGCAGCATCATCAAATCATGCAGGCACAAACCCGGCAAAGCCTCCAGCTGGTGGCGCTGCCACTTCACGCCAGTCGGCATGAAGCGCTTGCCGGCGGGCAACACGTCATCGGCATCGGCCTGGCTGCCCAAGCGCCACAGCAGGCTTTCGGTCTTGAGCCGGGCACCGCTGCAGGTTTCACACGTGGTGTAACTGCGGTACTTGGAGAGCAGCACCCGGATGTGCATTTTGTAGGCCTTGCTCTCCAGGTATTCAAAAAACCGCTTGATGCCAAACCAATGCTGGTTCCATTTGCCGTTCCAATTCGGTGAGCCGTTGATGACCCACTGCTGGTGTTCGGGCGTGAGCTTGTACCAGGGTGTGTCGCGCGGGATGCCGGCGGTCTCGGCATGGCGCATCAAGTCGTCCTGGCATTCCTTCCAGGCGGGGGTCTGCATGGGCTTGATGACGCCAGCCCGCAAGGTCATTTTTTGATCTGGAATCACCAAGCCCAAATCAACCCCGATGACCCGCCCAAAACCCTTGCATTTTTCGCAAGCCCCCAGGCCGGAGTTGAAGGAGAACATCGAAGGAATTGGGTCGCGGTAACGGATGTCGCTGGTGGCGCAATGCAGCCCCAGTGAAAATTTGAATAAATCATTGGTACTGGCCCCCACGCTTGCCACTGCGTGTGCTGCGCTGCCCCCCGAGGGGGCTAATTCCCCTGGGGGCGGCCCGGCGGGGAATTTCGCCCCCACGCTTGCCACTGCGTGTGCTGCGCTGCCCCCCGAGGGGGCTAATTCCCCTTGGGACGGCCCGGCGGGGAATTGCCCGGCCCCCACGCTTGCCACGTCGGAACTTGTTTCAGTGAGGTAAGCCGTCATGCGGCCGCTGCCATGCTTGAGCGCCACCTCGATGGCCTCAATGGCGCGGCTGCGCTCGACGCTGGTCAGGCGAAAACGATCTGCCACCACATCCACCAACTTGCGCGGACCGGTCACGCTGGCCACTTCGCGTTCAGCCTGAATTTTGGTGAATCCGCTGGCAGACAGCCATTCCTGCACCTGCGCAGCAGTGGTGCCCGCTGGCAACTCAACCGGGAAGGTCAGGGCGAGCCGTGCCTCGGGCCGTTGAAGTTGCAGCGAGAGCAGTTCGGCGTAGATGCTGTCGGCAGAATCATGGCGGACGGGTTGGGCGGTTTCGCGGTCAAACAGCTGCCCTGCTCGCGCGAACAAGAGCTTCAAATGGTCGTTCAGCTCGGTCATGGTGCCCACCGTCGAGCGGGAGGAGCGCACCGGGTTGGTCTGGTCAATCGCGATGGCAGGTGGTACACCTTCCACTTTGTCGACCGCCGGTTTGTCCATGCGGGCCAAAAACTGGCGCGCGTAGGCCGAGAAAGTTTCGACATAACGCCGCTGGCCCTCGGCATAGAGGGTATCGAACACCAGACTTGATTTGCCCGAGCCACTGGGCCCAGTGACGACGGTCAGCTCGCCCGTGCGGATGTCCAGGTCAAGGTTTTTGAGATTGTGCTGACGCGCGCCGCGTATGCGGATGATTCCCTGGGGCATTTCCTGATGTCTTTCCTGTAGAGGCCAGACATTTTAGGGATTGTGCAATCGTCCGATTCAACAGGTACCCGATAGACACAACCCCAATTGGGGTCAGCTTTTGAGTGCGCGCTCAAAATCCGCCGCTTTTTCCGGGCCAACTGCCGCCTGGATTTTGGGTAAAAGGGCCAGCAGGTCGTCGTAACCGCCAGCTGCTTCAATCGCCAGGTTCAATCGGAACCCCCGAATACCCATGGCAGCAGTCAATTTGGTTGCCAAGGGCCAGGCTTGGGCATATCGCTCTTGATTCGTGCGCTGCCCGACGGGTTGAGGTTCTGAACGGGAAGTTCGGGCTTCAACCCCAACGGCAGGCTGCGCTGAAGCCGAAACTGGCAGGCTCGCAGCAACAGGGCCCGAGTTGTGCGCACTGGTGGCCGCCTCCACCAGCAATCCATTGGCAACCATTTGATCAACATCAGATCGCGCAATACCCAATCCAACAGACGCGGTCAGTACCTGCTCTATCGACTTGACACCATCAAACATGATGAACGCAGATCGCTGACGGGCTGAAAGCAAGGTCGAACGCTCCTTAAAGGCGCGTTGACCTAAATCCGTTTTGGTAAGAGCCATGCGCCATCGTAAGTGGCAACCACCTTAAAAGTCAACTATTTGACATACAACTCCTCCCGGGCCCTAGTTGCCTGCGCAACAAACCCGGCTACGGCGCAGAGGTGGGTTTCGCGACGGCGGCGGGAACTGCGTCCGATGCCGTGGCGGAAGGTGCCGGCGTGGGTACGTGGATTTCGTGTTTTTCACCACCCATGTCAACGTCACCGCCCTTGCTCAGCATCCACAGCGCAGCCGCCGCAAAAATCACGAACCCAATAGCAATTTTCCACATAAAAACTCCAATCACAAAAAAAAGCCCTCCAAGGGGAGGGCTTGAACCAGTCAACGCAATAGATCAATCATTTGCGTAAATGTCAATGTCTTTGGTTTCCTTGACGAACAACATGCCAACAACGAAAGTCATCGCTGCAATGATGATCGGGTACCACAGGCCACTGTAAATATTGCCCTGGGCCGCGACGATTGAGAATGAAATCGCAGGCAGGAAACCGCCAAACCATCCATTGCCAATGTGGTAGGGCAGACTCATGGAGGTATAGCGGATCCGTGTCGGGAACAGCTCAACCAGCATGGCAGCAATGGGGCCGTAAACCATGGTGACGTAAACCACCAAAATGCTCAATATGCCCACCAGCATCCACCAGTTGCTGCCACCCAGCGGAATGGGGTCGGCTTTAGCAGGGTAACCCGCGTCGTTCAATGCCGCGCGCACATCTTTCTCAAACTTTGGCTTGTCGTCCTTGGCAGTCGGTGCTTTGGCATCGTAGCCCGGGATAATTTTGTCACCCACCTTGACAGTAGCGGCAGCACCTGCCTTGGTGACCAAGTCGTAATTCACACCTGAATTGGACAAATACACACGAGCCAAATCACAGGCGGTGGTGAATTTTGCTGTACCCGTCAAGTTGAGAATCAGGTTGCAGTTGGCAGCATCCGACTCCACTGTCACTGGCGCTTTTTGAATCGCCGCTTGCAGTTTGGGGTTGGCATAGGTCGTCAACGCGTTGAACAAGGGGAAGTAGGTGACGATCGCCAGCAAGCAGCCCGCCATGATGATGGGCTTGCGGCCAATGCGGTCAGACAAGGCGCCAAAAAAGATGAAGAATGGGGTGCCAATGATGAGCGACACGGCAATCAGCACGTTGGCGGTCGGGCCGTCTACCTTCAGGAAGGTCTGCAGAAAAAACAAAGCATAGAACTGACCGGTGTACCAAACCACGGCCTGGCCGGCAGTCAATCCGACCAGGGCCAGGATGACAACCTTCAGGTTTTTCCATTGCCCAAAGGACTCGGACAGCGGTGCCTTGGAGGTTTTGCCTTCCGATTTCATTTTGGCAAAGGCTGGCGACTCATTCAGCTTCAAGCGGATCCAGATCGAAATGACCAACAAAATTCCTGACAGTGCATATGGAACGCGCCAAGCCCAATCCGCGAATTCCTTTTCGCCAAAATAAGTGCGCGTACCCAGGATAACCATCAAGGCCAACATCAAACCCACAGTTGCCGTGGTTTGAATCCATGACGTATAGAAACCGCGCTTGTCGTGCGGGGCGTGCTCAGCCACGTAGGTTGCCGCGCCGCCATATTCACCGCCCAAAGCCAAACCCTGGAACATCCGCAGGGCAATTAACAAAATCGGTGCAATGATTCCCGCCGTTTTGTAAGTCGGCAGAAACGCAACCAGGAATGTAGACAGGCCCATGATCACGATAGTGACCAGGAACGTGTATTTGCGGCCAATCAGGTCACCCAGCCGTCCGAACACCAATGCGCCAAAAGGACGCACAGCAAAACCAGCGGCAAACGCCAGCAACACGAAAATATTCCGTGTGCTTTCATCCAGCGCCGAGAAGAAGTTGGCCGCAATGATGGCCGACATCACACCAAATAGGTAGAAGTCGTACCATTCAAAAATAGTACCAAGCGACGAAGCGAAGATAACCGTCTTCTCCGTCTCTGTCATTGGCCTGTTGACATCAGTAGTTGCCATAGGGATTGTCTCCAAACATAGTTTTCATTCCTCAGGTAGAGGGCCGACGGTGATTGTTGGAGCTTGAACTGACACACCTCTGACAGAATTCTGACAAATAGCTGACAGCTTGCCCTTTCTGCCCAAAGCAAATGCCGGCCAGACGCAGATTACTCCACCGCGCCAATTGCCGAATACTTAGCGTGGGGATATCGCAAATGATCCACCAAATCCATTGCCTCACGGCTGGGCGGTTTGGTTAGCCACGACACACCCGCAATGACCAAAAAGGCAACTGGCACGCCAAAAAGACCCGCTGATATCGGTTCAATATCCCACCATGTATTGGCTTGCAACGCTTCCGGCGTCAATGCAACCCGGTGTGTCAGTGAATACAGCCAAGGCTGAGTTTGGCACATGTAGTACAGCGTGGTTCCCAAACCTGCAAGCATGCCGGCACAAGCGCCCCATTTGTTGGCACGTTTCCAGAAAATCCCCAAAGTCAACACCGGGAAAAAAGTAGCTGCGGCGAAGGAGAAAGATGCAGAAACCAAAAAAAGGATGTCCGCTGGTTTGTTGGCGGCGACGTACGTCGCGACCAAAGCCGTTACCAACAGGAGGATTTTTGAAATCATGATCCGGTTGGTTACATTGGCCTTGGGATTCAGTGTTTTGAAATAGATGTCATGCGACAAGGCGTTCGCAATGGTGAGCAGCAATCCGTCAGCAGTTGACAACGCGGCAGCCAAGCCGCCAGCGGCCACCAGTGCTGAAACAACGTAGGGCATCTTGCCAATTTCAGGTGTTGCCAGAACAATGATGTCTCCGCCCAGGGTGATTTCTGCCAGTTGCAGGATTCCATCTTTATTGAGGTCAAGCACCGAAACCAGTGTCTTGTCAACCGCGTGCCATCGGGCAATCCAGTCTGGCAAACGATCAAACGGTGTATTGACAAGAACCGTGTAAATTTCAAATTTGACCAAAATTGCCAGGGCCGGTGCGGTGACGTACAAAAGAAATATGAAGAATATCGACCAGCCGACTGATTCCCTCGCAGCACGAACGGTCGGCGTTGTGTAATAACGAATCAAGATATGCGGTAACGCAGCAGTGCCAATCATCAAACAAAAAACCAAAGCCAGAAAGTTCTTTCGGGCAATTGATTTTCCCTCTTCCGTTGCGCCTGGAAAAGGCTTGGCATGGGGTACAGGTGGGTTGGCGCGCGCGGCATTGGAAGACTTGGATGCTAAATAAGCCTTTCGGGCAGAGTCAACGTCCTTCGGAAGTGCAGCCAACGCGGTTTCTGCTGCCCGAATTTCGGTGAAAGACGCATTTGCCTTCTTCAATTCTTCAATCTTCTTTTTGGCTTGGAGTCGATCCTGCGCCACTGCGGCAGGAATATCATTCAACTTGAAGGAAGCCTCTTCGGACTGCGCGACAAATATCTGACGCACCTCCAATTCCTTGGGGTTTGTCAGAAGCTTTTCTTCCGTTGCCGTAACCTGCTCCAACGTGTAACCATAAATCGCCTGAGGCCATGGACTACCCGTGTGCTTGACCGAAAGCCATACGACGGGCAATAAATAGGCGACGATCAAAACAATGTATTGCGCGATTTGGGTCCACGTCACAGCTCGCATGCCGCCCAGGAATGAACACACCAATATGCCCGCCAAACCCGCGAAAATGCCCATTTCAAAAGCCAGCCCTGTCAGCCTGGTGGTGATCAACCCAATGCCATAAACCTGGGCCACCACGTAGGTGAATGAGCACAGAATTGCGCCCAATGCGCCAATGACACGCGGCAAATTTCCGTCAAAACGGGCTCCCAAAAAATCGGGGATGGTGAATTGCCCGAACCTGCGCAAGTAAGGCGCAAGAAATATGGCGACGAGACAGAATCCACCGGTCCAACCCATGATGAACGCCAACCCGCCGTAGCCACTCAGGTACAAGGTGCCCGTCATGCTGATGAACGATGCCGCTGACATCCAGTCAGCCGCCGCAGCCATCCCGTTGTACATGGCCGGCACGCGGCGGCCCGCAACATAATATTCGGCTGGATCGCTGGTCCGGCTGATCACACCGATGCCCGCGTAGACCAATACGGTAGCGAACAAGAAGCTATAGCCAATTCCATTTCTGGATAGCCCCATTTGCTCCAGCGTCGCCAAAACAAGCACGAAAAGAAACAACCCCAAGGTATACCAGCCGTAGACCCTGCCGAGACTTTTTTTAAGATCCGCCTGTGACGAATATTCAGATCTCAGCATAACAAGCTAATCGCGTTCATCCAACAGTCCGTACTCTGCATCCAGCTTGCCCATGCGCCAGGCATAGAACCAGATGATCAAACAAAACACCACCAGAGAGCCCTGGCTTGCCATCCAGAATGAGAAGGGCCATCCAAATATTTTGAAAGTCAAGGTATTGGCAAAATAGGTCAATACAAAGGTTACAAAGAGCCAGAACAATGTCAAGCCTGCAGACAAACCCAGGGTTTTGCGCCAATACGCCTGGCTCTTTTCGTTTTGGAACATCATGAGGTTTGGCTTGGCTTTCAGACGTGGCAATTTTGGGTAACTGAACCCAAACACAAGTCTATTTTCACTGCCAACACGATGAGCCAGAACCCCACAAGGCAAAACACTGAAGCCACCGGAATGTGCTCATCAAGAATTATTTTTGGACTGATGCGTCGTACAGTCCAAAATACCGGACCAACTACGACATCAAACAGTTGCCAAATAAAATTGCTTTGTTTTTGGCTTCCAGCCAAAAAACCCAGTACAAACCGGCCCATGATGAACATCAGAGACAGTTCCAGAACAGCCTTCAAAAGGATGATTGCCACCAACATTTGTATTCGAGCCGAAGCGGACGCTACATATTCGGCGGATTGTGCACCTGTTTTTTAAATGCGGGCTTTTCCGATCAGAACCCGTCCGGCAGTTTCCCATTCGGTAGACGCAAACCAGGGATCCCCCGCCAGGTAAGCCCGCAGCATGGGCAGCGCATCCTGCCCCCAAAACAGTTTTTCATCAACACAGAAGCTGGGCACACCAAACACCTGGTGTTCAATAGCCTCCCGCGTGTTCTCTTGCAGCAGCCTTTTAACTTTTTCATCCTGCGGATCATGCTGTGGCTGCAATGACTCTGCCAAGGTCAGTAGCCGCACCGGGTCTTCCGCGTTGAGCCCCCCTTGCCAGACATGCCGGAAGATCGATTCGCACACCCATCGGTTCGGCATGCCATCAGGCAGTGCGGCATCGCCCGAACAAGCGCAAGCCAGACGCAACAACGCCAATGGATTGAACGGATGATGCGACGGCAAATCGAGGGGGACTTTCAGCTGTCGGCCCAACCACAAAACCTGTTGGTAGGTCCAGACCCTTTTCGGGACAATTTCGGCGGGCCCGAGCTGCCCGTAGTGTTTCAGCATGCCCGCGAACAACACCGGCTTGTAGACCATCGCGTAGCTTTGGCCCATCAAGGCTTTTGGCAGAGCCTCAAAAGCCAGATAGGCGTAAGGCGAGATGAAATCCAGATAACACGTGATCTGTTTCATTCAAAAGATTCCTTTTGCGGCACCACAGGCAACTGTGCTTTGCGCGAGGCAATTTGCACCCAGACTGCGCGCTTGGCGTTGTTGTCCATTTGTGACCAGGCAGCAATTTCATACAGCGTGCGCCAGCAGCCACTGCACAAAGCCGTATCGGGTGTCATGGCGCACACCGCCACACAGGGCGAGGGCACCGCATGAATGGCTGCGCGGGTGGTGTACATGTCGGCCATGGTGTCAATACAAACGGTTGGCGGGTGCGCTACAACGCCACCACCACATCGGCAACCGGCGCAGCGCACAGGCACAACAGGTCATCGGGTGCCAATTTGAACACCGCATTGGGATGCCCTGCGGCAGCCCAGATTTCACTGAACCGAAACAATTCCCGGTCAATCAACGTGACCGCAGGACTGGCATGCGCCAGTGGTGCCACACCGCCAATGCTGAAACCGGTTCTGTTTTTCACAAACTCGGCATCTGCGCGGCCGAGCTTGCCCACCAGCGCTTCAACCTTCTTTTCATCGACGCGGCGGTCTCCGGAGGTCACCACCAAAACAGCCGCATCATCAGACTTGCGCCGAAAAATGATGCTCTTGGCGATCTGCCCCACCAAAACGCCCAGACCATCTGCCGCCTGCTGGGCGGTACGGGCGGCATCGTCCAGCATCTGAGGCAGGTGCCGGTGGCCTTTGGCCTGCAACTCGGCGGCCACGCGCTGCACTGGCAGCGGAAGGGCTTTCAACTCTGCGCCGCACATGATGCTCAGGCCGCGCGTTTGTTCAACAGCGCGGTTGAAGCCCGCGAGTTGGGTTTGCGATCCAGAAAATCGCTGATGAATTTGCCGGCATCCACGAGTTTTTCCAGGTCGATGCCCGTGTCAATGTCCATGCCATTCAACAGGTACACCACGTCCTCCGAGGCAACGTTGCCGGTTGCCCCTTTGGCATAGGGGCAGCCACCAAGCCCGGCCACCGAGGTATCAAACTGCCAGATACCCAGTTGCAGCGCAGCCAGGGTATTGCCCAAGGCCTGACCATAGGTATCATGAAAATGGCCAGACACCTCGCCGAGCGAAAAGTGCCGCAATGCAGCCTCCAGGGCCCGTTGCACTTTGACGGGCGTACCGACACCGATGGTGTCGGCCACACCCACATGCTGCACACCAATGGCCTTCAAGGCCTCGGCCACATGGCCCACCGCAACGGGCGCAACATCCCCCTCATACGGACAACCCACAGCACACGAAATGGCACCCCGTACGGCGATGCCATTGGCGCGGGCAGCCTGCGCCACGGGCCTGAAGCGCTCAATGCTCTCGTCAATCGAACAATTGATGTTGCGGTGACTAAACGCCTCGCTGGCGGCCGCAAACACCACAATTTCATCAGGCCAATGGGCACGCGGCGCCGCCAGCACCGCCTCCATGCCCTTCATGTTCGGTGTCAGCACCGAATATCGTACGTCTGGCCGGCGGTTGATGCCCGCCATCACCTGGGCGTTGTCTGCCATCTGTGGCACCCACTTGGGGCTGACATAACTGGTGACCTCAATCTCTTTGAGCCCGGCCTCCTGCAAACGGTGCACCAATTCGATCTTGACCGCCGCGCTGACCGGTGATTTCTCGTTTTGAAGGCCGTCACGCGGGCCGACATCAACCAACTTGACGCGTGTGGGCAAACTCATGTCAATTTCCTGTTCAAACAAATATTAGTAACCACGCCCAGTATTCACCACGCCAGCAACCGCTTCGCCACGCTCAAGCGCCCTTATTTTCGAAGCGATCTGCGCAATGCTCTCAAACCGCAAGGTTCGTGCCGAGGTGTGGGGTGTGACAGTGATTTTCGGATGTTTCCAGAACGGGTGCTCTGGCGGCAAGGGTTCGGTGCGGAACACATCCAGCGTAGCGCCCGCCAAGCGCCCTTGATCAAGTTTGTCGAGCAAATCCTGCTCGACCAAATGGGCACCCCGCGCAACATTGATCACGTAGGCCTGCGGCTTCAACTTTTCGAGGGTTTCGGCATTCATGATGTTGCGGGTCTCTACCGTTAAAGGCAGCAGGCAAACCAACACCCGCGTTTGCGCGAGGAAATCCTCCAAACCCCCAGCCCCGCTGAAACAACGCACGCCCTCGATATGCCGGGCTGAGCGGCTCCAGCCGACGACTGGGAAATCAAACTGCGCAAGCGCCTGCGCCACACGGCCACCCAAAACGCCCAAGCCCATGATCCCAACCGGGAAGTCTGCCCGGTCCTGCGGCTTACGGTACGACCATTTGCCTGCCTTCGTATCGGCTTCGTACCCGGCAAACTCCCGGAAATGGCGAATCACGGCATGGCAAACATACTCCGCCATCTGTACCGACATACCCGCATCGTCCAGGCGAACGACTTTCACGTTCGCAGGGATATGCAGCGCCATCAAGGCATCCACGCCAGCACCGATATTGAACAGGGCTTTGAGCTGGCCCTGCTCGTCGATGAACTGCTGCGGCGGTGCCCAAACCACCGCGTAATCAGCCTGCGGGCCGCCAGGCACCCAGGGCGTCACAACCGCGCCAGGCAGCGCTGCACCCAAACCTTCCAACCAGGGTTCGGCCCGCGTGTCTGTGCAACAAAAGCTGATGCGCAGGGTCATGCTAATTCAGGCCAGCTTCAGCAACTCGGCACCTTCCGCGACCTGTTCACCCGGGGCAAACAGCAATTCGGTCACCACGCCCGCCTTGGGCGCTGAAATGGTGTGCTCCATCTTCATCGCATCCATCACCGCCAAGGCCTGGCCTCGGGTGACCGTGTCGCCAACCCGCACTGCAAACGATACAACCTTGCCCGGCATGGGTGCCGTCAGCCGGCCCCCTTCGGCCGCGCTGTCTCCGTCATGCCCAAGGCCGTCTGTCGCTACCAATTGTGTAGCGCCCAATGGGCAAAAAACGTGAACAATATTCCCTTTTTGGTAAACATCGACGGTTTGAAGTTCATTCTGGAAGTTGATCCGGATGGGCCCCGTTGTGGACTCAAATTGCAGTAGGCCCTCCGCCAAAAGCGGGTGGTCTGCTCCGCCTTGCGGCCAGGCATGGATCGCCAAGTGCAAAGCGCCATCATGCAAATACGTCAAGGTGCCCTTGACGCTTTGGCCCTCAAACTCAAAGTCAAATCGTCTGGTGGCAACACCAAAGGGTTTCCAGCCGTCTTGCGCCGCCCACGGGTCACGCCAACCACCCGCTGAAGCAGCATGGGCAAGCGCTCGCTCTCGCAGCAGTTGCGCTGAAATCGCCGCTGTAACCGCCCGATTGACACCGACTTTTTCCTGATTGAACAGCACAGCTGCTTCGCGCGGAATCAATGCCGTATCAAGATTCACGCCGGCAAACGAGGCGCTTGTTATGACGTGCCGCAAAAACTGGACATTGGTGTTCAGGCCAACGATATGAACTTGCGCCAGCGCAGTATCCATCCGCGCCAAGGCCTCGGCGCGCGTTGCACCATGCACGATCAATTTCGCCACCATGGAATCGTAATAAGGCGAAATGGCATCGCCTTGCCTGACGCCAGAATCCACGCGCACAGCCCCGCGCTCAAAACTCACGCTTTCAGGCAACGCATAGTGTTGCAAAGTGCCCGTAGCGGGTAGAAAATTTTTGTCGGGCGCTTCGGCACAGATCCGGGCCTCGATTGAATGGCCCTGGATGCGCAGTTCACTTTGCTGCAGCGGCAAGGCTTCGCCACACGCCACGCGCAGTTGCCATTCCACCAAATCCAGGCCCGTAATGGCCTCGGTCACCGGATGCTCCACCTGCAAACGCGTGTTCATCTCCATAAAAAAGAAGGTCATCGTGCCGTCTGTTTGCTGTTCGACGATGAACTCGACCGTACCCGCGCCCACATAATTCACCGCCCGGGCTGCGGCCACCGCAGCGGCGCCCATGGCTTCGCGCAGGGCTTGCGTCATGCCTGGCGCGGGAGCCTCCTCCAGCACTTTCTGGTGACGGCGTTGGACCGAGCAATCGCGTTCAAACAAGTACACGCAGTTGCCATGCATATCGCCAAAAACCTGAATCTCAATGTGGCGCGGGCGCTGAACATACTTCTCGATCAGCACCGCATCGTCACCAAAACTGTTTTTGGCTTCGCGTTTGCAGGATGCCAGGGCGGCATCGAAATCTTGCGGCTGCTCCACCACCCGCATGCCTTTGCCGCCGCCGCCGGCGCTGGCCTTGATCAGCACCGGATAGCCGATTTTTGTGGCCTCGTTTTTCAGCAGCGTCGGCTCCTGATCCGCACCGTGATAACCCGGCACCAGGGGAACCCCGGCTTTCTCCATCAACTGTTTGGAGGCTGCCTTGAGCCCCATGGCCTGGATCGCTGAAGGCGGCGGGCCAATGAACACCAGGCCCGCATCCGTGCAGGCCTGGGCGAAAGCATCGTTCTCGCTCAGGAAACCATAGCCTGGGTGCACCGCTTCTGCGCCTGTTGATTTAGCGGCATCCAAAATGCGTTGCCATTGCAGGTAACTGTCTTTGGGCGCGTTGCCACCCACATGCACGGCTTCGTCGCAGACCTGAACATGTTTTGCAAGGGCATCGACATCTGAATAAACAGCAACGGTTTTGATGGCCAAACGCGCAGCGGTAGCCGCGACACGGCAGGCGATTTCACCGCGATTGGCAATCAGAATTTTTTTAAACATGGCGTTTTTCAATGTGAGGGGAAAGGCCTTCACCACCCAACCAGCCCTGAATGCGCCGAAAGAGTGATTTCAAAACCTTGAGCAGATAAACCAGCAACCAGAGACTCAAGACAACAACCAAAAACAGGGTCGCGCCAAACGCAACCGGGTAGTTTGTGGCCAGCCACATCATGCCCATCACCGCGCCGTCTTCAAGCAAGCTCATGCCGATGTTGGAGAACGGTTCAGGCGAGGTGTTCAGCGCGGCGCGGGTTGTCGCCTTGGTGGCGTAAGACGTGGCGGCCAAGGTTCCGCCGAGCAGACCCGCCACCATGCCCATGGTGGCACTGTCGGCACCGAACACCCCCGCCGCCAGCGCCGCACCGGCAGGCACCCGGATAACCGAATGAACCAAATCCCACAGGCTGTCGAGCCCCGGAATCTTGTCGGCAAAAAACTCCACAAACAACATGAAGCCACTGCCCGCCAGCACAGCCGGGTGCTGCAACACGGACAACCCGGCAGGCAGTGGCAACCAGCCCGCCCAACCGGCAAGGCCCGTCATGAAAACGACGGCATACAGCCGGATGCCGCTGGCCCAGCCGAGCACACCCGCCAGGGCCAACAATTGCGCCATATCCAGCGTACTGGTGCCTTTTTGCGCCATGCCGGCAAAGGATTGCCAAAGTTGGATCAAGGTTTCCATGGATGGGTCAATACCGTTTGGCCACTTCTTCCAGCATGACTTCAGTGGCCCCGCCGCCTATCGCCAGGACCCGGGCATCGCGCCACAGCCGCTCAATGGCGGTTTCGCGCATGTAACCCATACCGCCATGAAACTGTTGGCAGGTTTGCAGCACCTCATTGACCAGCTCACCGGTGAGCGCCTTGAGCATGGAAACCTCCTGCACGATGTCCCGCTTCTGCGTGACGGCCCAGGCACAGTGGTACATGAATTGGCGCGCCGCACGGGTTTTGGCGTCCAGCATGGCAATACGCTGGCGAATGGTTTGTTTGTCCCACAATGGCCCACCAAAGGCCTGCCGCTGGCGCACAAAATCCAGCGTCATGCGGATCGCCTGCGTGCAGTGCCCGACCGCCATGGCTGCCAGCGCGATGCGTTCGGTCTGGAAGTTCTTCATCACCGAATAAAAGCCTTTGCCTTCCTGGCCCAGCAGGTTTTCCGCCGGGATGCGGCAATTGTCAAACACCAACTCGGCGGTGTCGGACGACAACCAGCCGCTCTTGTGCAGCGAACGCCCGACCGTAAAACCGGGGGTTCCTTTTTCGACGATGAACATCGACATGTCGTGCCGGGCCGTTCCGGTTTTGGCAGCGATGAAATAGAGGTTGGCGTGTACCCCGTTGGTGATAAACATCTTGGCGCCGTTCAATACCCATTGGTCACCCTCGCGCCGGGCGTTGGTGCGCATGCCCGCCACGTCGGATCCGGCCCCCGGCTCGGTGATACCCACTGCGGTGATGGTTTCACCGGCAATCACACCGGGCAGATAGTGGGCTTTTTGCGCCGCTGTTCCGGCGTGGTGGAGATGCGGGCTCGCCATGTCGGTATGCACCAGCACCGTGATGATGAAGCCGCCAAAAGTGGACTGAGACAACGCTTCGGCAAACACCAGGTTGGTGAGCGCGTCGGCCTCTGCGCCGCCGTAGGCTGATTCGTACATCAGGCCCAACAGCCCCACCTGGCCCATCTTGCGCAAGACATCGCGCGGCGTGAAGCCAGCGGTTTCCCAAGCGGACGCAACCGGCTCAACTTCACGGGCGATGAAACGGGCCAC
>JANOWY010000017.1:0-4501 GCA_031418135.1 Rhodoferax sp. | reverse complement strand
CTCGTTCTGTTGCGGGCTGGCGACCAACGAACTCAGTGCACAGCCGCCGCCGGTGGGGGCCAACTTCTGGAAGGTGGCCCAAGGCACAGACTATGCGGCCTTATGGGAGAGCGCGTTGGCTGCACTGGTCAAAGGGCTTGGTACAGGCCTTGGCAAAGGCCCCGAAAAAGCCACCGAAAAAAGCCCAGGTAAAGGCTCCGTTACAGGCCCCGGTAAAGGCCGTTAGCCCGGCTATTCAGCCCGGTGCCATATTGCAATCGCGTTGCAACAGCGCCAGGGCATCGCGCAAATCGTAGTCATGGTCACTGAGCAAGCGGGGCTGGGCGTCGTCCAAAAAATCCTGCCACATTTGCAAATAGGCGCTTTGGTGGTGGGCCGGGGCATTGCCCAAAATATAGTGTGGAACCAGCTCGGGTTTCAGCCCGGATTTTCGGATCTTGCGCACCAGTGCGGTCGCACTTTTGGCGGTGAGCAGGGTTTTTTGGGCGCTGCCGGATGCTATGCATAAAAAGAGCGTGAGCAGGGAGCCATCATCCATGTGGCCGCCTGTGGCTTTGTTCCAGGCAGCCGACGCAGCGCGGTCAAAATCGTCGACCTGGCTCAGCGCATCTTCAATCCAGAAATAACGCCCCATGAACGCCGGGGTCTGGTCAAAGAGTTTCCTTGCGGGCAATGTGTTGGCCAAAATCTTGGGCATATCGGCGGCAATGGTTTTGCGCACATCCTGCACCACCGCTTTAAATTCATCCGGCAGGTTTTTAGGCACTGGAATGCCAAAGCCCGCCGTTTTGGATTCGCTGGCCTTTTTCTTCTGGGCCGCCATCATTTTTTGAAACATCACCCAGTCCGGAAAACGGGTTTGATGGGTGGCCATTGCCAACAGACCGGTGCGGATCACCGCTTCGGCATCGCGTCCACACTCTTCCAGCTCGTCAGCATCCATGTCGAGCTGGCCGGCAAACCACTGTGCCGCCTGCACCAACACAGCTACCTGCCGTCGTTTGGCCAGCTCGGCCTGGTAATCGGCCAGACTGCGCAGCGTCCACTTGGCCAGTTGCGGGATGTGATCGTCGTTGAACCCCCCAGTGCCAGGGTGCTCTTGCATCCCAAAATGGCTGCTTTGTGGCATCACGATCAAGGCTTTGAGCATGTCGGACGCTGCCTTGGAGCGCGACAGCAGGCTGTTGTCGCGCAGCGCTTCGGCTGCTCTACGCAGATCACCCCCACTGTGCAGCTCCAGATTCAGGCTGACCAAATTGACGATGCGCTCCCGCGCCCGCTCCAGCTCAGGGCGCAGGAACTCGCTGCCGAAGTAGCGCGCAATTTGAACCATGCCTTTGGGCGCTTCGACCTGAATCGCGTCGAGTTTGGCCTGGTTGACGATGCCATGCTGCAGACCGTAAGCCAGGGCTTTTTCAAAAAACGGGCGGGCATCAAACAGCGAAACCGTTTGCGCCGCCGGTGCTGATGCAGCTGGTTCAGACATGGTTAACAACGCACACGAAATGGCTATATCGCTGACTCTTCGTCGGCTTCCAGCGCCGCCGGTGTGGCCTTACCGCGATCCGTGTCGCTGGTCTCCACTTTGCCATCGTCTTCTTCGGCCTGTGCTTCTTCTTCCTGACCCAAATCGTGGGCTCGGGCCTTGGCGCGCAGCACCATCAGCATTTCCACAAACAGATCGGGGCAATCGTGCCGCAAGAGCCAAGCCAGCTGCATCCAGTCTTGGTCGGCGATTTCGTCTTCATCCACGCGGGGTTTCACATAAGCATTGGCCAACAAGGCCGTCTCTGAAAGGATCTCGCCATCGTCTTCAACCGTGTCAAAAGTGCCGCTCTTGGCAAAGGCTTCGATGCGGCTCCATTTGTCAGTGAAATAATCGGCCAACGCGTCGGCACCGCCTTCCAGGTTGCCCATGGCTTCCAGAAATTCCACCGGATTCGCATCTTCCCGAAAAACCACCGAATTGACCATGCCGCGCAGGTGGGTGCGGGTCAGGTCTTTGTATTGTTTCTCGATCACCACGGCGCGGGCGAACAGCTCGGGTGTTACCAATAAATTGATGACAGATGCCCTGGAGTTGTCGTATTCGCGGATCACGGCCAGGATGTCTTTGGGCGGCAATTGTTCCAACACCACCATCAGGGCCTTGTCGCCTTCGGTGTCGGCCAGTTCAACCAGCGCGGCTTCAGCGGCGACGATATCGCCAGCGGCGATCAGGCTTTGGGTTTTGGCGATCAGGGCAAGGGCATTCATGGAGGCGCTTTCTGCTTATATTGACGGGCTTGTTTGCTGTTTGATGAAAATCGACCGCTTCAGGCCAACTCAGTCCTTGCGGTCAAAACCTTGTTCGGCCAGCCAGTCGTTACCCGCATTTTCACGGGCGCGGGCGCCCGATTCCTCCTCGTCATGGTCTTCGGTGTGGTGGTCATCGTGGCGTTCGTTGCGCACCTCGTCGCGGTCCTTCCGGTTGCCGCCTTCGCCGCCCTCTTGGCCATCCTGGCTCTCCTGGCCGTCATCCTCCTGGCTTTCAGACTGGGCGCGTTCAGCCGCTGTCAACGGCTTGTGGTGCATGTATTCAAGCGCGGCAGCGATGGTCATGAACCACTCGCCCATTGGTTCCTTCAAAAGGGTTTGTACGATGCCGCGCGCCCAGGGTGCCACGTCGATGGTGCCACTGATGCTGGCCCAGTTGGGCAATTCGTCTGCGTCTTGCGCCACCAGATGGTCCATCGCCGCCGGGATGGTAAAGCGGAAGGCCTGGTGCAGCACCACCGCCACCATCTCGGGGCTCAGTTCGATCATCTGAACCAGAAACCCCAGCTCGCGGCGCTTTTCGGCCAGGCGTTTTTGCAAAACGTCATGCCCTTCGGAGTTGGTGCGCAGGTCGTCGAGTTCGGCTTGGTAAGCCGAGCGAAGGTTGTGAAAGAAGGAGGAGGTGCTCAAGGGTGGTGCTCGTAGTTAGGTTCGGTATTGCTTGGGCGGTGCGGGCAAGGGGGCGTGCGTTGAGTGCGTCATTGGGATTTGACGGCAATCTGGTCAGCGGGCTGACTGCACCAGCGGCTCGAAATAGGCTTGCCAGATGTCGCGCGCCGTCTGGGCCGGGTCATCCAGCAGATTGCGGCGGCGGTTGTCATCGTAGGCCTGCGTTTGGCATCGTCAGCCAGCACGTCGTAGGCCTCTTGCACAGCACGGAACCGTGCGGGGGCCTCAGCATCCGGGTTGCGGTCTGGGTGGTACTGGGCCGCTTTCTGGCGGAACGCTTTTTTGATATCCGCCAGAGAGGCAGAGCTGGTAAGGCCCAAGGCGGCGTAGTGGTCTTTCATGGGGGGTTGAAGGGTATGAGGGGGCGAGTGGAGGGGTCAATGGCCCAATGTTCAGCAAACGGCGTCGCGCGCAGGCGCAGCAGCGTCTATTTTAGGTGCCAGGCTAACGCGACCATGCCCTAGGCCTGCAATAGGCTACCCACACATCCTAATTTAAGCTGGGCAAGCGTTTACTGGAGGGCTTTCCAAGCCATAAAACAAAGCCCCGTTCCCGTCAGTGCTTCGCTGCGGTAACCCGGCAAATACTGCACCCACGCCACATCCAACTCCCGCGCCACTTCGGCTACCACCAGCCAGTTGCGGATTTCTGAACTGCCGGCTTGTAGTTGCTTCGGGTTCAGGCCCGCCAGCGTAGTGGTGTCTTTGCTGCGGATGGCAGCGATGATCTTTTGGTCGAGTGCTTCGTCCACCACAAAGTGGCTCAATCCGCCAGACGCGATCACGCCGACCCGGATGTCTTGCGGCCACTGGGCGATGAGGTCACGCAGCGCGGCACCGAGCGCGACGCAGCGTTTGGGTGTCGGCTGATTGGGTGGGTCAAAGGTGTTGAGAATGATGGGGATCACAGGCAGCGTGCCTGAATTGCCGCCTGGGCTGCCGTCCAGCAAACGCCGGTGAATGAACTGGAAGGCATGGCCTTCGGATTGCCCTTTTTCCAGGCCGTCCATGGCCGTGATGTCAAAGTCGCGGTCGCACAATTGGCGGATCAGCCATTCCGCCAGGTCGCTTTTGACCGGATAGTCACGGTCTGCCTCGGGCTCGTGGCGCCACATACGGGCGGATTTGACCCAGGCATCCGTGGGCAAAGCGGGTTCGCGGACGGTGTTGCGGATAGTCTTGCCGTAATAGATGGCAAACGCCGGGTTGTTGCTGGTACGGAAGAGCTCAGTCTGGTCGTCGCCCACGATGATGAGTACATCCAACTTCGCGGCCTCAATGCGGCGGCGCACTTCGTCCATGGCCACTTGGGCCTGGTCGTACAAATCACCCAGCTTTTCTGGTGTTGTGAGCGCGGTGGCGCGGTCGCGGTCCGCCGCGCTCAGGTTCGTCAGCAGTTGGGCATAGTCTGTTTTGTTGCCCGCTTTGTCATACAAGTGCGGGTTTTTGGTATCAGCCAGGCGAAACTGGTGTTGCCAGTCTTCACGTTGCGCCACCAGCATGATGCTGTGCGAAGT
>JANOWY010000016.1:0-1551 GCA_031418135.1 Rhodoferax sp. | reverse complement strand
CGTCGCTGGTGAGGTTGCCCGCGGCGTCCAGGCTATAGGGGATTTGGCTGCTCGACTGGATGGTGACACCCCCTGTTTTTTGGCTTTGGGTTTGGTTGAAACCAGCAACGCGATTGCTGCCAGCAGCCAGTACCGTTGTTTGCGCCAGCGATTGTGCAGAGTCGGTGGCATCTTGGGTGCCATTGAGGTTCAGGTCGGCATACCAAGCGTTGAGCGATGAGAGGCGATTGCCATTCACATCGTAGCTGTAGTTCTGGTTGGCGCCGTTGCGGCTGAAGCTGGTGATTCGGTCACGGCTGTCGTAACCGATGCTGAAGGCCAGCGGGGTGGTGAAGAAAATCGTTTGAAAGCTCCCATTGGAACCGGCAACACTGCGGGCCGCATCGAGTTTTTGCACGATGCCGTTGATGCGCCCGGCGATGTCGTAACTGTAGCTGGCGAATTCATTGCTGACCATGCGGCCGTCAGCGTCAAAGCTCCGGCTGGCCGCTGTGGTGGTGGGCGGGCTATTTGGGGAGAGGGCCGGGTGGTTCCATATCCAGGTTTTGGGCTGCCCCAGTGCGGTGTACGTCAAGTTGCTGATAAACGGCACTATCGCAGTAGTGGCGCCGGGTTGTTGCACATCCACCTGGTAAATTTGCCCTTGCGCGTTGCGCCTGTAGAAGGCTTTGAGGCCACTGGGGTAGTTGATTTGCGCCACTTGCCCGCCAGGATGGTACAGGTAGCTCAGGCCGTAGCTGGAGGGCACTGCCGGGCTGTCAGCGACGGTTTGCGTCTTTTGCAATACGCGGCCCAGCGCATCGCGGCTGTAGGTGGTGGTGCCGCTGGGGTCGGTGAGTTGGCTGTGGTTGCCCACACTGTCGTAATTGAACTGGTGGGTTTTGCCGTCGGCAAAGCTGATCTGGGTGACACGGCCCAATTCATCTCGGGTGTACTGGCTGGTTTGGCCTTTGGCATCGGTCATGTGGGTGACGTTGCCGCCTGCATCGCGCTGGTAAGTGAGCGTGCCTATGTCGGGGCTGGCCTCGCTCATCACTTCGCCAAAGGCGTTGCGCACATATTGGGTTTGCACGCTTTTCGGGTCAGTAACGCCGGCCAATTGGTTCAAGGCTGTCCAACTTTGACTGGCTTGTGCGTTGTCGGCGAAAGTGGTGCCGGTGCTGCGGCGCAGGCCGTCCAGGGTTTGGCGGGTGGTTTGGTTCAGCGGGTCGGTCTGCTGGATGGGCTCGCCGTTCGCGTCATAGGCCAACTGGGTGGTTTGGCCTGTAGCTGCGGCAATCGCTGAAACACGGTTCAAACTGTTGACGACGCGGGTGGTCAGCAAGGCGATGCTGCCGCTGGGGTCTTTCACCTCCTCGCGCAGGCGGTTGCCCATGCCGTCGAGTTGGTAATCTACCGTGTTGCCCCGGTTGTCGGTGGCTCCTACCAGGCGCTGGGCGGCGTCATACCGGTACGCCACAGCCATGCCATTGGGCAGGGTGCTGGTAGCCACCTGGCCGCTGGGGGTGTAGGAGAAGGTGGAGGCCTCGGCAGCCATGCCAGGGCCGCTGT
>JANOWY010000015.1:0-2707 GCA_031418135.1 Rhodoferax sp. | reverse complement strand
TGTCGGTCAAACCCGGCCATAAACGCCTGCGGATCGGCCCACGCTGAAACCCGCAGCCCCACCGTGCTGATCAGCAAAGAAAGGGCTTCCCGCACGGCCGCATCGTCATCAATCAGATGGATCAGGGGCGACAACGGCGCGTGGTTGGGTGTCATGTGGGTTGACTCAAGCGGCAGGGCGGGCCAAGGGCAGTCGCAACGTGAAGAGGGCGCCGCCGGCGGGCTGGTTTTCAGCGGTCAGGCTGCCTTGCATGGTACCTGCGAGCGTTTCACACAAGCTCAGGCCCAGTCCCAAACCGCCTTTGCGGCTGGAAAAAAACGGCTCAAACAGGCGGGGCAGCGCCTCGGGCGCAATGCCAGGGCCGCGATCAGCAACCGTCAGCAGGCCCCACTGGCCTTCTGTAGCCATCCCCAGCCTGAGTTCGCGCTGCGGCGCCGCTACGCTATCCAAGGCCTGAAGGGCATTGAGCAGCAAGTTATGCACGATCTGGTCGAGCGCGACCGGGTCTGCGGCCACCCAAACCGGGGCATCGGCTGACACCTGTGGCGCGACTTGGCGGCGCGCGCATTCGGGGGCCAGCAAATGCAAGGCACTGCGTACGGCATCCTGCAAAGAAACCGGCACTGGGGGTGTGGTGGTGTCAGGCCTCTCGACCAGTCTCCGCAGGCGGCCCACCACATCTGCCGCGCGGCGCGCTTGTTGGCTAGCCTGTTGCAATGCCTGGCGCGCCACATCCAGATCAACCGGCTGTTCAGCCAACAAGCGCTGGGCAGCCTGGGTGTTGGCCAACAGGGCTGTCAGGGGCTGGTTGAGTTCGTGGGCCATGCCACCGGCCAGTTCACCCAATGTGTTCAGCCGCGCCACTTGCCCCAGGCGCAGCAAGTCTTCGGCACGGCGGCGCTGTTCGCGCTGGCGCTGCCAAGCCGCACCGGCACCCATGGCCAGGCTGCAGGCTACTACCCAGCCCGCCATGGCCCACCACGGCAGTTCGCGCCAGCCCACGGCGCGGGCCGACACCACGTCAAAAGGCTGGCTTTCGGTGGCCAGGTGTTTGCGGAAATCGAATTGCCAGACGCCGCTGCCGCCTGAATCGTTGCCGCCCGAACCGCCAGCGCTCAAGCCCGGCTGGATGACAAAAGCCTGGCCCTTGTGCTCCAGCGTGGTGCGCACCGGGCTGGTTGCGGGGTCGGTGGGCCATTCACTCCAGGGCACAAACCGCTGGATGTCGACCAGCACGGCAAAACTGGCCGGCGACGCGTTCAAGGCCAATTGGTAACGGGCCTGGGCCAAATCCTGACTGGCCAAAACCGGGCGGCGCAACTGGCGGGAGCTCTCGTCGGCCGCCTGCAAGGCGGCGTTAGGCCAACGGGTTTCGGGGCCACGGCGCAGCACCTCCAGTATTTGCGGATAAACCGATGGCAGGCGGCGCTCGGAGGGCGTGGGTTCGGCGGCAGGCTGCAGCAAGGCCAAGGTGGCCAGTACGGCGTCGAGTTCTACGGCGCGCTGGCTCAGCAGGCGGTGGGCAATTCGTGCATCGGTCTCAAATGCGTCGCGTAGCCGGGTACGTTCGGCCTGTGCAATGGCCCAGCCGCCCAGCACCGACAGCAACACGCCACCGGCCAGCCAGCCACCCCAATTGCGCCACCATGTTGTCATGGGCGCCATTTTGACCCAAGCTGCTGCTGCACAATGAAGCCATGGCTATACCTCCTCCTGATGACAAGTCGCCTCGCCCTGTGGCACCAGCCGCCGCTCCTTCTTTTATGGGCAAGCTGAGCGGGTTGTCGCCCCAGCGCATGTTGCAGCTTTCGGCGGTGGCGGCGGTGGTCACCATTGTGCTGAAAACAGCGGCCTGGGTGGTTACCGATTCGGTGGGCTTGCTGTCCGACGCGATGGAATCTTTTGTCAACCTGGCCAGCGCCTTGTTTGCGCTGTGGATGGTGACCATTGCAGCCCGCCCCGCCGACGAAGACCATCCCTATGGCCACCACAAGGCAGAATATTTCTCGTCGGGCTTTGAAGGCATTTTGATCATTGCCGCCAGCCTGGGTATTTTGTGGGCCGCCGGTCACCGCTTGTTTGACCCGCAGCCGTTGCAGCAAGTGGGCTGGGGCCTGGTACTGTCGGTCATCAGTTCGGCGCTGAATGGTGGCATGGCGTGGCTGATGTTTCAGGCGGCGCGCACACACCGCTCGATCGCGCTGGAGGCCGATGCCAAACATCTGGTCACCGATGTCTGGACCTCGGTGGGCGTTGTGCTGGGTATTGGCCTGGTGGTGCTGACAGGCTGGTTGTGGCTGGATGCCGTGGTGGCGATGGCGGTGGCGCTGAACATCTTGCGCGAGGGGGGGGCGCTGATCTGGCGCTCCAGCCAGGGCCTGATGGATGAAGCACTCGAACCCGCCGTGGTAGCCACCATCCTTGCCACCTTGCAGGGTTTTGAGCTCAAGCGTGGCGATGTACACATTTTGCGGTTTGACCACGTCGCCACCCGCCAGTCGGGGCAACGCCGATTTGTCGACGTGCACATGCACATGCCGGCCAGCTGGTCGCTGGGGCGGGCGGCGGCCCTGCGCATCAGCGTCGAGCAAGCTTTGATGAGCGCTGTACCGGGGCTGCGCGCCAGCATCCAACTGCTGCCTTCAGACGTCGAAGCGCACTTCAATGATCCACGGGATCTGATTTGAAGGCTGCTTCAACGTGCCCC
>JANOWY010000014.1:0-3237 GCA_031418135.1 Rhodoferax sp. | reverse complement strand
TTCTGGATGCCGGTGGCCAGGTTGGGCGTCGTGCCGCCGTAGGCCTTGTCGATCATCATCAGCGTGGTGGGGCCTTGCGTGGTGGTGATGTTGGGCAGCGCCAGGCGGCCTTTGAGCTCGGGTTTGGAGAGGTCTTTCCAGGAGTCGATCTTCACCTTGTCGGTGCGGTAGACGATGCTGGTGGCGAAGTAGGTGTAGCCCACGCCCATGTGGTTGCCGATGGGGTTTTTGGCAAAGTCATGCAGCTTGTTGAAGTTTTTGAGTTTGCTGGTGTCGATGGGTTCGATCAGGTCTTTTTGCGCCGCCTCGAGTGCCGAAAAATCAGCCAGCACGGCCACATCCACCTCGGGGTTGGCCTTGCGCGCCTCCATCTTGGCCAGGCGGTCGGCGCTGTTGCCCACATTCACCACGATCTTGCATTTGCACTTGGCCTCAAAGGGCGCGTACAGCTCCCTGCGCAGCTCGTTTTGGCCGACGCCAAAAGCCGACAACACCAGGGTGCGCTCTTGCGCAGCCAACGGTGTGATGAAGCCGCTGCCCAGCGTGGCGGCAATGGCCAGCCCCAGGGCGGCGCGGGGGGTGAAACGGGGAAATGCAGTCATGGTGAGATTCCTGGATGGGTGCTGTGGAATTCACTATACAAGCAAGCGCCGCGCCCGGGAGTCACCCAGGCCCGGTGGCCCAATGCGCCAGATAACGGGTGGCTGTGGGGCGTTAAAAGAGTGAAATTAATTAATTTTTAAAATAACAGAAACTACTTTAGGAATTTTGTTATTTAATTAATTCAATACTAAGCTATGTTAAATATAACAATATAGAGCATATTACACTATGTTATTTATCAAAAATATCTATTTATAGATTTACGATGCCCTCGATGCAGGTCACCGAATGGCCGCCTATCCAGATGTCTGCGCCCTGTTGTTCAACATACACGCGCCCGGCGCGGCCCAGCGCTGTGCCCTGGCTGGCGATGTAACGCGCGGGGGCCAGGCCCGCACCAATCAGCCATTGGGCAAGAGCGGCGTTCAGGCTGCCAGTGACCGGGTCTTCATCAACCCCTTTGTCGATGTGGAAGAAGGCCCGCACCTCAAAAGCGCAACTGTCGGCATCTGCACTTTGCGCGCCGCCAGCATAGCTACCCTCCACGCCTACCTTGCCGCCGGGTGATTCGGGTGCGACGGCGGTAGGGCCCACCACACCCACGTCCAGCCCGGCCAAAATGGCACCGTCAGGTTTCAACGCCAACACCTGCGCTGCAGATTTCAACATCACACCGCGCCACATCGGCCCGTTGTGGCACCAGGCGTGCTGCAGGATGTCGCTGCGCGCAACGCCCAGGCCGCGGGCGATGAGCTGCACATTCTCTTCAGGCAGCGGGCCACTGGTGATGAGTGGCGGCGCGGCAAAGGCCAGGCGCTCGCCAAGGGCATCGCGGTCGCGGCGCAGCTTCACCAAACCCACGCCGCATTCCTGCACGATGAACTCATTCTTCGGGGTGCCTCCCGCTTGCAACCAGGCATGGCAACTGCCCAGGGTCGGGTGGCCGGCAAATGGCAACTCGCGACCTGGGCAAAAGATGCGCACCTGGTAGTCGGCCTGCGGGTGTTCAGGTGGCAGCAAAAAGGTGGCTTCGGAGAGGTTGGTCCAATCGGTAAAGCGCTGCATCTCCTCGGTGGAAAGGCCGGTACCGTCCAGCACCACGGCCAGCGGGTTGCCCAGGTAAGGCACGGCGGTGAAGACATCGATTTGTTTGAAGGGGCGATTTTTCATGGTCGGTTTCTATCGGTCAAGTCAGCTCAAGGCGAGATCCAGCACGCCGCGCGAGGCAGGGCGGGCCTGCATCTGCGCATACCAGCGGGCGATGTGCGGGCGGGCGACCTGGGCAATTGGCAAACCCGACCAGCGGTGCACTTCACACGCCAGGGGAATGTCGGCCATGCTGAACTGGCTGCCCGCGACGAAGGCGTTGCGCGACAACACCTGCTCCAGCGTATCCAGCAGCGGCTCGGTGGCGTTGATGGATTTCTGAATCAGGTCGGCGCTGCGCTCTGCTTCCGGCAGACGGATTAAATGCCAAAACGCATTGCGGCTGGCCGGGTTGAAGGTGGTTTGTTGCCAATCCATCCAGCGCTCGGCGTCGAATTGGGTTTGCAAATCCGCCGGATAAAAATGACCGGCGGAATGCTTTTTGCACAGGTACCGCACGATCACATTCGATTCCCACAAAATGAATCCGTCATCGTCAATCACCGGTATCAGCGCATTCGGGTTGCGCGCCAACGCTTCAGGTGTTTTGGTCAACCCGAAAGCCCCGCCAATGTCGGTGCGATCAAACGGCAGCCCCAGCTCTTGCGCCATCCACACCACCTTTTTGACATTGATGGAGCTGATACGGCCCCAGATTTTGAGCATGTTGAACCTTCTCTGTTGTTCGTGTTGACGACTGGTCGATCTTCGTGGAAATATCGAGGGTACCTATCTTGCGCAGCGTGCCTGGGTCAGGACATCCTCAGGGCGGAATCATGCCGACGGTGTACTCTGCTCCGCGGCTGTCCCCCGCTTCGGCCTAGGGCCGAAAGCTCCTCCTTGATGCCGCTGCGCAGAGCACACCGCCGACCTGATTCTGCAGCCGGGTGGTTGATCAATCATCGCAGACCTCCCAGCCGGATGCGTAAACCGGCTGTCGAACAGTCGTCGAAAACCGCCGTCGTCGGCCCCGTAAACCCAAGTGCGTGCAACCCCGGTATCCACGGACGTACGCACAATGGGCCTCAAACCCCCGGCAAATTCTCGCGAATCGCCGCAGCCAGGCCTTTCATACCTGTGTCGATCTGCTCCACGCTGGCCGTCACGAACGAAAGGCGCAAAGAACGCGGATCGGGGTTGTCAGCAAAAAACGGCGAACCGGGCACGTAGGCCACACCTTTGTCCACCGCCTTGGCCAGCAGCGCCACTGCATCCATGCCGGCTGGCAAACGCACCCATAAAAACATGCCGCCTGCGGGGGTGTTCCAGCTCACGTCCAGGCCCTTCATTTCGCGGGCCAGGGCGGCCAGCATCGCGTCGCGTTGCGACTTGTACAGGGCGCGAATGGTGGGTACGTGGCGGTCAAGGAAACCGCCTTGCATCACCTCGGCAATCAGGCGCTGGTTGAAGCCGGGGCTATGCAGATCGGCTGCCTGTTTGGCCTGCAGCAGCTTGGGCATCAGCGCGGGCGGGGCGATCAAAAAACCC
>JANOWY010000013.1:0-3237 GCA_031418135.1 Rhodoferax sp. | reverse complement strand
GGGGCTGCGTAGCAGACCGACAGAGCCGCGCATGTTTGAGCGAAGCGAGTTTGCGCGGCGGCCCTGAAACTGAGCACTGCAGATGGTCGCCCGAAGGGCCTGCAACACTTGAGCGCAAGACGCGCTGCGGGGGTTCGGGCGCTCTTCGCGATGAGAACGGGCTTCGGGGGTTCGGGCGGCCCGCCCGCGCAACCGTGAATTGCCCCGACATTTACCAAACCTTTACCGCAGCGCGCAAAGTATTTTGCTGCGCAGGCGTTTAAATCCGGGTGCATGACAAAATCAAACCATGAAACTCCCGGTCGCTTCTAACAGTCCGTCTTCCCGCCCACCAGCCCACCCACCTGCTGTATATGCCCAGCTTGGCCGATCGGTGGCCCCGGCTTTGACTGCGTTGGCCTTTGCTGCCGTTACCGGCGCGGGGGGTTGGTGGTTCGGCCAGCGGTCTGCTGCAGACCCGGGCTCCAGCTCGGCTGAGGCGGCGGCACTGAATGCTTCGGGCGTGGCTTCAGGCGTAGCTGCAGGTGCATCGGCGGCGCAAGCCCCTGCATCGGGGGCCTCTGGCGCGGCCATGGGCGCGAGTGGCGCAGGCGGCCCGGGTGGGCCCGCCAATCGTCGTTTTGGTGGACTGAACCGGGTGCAACCCGTTACCGTGGCCTTGGTGCGTCGACAGGACGTGAAAGTTATTTTGAACGGTATTGGCAATATCAGTGCCCTGAACACCGCCGTGGTCCGCACGCGGGTGGAGGGTGAATTAAAGGCCGTCCGTTTCAACGAAGGCCAAATGGTCCGGGCGGGTGCCTTGCTGGCCGAATTGGATTCGCGCAGTTATGAAATCGCCTTGGCCCAAGTGCAAAGCCAACTCGCCAAAGACCAGGCGAACCTCAAAAACGCCCAACTGGATCTGGCCCGATACAAAGATTTATTAGCCAAAGACTCGATTGCACGGCAACAGGTCGATACCCAGGAAGCACTGGTGCAGCAGTTAGCGGCGACGATTCAAAGCGACCAGGCCCAGGTTGACAACGCCAAACTGCAACTCAGTTACACCAAGATCACAGCCCCCATCAGTGGCCGCTTGGGCTTGAAACAAGCCGATTTGGGCAACATCGTTCGCCCCGGAGATGCCAGCGGCTTGGTCACCATCACGCAAACCCAGCCGATCAGCGTGGTGTTTGCCATGCCTGAGGCCAACCTGCCGCAAATTGCGCGCCGACTGCGCAGCGCCGAACGTGGACAAGCAAGCCCGAGCTCAGCTGGTGCATCGGCAAGCCGAGCCAATGGGAACCCTGCGCGTTTGGCGGCGGGCCCAACCGGCACAAAATCATTGAGTGCCCCAGGCAAACCACCTGCTGCAGCCTCCAGCCCCTCAGAGCCACTCATGGTGGAAGCCTGGGATCGCGAGCAGCGCAACCTGTTAGCCACGGGTCGGGTCAGCACCACCGACAACGTGATCGACCCCGTCACCGGCACCATCAAACTCAAGGCCGAGTTTGCGAATGCGGACGGCACGCTGTTCCCGAACCAGTTTGTCAACGTCAAGCTGCAAATCAACACGCTGGAGGCCGCATTAGCCGTACCGTCGGCTGCCATCCAACGCGGCGCGATTGGCACCTTTGTTTATGTCGTCAAGCCGGACAACACCGTAAACATGCGGCGCGTGCGAGTGGGCACCACCGAAGGTGATTCGGTCAGCGTGAACGGTGAACTTGAAGCGGGCGAACGGGTTGTCACCGATGGTGCCGATCGCCTGCGTGAAGGCGCCAAGGTGGAGGTCATCACGCCGCCACCGCGTTCTGGGGCGGGTGGCCCGGGCGGCCCAGGTAGCCTAAATAGTGCATCCGGCGCGCGCCGCGAGGGAACGGGGGTCGGCGGGGCTGGCCAGGCCCCCAGTTCATCGTCTGCTGCCACAATGCCACTGGCTGGCGCGACGCCGTCGGCAGGGGCCAGGCCGCAACGCGGCGATTCAACGCCGACTGCACCGGCAGGATCAGGCGCTTCACCTGTGTCGCCCGCCATAACCACAATACCTTCGCCACCTGCAGCGCCCGCAGCACCTGCAACACCTGGCGGCGGCAATGCCGCGTGGATTGACCAGCTGCCGTCTGAAGCGCAAGAGCGGGTGCGCATGGTCTTGCAGCGAATTGGCCCTGAGGCTGCTGCGCGAGTCCACAAAATGAGCCCCGAGGAACGGCGCGCATTCTTCCAGCAACTGCGGGCCCAGGCGCAACGCCAGCAGCAGCAAGACTGACTCCGCCGCGTCCGTATCCTGCGCCTTCTGATCAAGCCTGCTGCACTGCCCCTGCCGTGAACCTGTCTCGCCTGTTTATCTTGCGCCCGGTAGCAACGTCGCTGCTGATGGTCGCCATTCTGATCGCGGGAGCATTGGCTTACCGCATGTTGCCGCTATCGGCCTTGCCCGAAGTCGATTACCCCACCATCCAGGTCACCACGCTTTACCCCGGTGCCAGCCCGGACGTGATGACCTCTGCGGTCACCGCACCACTGGAGCGCCAGTTTGGCCAGATGCCGGGCCTGAACCAGATGTCGTCGACCAGTTCGGGTGGCGCATCGGTGATCACGCTGCGCTTTTCGTTGGAGGTGACGCTGGATGTGGCAGAGCAGCAGGTGCAGGCGGCCATCAATGGCGGCAGCAACCTGCTGCCGACCGACTTGCCGATGCCGCCCACCTACAGCAAGGTAAACCCGGCGGACGCGCCCATCCTCACGCTGGCCATCACCTCGCCCTCCTTGCAGGTGATCCGCATCCACGATCTGGTCGAAAACCGGTTGGCGCCCAAACTCTCGCAGGTGCCGGGCGTTGGCCTGGTGTCGATTGCGGGTGGGCGCAGGCCGGCAGTGCGCATCCAGGCCAACCCATCGGCGCTGGCAGGCAACAACCTGTCGCTGGACGACATCCGCACCACCATCAACGCGGCCAACGTGAACCAGGCCAAAGGCAGTTTCGACGGCGCGGCGCGGGCCTCAACCATCGATGCGAATGACCAACTGAAATCGGCTGCCGAATACGCCAGCCTGATCGTTGCCTACAAAAACGGCTCACCCGTGCGGCTGAATGATGTGGCCAACATCATTGATGACGCTGAAAACGCCCGTTTGGCCGCTTGGGCCAATTCGAAATCAGGTGTCATTCTCAACATTCAACGCCAGCCCGGTGCCAACGTGATCGAAACGGTTGATCGCATCAGAGCCCTGTTGCCACAATTGCAGTCCACC
>JANOWY010000012.1:0-24357 GCA_031418135.1 Rhodoferax sp. | reverse complement strand
TCACCCCAAAAAGCAAGCTGCTCGGCGCTGGGCCAGGGGTTCACCCACGCTTGGCATTCTCGCCACCAGTCGGCATAACGGGCGCCGCTCAATTCCAGCACGGGCCAATCACTGCCCCACAACAGGCGATACGGGCCGAAGGTGGTGGCCAGGTGTTGCATCCAGGGGCGGGCTATCGTGGGTGCGGGTTGCGGGCCGGCTTCGGTCAGCAGGCCAGACACCTTGCACCACGCACAGGTTTCCTGCGCAAGGCGGGACATGCCGTCGGCCCAGGGCTGCCATTCTTGCGCGGCGAGGTCGGGTTTGCCACCGTGGTCGATGACGATTTTCAACGCCGGATGTTGCCGTGCCAGCGTCAGGATGTGCGGCAGATGCACTGATTTCACCAGTGCGTCCAGCACCAGGCCGCAGTCGGCCATGGTTTGCAAGGCGGGCTGCACGTCGGGCCGCAAAATCCAGGCCGGGTCAGCGATGTCTTGCAACATCGGGCGCAGGCCTTTGAGTTTGGGGTGCTGGGCCAGTGCGTGGATGCGCTCAACCGCGTCTGGCGCGAGCCAATCGACCCAACCGACCACACCCAGAATGCTGGGGTGCTGTTCGGCCTGTTGCAGCAAAAAAGCCGTTTCGGCTTCGGTGGGAGCGGCTTGCACCACCACACCGCCTTCTGCCGCCAGCGGCAAGGCTTGGGTTTGCCAATCTACCACCGTCACGTCGCGGCAAATCGGGGCCAGGGCAGGGTTGGCGGCGGGGTTCAACCAACCATAGTCGCCGCGTGCCAGCTGCCAGATGTGAAAGTGTGAATCGATCGTCACGGAGTTGCAGATGGAGAGGTTCGAAGTAGCAACGGTTCAGTTGGCCGGTGTCGGCGCCGCTTCAGGAATCAAGCCTTGTGCCCGCAATGTCGCCCAAAATTCAGGCGCAATGGCAAACCCCATCATGGCCACTGCGTCTTGCCAATGCGCCAGCGTCTGCGCACCAGCCAGCACCACCTCCACACACGGGTGCGCCAGCGGAAACTGCAAGGCGGCAGCGCGCAGGGGCACTTGAAATTGGCTGCAAACCCTTTCAACGGCTGCCACTTTGCGCACCCACTCGGCGGGTGCCTGGGCGTAATTGAACAACGCGCCTTGGCCTGATTGCGAAACGCCAGTGGCCAAAATGCCCGAATTGAACGCGCCGCCAATCGCAATACGCACGCCGCGTTGCTCGCACAAGGGCAATAGCTTCGGCAGGGCGCTGTGGTCGATCAGCGTGTAGCGGCCCGCCAGCAGAATGCAGTCAAGCTCGGCGGCGTTCAGAACGTCCAGGCACACCTGCACCTCGTTCACGCCGATGCCAATCTGGCCAACCAAGCCTGCTGCTTTCAGGCGCTGCAATTCGGGTAGCGCCTCTGTCACCACCTGGCGCAGCACCTGTGGGTAATTTGCGCCGTGGCACACCGCGCAGCAGTCATGCACAAACACCGTGTCCAGCCGCGCCAGGCCTAAGCGTTGCAGGCTGTCCAGCACGCTTTGGCGCACGCCTGCGGCTGAGTAATCCCAGTGCTGGTTGAAGGGCAAGATGTTGCAGAAGTTCAACTGATCACGCGGCGCATCATGTGCCGGGGTGAGCAGCCGGCCGACCTTGCTGGAAAGGGACCGCCTGCCCTGCCATGGCGCATTTGCATCTGTATCCGCGTCGGAATAGTGGCGAAACGCCTGCCCAAAGCGGTGTTCTGAGAGGCCATGGCCGTAATGCGGAGCGGTGTCAAAGGTTTGGCAGCCGTCGGCCAGCGCGGCTTGCAACACACTTTGCGCATCGGCCTCGCTGATGGCGTGGAACAAATTGCCCAAGGGTGCACCGCCCAGGCCCAGGCGCAGGCCGCTTTTCATCGACGGAAAGATGGGGGTAGCCGTCATAACGGAATCAGGCGTGCCATGAAATTTGGCCCCAGTCTCGTCGTCTGCCTTGCCATTGGCCCGGCAATTGATCCGGCAAGAAACCGGCTGGGAACAAAGGGAATGACCGTAGGAAGTGGCATGAAATCTCTCGCTAACATGGGGGGCTGGTGCAGCGCAAACCGCATGCAGCCGATTATTCACCCTGGAGACAAACCATGAACCGTTTTGCAAATTTGGGCCGCCGCAGCCTACTGGCCGCCACCGCACTGGCCACATTGATGAGTGTCGCGGCATTGCCCGCCCTCGCGCAAACCAAACACCTGCTGCGCATCTCTACCCCCGCCGTGCCCGATGATTGGCACGCCAAGATGTGGACGGTGATGAAAGACGAGCTGGAAAAAAATGCACCTGGCCAGTTCGACACGCAAATCAACCTCAATGCCTCGCTTTTCAAGCAAGGTACCGAACCAGCAGCCATGGCGCGTGGCAACCTGGAGATGTCGTCCATCTCGGCGTTTGACATCGCCAAGCTGGTACCCGAGTTTTCCATCTTCACGGCGGGTTACATCATCCGTGACCCGGATCATTTGATGAAGGTCTTCAACGGCCCCATCGGCACCGACCTGTACAAGATGGTCAGCGACAAGATGGACATCACCGTGCTCTCACCCATCTACCTGGGTACCCGGCAAATCAATCTGCGCGAGCTGAAAAACGTGCAGACGCCGGCTGATTTGAAGGGTGTGAAGCTGCGCATGCCCGGCACCAAAGAATGGCTGTTTTTGGGCGAAGCTCTGGGCGCCACTCCCACGCCGTTGGCTTTTGGCGAGGTCTACCTGGGCCTGAAAACAGGCACCATTGACGGGCAAGACAACCCTCTACCCACGGTGCGCAGCGCCAAGTTTTACGAGGTGACCAAGCAACTCACGTTAACCAGCCATCTGGTGGACGGCATCTTCATCAGCGTCTCCAACAAAGCCTGGAACACGCTGAACGCCGATCAAAAAGCCAAGCTCAAAGCTGCGGCCCAAGCCGCCGCCCAATACAACAACGTCAACCGCATTGCTGATGAAAAACAAATGGTTGATTTCTTCAAATCACAGGGCCTGACGGTCACCACCCCCGACCTGAACGCCTTCCGCACCGCTGTGCAGGGCGCTTACAGCAAATCAGACTACGCCAAGGTATGGCCAGCCGGTTTGCTGGACCGAATCAACGCAACGCGGTAGTTCCAGGCGCAAAACAATTGGGGTCAGATTCCAATTGATGGCTGACCTTTTTCATCGGGAATTGATTGGAATCTGACTCCAAATAATTTTCTGGTGAACTTCATTTGACTTCAATGCTTTCCCGCCTCAAAACCGCCGCCCACACCCTGGGCGGCATTTTGTTTTTGACGATGTTCGTGGTCTTCATTGTCCAGATCACCGCACGGTTTGGCTTCAACAAACCGCTGGCCTGGACGGACGAACTGGTAGTCATCTTGTACGTATGGGTCATTCTCTGGTCGGCCGCTTTCATCGTGCCCGAAAAGGAACACGTGGCGTTTGATTTGATCTGGAACAGCGTCGGCAAACCAGCACGGCGCGTGATGAAGATTGTTGGCAACCTATTGCTGGGCGGACTGGCTCTATGGGCGATACCGGGTACCTGGGACTACGTCAATTTCATGGCCCGCGAGGGCACGCCGGTGCTGGGTATCTCATTCAGATGGGTGTTTCTGCCTTTCGTTTTCCTCTTCGTCGCACTGGGCGTTCGCGCAGCGCTCAACATCCGCGCGGCCTGGCGCGGCGAGGAGCTCGAAGCAGAGCTGAACCTGCAATGAAAACATTGAGCATATGAATTCAGTGTCCATGGCGCTGTGGGCGCTGGTCGGTGTGATGGTGGCCGGCATGTTGCTGCGCATGCCCATCGGCTTCTCTATGTTGGCATCGGGCATCGCCTATCTGGTGGTGAAGCGGCAAGACATTGGCCTGGTGGCCGAGCAGGTGGGCAATGGCCTGTACAACAGTTATGTGCTGCTGGCGGTGCCGCTCTTCGTGTTCGCCGCCAACATCATGAACGCAGGCACGGTGAGTGAACGCATTTTTGATTTTTGCCGCATCTTGGTCGGACGCATGCGGGGCGGCCTCGCGCAAGTGGACATCCTGGTCAGTGTGATTTTTTCAGGCATGAGCGGGAGCGCGATTGCTGATGCAGCTGGCCCCGGCTTGGTCACCATCAAACAGATGCTGAAAAAGCCCGAATATTCGCGCGGGTTCGCCGGGGCCGTGGTGGTGGCCAGCGCCACGCTGGGGCCGATCATTCCGCCCTCGATCCCGATGGTGATTTACGCCCTGGTGTCGGGCGCTTCCGTCGGGGCGCTGTTTTTGGGCGGGGTGGTACCCGGTTTTCTGATGGCCTTCTTGATGATGCTGGTGGTGCACATCATCGCTGTCAAACGCGACATGCCGCGGGATGACCCGGTACCCCGCTCTGAATGGGCCGGGCTGATCTTTCGCGGCGCGTTGCCGCTCTCCATGCCGATCGTGCTGCTGGGCGGTATCTACTCGGGCGCCTTCACGCCCACCGAAGCGGCGGCGGTGGCGGCTTTGCACGCGCTCATCTTGTCGACCGTGGTGTTCCGCGCGCTCACCTGGCGCAGCTTCTGGGGTGTGGTGCTCGAATCAACGCGCGGCAGTGCCGTCATCACCATCATCTTGGCCGGTTCGTTCATGCTCAATTACGCATTCACCGCCGAGGGCGTACCGCAGGCGATGGCGCAGTGGGTTGATTCCATGCAGCTCTCACGCACCGGTTTCTTGCTGCTGGTGAACGTGATGTTTCTGGTGCTGGGCTGTTTTCTGGATGTCTCGGTGCTGCTGCTGGTGTTTGTGCCCATGCTGCTGCCCGCCGCCAAACTGCTGGGCGTAGACCTGGTTCACTTTGGCGTGCTGGTGGTACTGAATATGATGATCGGCCTGATCCACCCGCCGTTTGGCATGTTGCTGTTTGTCACCAAAGCGCTGACGGGTATCCCCATCGGTGAGATGATGAAAGAAGGCTGGCCCTTCCTGGTGATGTTGTTGGCGCTGCTGCTGGCGATGACGTTGTTCCCGCAGATCGTGTTGTGGTTGCCGCAGACCATGGGGTATGGCGGTAAATAGAATAATTATTAAAATTAGTTCTTTTTTGTTATATTAAACGTAGCTAATTGTTCAATTAATACATGAACATTATGCCATTTTTATTTAAGTGTAAATTGAAATATAAATAAGTACAAGAATTCAGCCCATGCCCGTCTTCCAATCCCGTCTGAAACCCAAGTCTGAAACCTTCGCCCGGAACCGCCAGCGCATGGTGACCTTGCTCGATGAGGTGCAGCGGCTTGAAAAAATCGTCATCGCCGAATCGGAATCCAAACGCACGCGGTTTGAAGAGCGCGGCCAACTGCTGCCGCGTGAACGCGTGGCCCGTTTGTTGGACCGCGGCTCGCCGTTTCTTGAAATCAGCCGCCTGGCGGGCTTGGGCATGCACGACGACGACGGGAAAAAATCGGTCATGGGCGGTGGCTCCATTGTGGGCATTGGTGTGGTTCAGGGGCGCCGTTGCCTGATCACCGTGAACGACAGTGCGGTGAAGGGTGGCACCGTCGCGCCCATGGGTCTGAAAAAATCGCACCGAGCCCAACGCCTGGCGATGGAAAACAAACTGCCGCTGATTTACCTGATCGAAAGCGGCGGTGCCAACCTGCAATACCAGGCCGAGATTTTTGTCGACGGCGGGCGCGGTTTTGCCAACCAGTCGCGCATGTCGGCCATGGGGTTGCCGCAAATCGCCGTGGTGCATGGCTCCTCCACGGCGGGCGGGGCGTACCACGCGGGGCTGTCTGATTACGTGATTCTGGTGCGCGGCCGCTCCAAAATCTTCCTCGCCGGGCCACCGTTGGTGAAGGCCGCCATGGGGGAAGATTCTGACGAAGAAGCCCTGGGCGGTGCTGAAATCCACGCCAACGTCACCGGCCTGGGTGAATACCTGTGTGAAGACGATGCCCACGCCATTGCCCAGGCGCGTGAGGTACTGGACAAACTCAAGTGGAATGTTGTCGCGCCACCTGCCGCCTTTGAAGAACCGAAATACGACGAACAGGAACTGCTGGGCGTGGTGCCCGCCGACGACCGCGAGCCCTATGACGTGCGCGAGGTCATCACCCGCCTGGTCGATGGCTCGGACTTCCTTGAATTCAAACCGACCTACGCGGCCGACATGATGTGCGGCCACGCGCGGGTGCACGGCCACCTGGTCGGCATTTTGGGCAACAACGGGCCCATACAGCCCAATGGCTCCATCAAGGCGGCGCAGTTCATCCAGCTGTGCGACCAGAGCAACACGCCGCTGGTCTTTTTGCAAAACACCACCGGTTATATGGTGGGCACGGCGGCGGAACAACAGGGCGCAGTAAAACACGGCAGCAAGATGATTCAGGCAGTGGCCAATGCGCGGGTGGCCAAATACACCTTCGTGCTGGGTGGCTCGTTTGGCGCGGGCAACTATGGCATGTGCGGGCGTGGGTTTGATCCGCGGTTCATCTTCGCCTGGCCAACGGCCCGCACGGCGGTGATGGGCGGCGCCCAGGCAGCGGGTGTGATGGACATCGTCAACCGCGCCAAGCTGCAAAAAGCCGGTCTGCCGGTAGACGATGCCAAGTTGCAGGCGATGTCGGACGGCCTGCGCAATCTGCTCGACAGCCAATCGACCGCGCTGTTTGCCACCGCCCGCCTGTGGGACGACGGCATCATCGACCCGCGCGATACGCGGCGCATTCTGGGCCTGTGTTTAACCATCACGCAAGAGGCTGACCAGCGCAAATTGCATGGCAACACTTTTGGTGTAGCGCGGTTTTAAAGCGGGCGACGAATATGACCTTCTCCAAAATCCTGATCGCCAACCGCGGCGAGATCGCCCGCCGCGTCATCCGCACCGCCCGTCAATTGGGCTACCAAACCGTTGCTGTTTACAGCGACGCTGACTGCCACGCGCCGCACGTGGGTGAAGCCGACGAGGCCGTGCATCTTGGGGCATCTGCCGCCAGTGAATCGTATTTGTCGGTGGCAAAAATTCTGGAAGCCGCCCGCAAAACCGGTGCCGATGCCATTCACCCCGGCTACGGCTTCCTCAGTGAAAACGCTGCCTTCGCACAAGCCTGCCAAGACGCTGGCCTGGTCTTCATCGGCCCGCCCGCTTCAGCCATCGAAGCCATGGGCGACAAGGCCCGTGCCAAGCGCCGCATGATCGCTGCTGGTGTGCCGTGTGCGCCCGGTTACCTGGGTGAAAACCAGGATGACGACCTTCTGATCAGCGAAGCGCACAAGCTCGGCTTTCCGTTGCTGGTGAAAGCCGTTGCAGGCGGTGGCGGGCGCGGCATGCGCATGGTGCGTGACGCGGCGCAATTGCCCGAGGCCATCACCAGCGCGCGGCGTGAATCACAAAGCGCATTTGGCGACGGCACCCTGATGCTCGAACGCCTGATCGACAACGGCCGCCACATCGAAATCCAGGTCTTCGCCGATGCCCATGGCAACGCGGTGTACCTGGGTGAACGCGACTGCACGGCGCAACGGCGGCGGCAAAAAGTGATTGAAGAAGCGCCGTCGGCCATCGTGAGCCCGGCGATGCGTGAAGCCATGGGGCGCGACGCGGTGGCGGCGGCGTTGGCGGTGGGCTACCGGGGTGCGGGCACGGTGGAGTTTGTTGTTGACCAAAACCTCAAGCACTACTTTCTGGAGATGAACACGCGCCTGCAGGTAGAGCACCCGGTGACCGAAATGATCACCGGCTTCGATCTGGTGGCCTGGCAGCTGCAGGTGGCGGCTGGCAAACCGCTGCCGGTTCAGCAAAGCCAGATCACCCTTACCGGCCACGCGATTGAAGCGCGCCTGTACGCCGAAGACCCCTACGCCGGGTTTGCACCCCAAACCGGCACGGTGGCCTGGTGGCGGCCCCAAGCGGCGCTGCACGGTGCAGTCCGCATCGATGATGGCATCGTCGAAGGTTCAGACATCACCTCGTTTTACGACGCGATGGTGGCCAAGGTCATCGTGCACGGGGCGACGCGTGACGACGCGATCCGCCTGCTGCGCACCGCCTTGGCCAAAGCGCCGTTATTGGGCCTGCGCAACAACGGACGGTTTTTGGCGGACTTGGCCAATCACACCGCGTTTCGCACCGCCACGATGACCACCACCCTGCTCGACGAGTGGTTGGAGCAAGGCCACGCCGTGTTGCAGCGGCCCATTGCCGACGACACCGCCTGGTGCCTGGCGGCGGCGGTGTTCGCCTTGCAAAATGGCTCAGGCTGGCGGCCCAACAGTGTTGCCGCCTTTGATGTGGCCCTGGTGTGTGATGGCCAGACCCGCAGCTTGCGGGTCGATACAGGTCAGGCCGGGCGGGCGCAGGTGTCAGGCAGCCATGGCACTACAGACATCGCGTTGCCTGATGGCTTGGGGGCCTTCGCCACCGCCCTGCACGGACAACGAGGCCAGCGCTGCCAGCGTGGCCAGCGTGGCCAGTTTCCTTACACGGTGGAAGGTGTAACGCGCCAGGCCATCGTCGCCCTGGTGGAAGGGCAGATGCATATGTATGTGAGCGGTGGCAGCTTTTTATTTGCCGAAGCGTCGCCCTTTCCAGACACGCAATCGGCACTAGACCCGCGCCGTTGTGTGGCCCCCGTCGCCGGGCGCGTTACCCAGGTGCGGGTGGCTGTGGGCGCTGCAGTGCAGGAGGGCGATGCCCTCGTCTGCATCGAAGCCATGAAAATGGAAATGTGGGTCAGCGCCGGGTTGACCGGTGAAGTGGCGGCGGTGAACATCGCCGTGGACGATCAGATCGAGTTGGGCAGTGTGCTCGTGGAGCTGAAACCGCCCGTCTGAAAGCAACCCGGCAAAGCCAAAACGCGGCTGTTGTATAATTCATGGCTCAGCGGCTGTAGCTCAGTTGGATAGAGTACTTGGCTACGAACCAAGGGGTCGTGGGTTCAATTCCTGCCAGCCGCACCAAAACAAGAAGAAAATGGAAAAGCCTGCAACCTGTTGCAGGCTTTTTTTATGCGCCATTCAGAATGAACAAGGCCTTCACCAAAGAAACCGATAACGACGCGGATGATGACGTGGATCTGCCGGGCCTGGCCTTGCCTGCTGGCGCTTCGGGCAGCAAAAACTACATCACACCCGTTGGCTATGCACGGCTGCGCAGCGAGCTGTTTGAGCTGATTGACAACGAGCGCCCCAAAATCGTCGAGGTGGTGCACTGGGCCGCCAGCAACGGCGACCGGTCTGAAAACGGCGACTACCTGTATGGCAAAAAGCGCTTGCGCGAGATTGACCGGCGCATCCGCTTTTTAACCAAACGGCTGGAAATCGCTGTGGTGAGCGACCCGGCCCTGCACCATGGCAGCGACCAGGTGTTTTTTGGGGCGACGGTCACCTATGTCAATGACGCGGGCACCGAACGTACCGTCACCATCATGGGCATCGACGAAGCCGATAGCCTGCAGCAACAGGTCAGCTGGATTTCACCGATTGCCCGCACCTTGCTCAAGGCCCGGGTGGGTGATGAGCTGCGTCTGGCAACGCCCGTTGGTACTGAAAACATCGAGGTGCTGAAGGTGATTTATCCGGTTGGTGCTGGTTCGGCCGGGAGCGCGACACAGGCGTAATTTTCAACAGCCCGGGAATTCGCGAAAGCGGCGCCATCCGCCAAGAAGGGCCAGAATCTATTCAGCGCCAGCCCGACGCACGGCCAGCACAGAAGCCGTGCGGCTGAGGTTGCGCAACGCGGTGTTCAGGTGGGAAAGGTCTCGCACGGCGATCAAAAAGCGCAGTTCGGTCACGTCTTGCGCAGCTTCTTCGTCCATGTCGATGTGGGTTATATCGGCCTCGGCGCGTGCCAGGGCCGAGGCAACCCGGGCCAACACGCCTTTGCCGTTGCTCACCGTCACCCGAATTTCAGCTTCAAAAGCCCGTGTGGGTTCGTCGGCCCATTCCACGGCGATAAAACGGTCCGCATCTTTGGCCAGCAGTTTCTTGGCGACTGGGCAATCCGCCCGGTGCGGCACCAGGCCTTCGCCACGGCCCAAATAGCCGACGATGGCATCCCCCGGAACCGGGCGGCAACACGTGGCAAATTTCACTGAGGTGTTGTCGCTGCCATCCAGCGTCACCATGTCCAGTTTGGCGGCTTCTTGCGCGGCAAAACGTTCTTTGGACAGCAATACCGCGTCTGGGCGTTCACCTTTTTCGGCCAACAGGGTGACCAGGCGTTTGGCGACGATGGTGGCGATGCGTTTGCCCAGGCCAATGTCTACCAGCAACTCGGCACGTGTGCGGTTGCCGGTAAAACGCACCAGTTTCTCCCAGATGCTCTGGTAGGCCACTGTGTCTGCGGGCAAGGTTTCGATGCCTTCTGCGCGCAGGGCCTGGCCCAACAACTGTTCGCCCAGTGTGTGTGATTCGCCCAGCTCCATGGTTTTCAGGTGGTGCCGAATTTTGGAACGAGCCCGCGCCGTGCGCACAAAGGCCAGCCAACCGGGGTTGGGCGTGGAAGTGGGCGCGGTCACTACCTCGACCACATCGCCGTTTTTGATTTCAGTGCGCAGCGGTACCTGTTCGCCGTTCACGCTGGCCGCCACCGTGCGGTCACCTACGTTGCTGTGAATAGCGTAGGCGAAATCGACCACCGTGGCACCGCGCGGCAGCGCCAAAATTTGGCTCTTGGGGGTGAACACGTAGACAGCATCAGGGAACAGGTCAACCTTGACATGGTCCCAAAATTCCGCCGCATCGCCGGTTTCGCTTTGAATATCCAGCAGCGATTGCAGCCACTGGGTGCCCAGCCGTTCAGCAGCATCGGAGTCCGTTTTGTTGGCCTTGTACAGCCAGTGCGCCGCCACGCCGGATTCAGCCACCACATGCATGGCCTGGGTGCGCAGCTGAAACTCAACGTTGACACCCGACGGCCCGACCAGCGTGGTGTGCAGTGACTGGTAGCCATTCACTTTGGAGATGGCGATGTAATCCTTGAATTTGCCAGGTACCGGCTTGTAGAGCTGGTGCAGGGTGCCCAGTGCGGTGTAACAGTCCATTAACGTGGGCACCAGGATGCGAAAGCCGTAGACATCGGTCACCTGGGCAAAACTCAGGTGTTTGTTGTCCATCTTGCGGTAAATCGCATACAGCGATTTTTCGCGGCCTGAAATGTTGACCGGTGTGCCCACTTTGGCAAACGCGGCTTCGACTTCCTGACGTACTTTTTGGATAAGGTCGCGGCGGCGGCCGCGGGCGTTTGCCAGTGCTTTGGACAAAATGTCATAACGCCAAGGCCGCATGTGTTTGAAGGCCAGTTCCTGCAACTCCCGGTAACTGACGTTCAGACCGAGGCGATGCGCAATGGGCGCATAAATTTCCAGTGTTTCAGTGGAAATGCGCTGCCATTTTTCACGTGGCGTGTCACCCAACGTGCGCATGTTGTGGGTGCGGTCGGCCAGCTTGATCAAAATTACACGTACGTCACGTGCCATGGCCAGCAACATTTTGCGGAAGCTTTCGGCCTGGTTTTCCTCACGGGTTGTGAAGTGCAGCTTGTCAAGTTTGGTCAGGCCATCCACCAACTCGGCAACGGGCGAGCCAAAACGCTCCACCAACTCCGATTTGCTGACGCCACAGTCCTCCATCGCGTCGTGCAACAAGGCAGCCATCAACGCCTGGGCATCAAGCTTCCAGTCGGCGCATTGGGCGGCCACGGCGATCGGATGGGTGATGTACGGCTCACCACTGCTGCGCATTTGTCCCAGATGCGCTTCGTCGGCAAACCGGTAGGCCAGCCGAACCTGTTCGTATTCAGCAGGCGACAGATAGTCGAGCTTGGCGGTCAAGCCGGCAAAACTGGCAGCCGCAGCATTTGCGGCGGCTGCCGCATTCAGGGGCGGGTTGGATGCACTTGAAACCGCCTTTCCGATTGCCGGTTTCAGCTGCTTGGTGGGGAGATCGACAAGTTTGCCCATGTGCCAAATATAGCGTGGGTTGCTGCCAGTACAAGATGGACGAAAAAAAAGCACCGTAACGGTGCTTTTTTGGGGCGGCCTTGACGGCCTGGCCGATTTGAAGCGCTGTTTAAAGAGGTACCTTTTTGAGCATTTCAATGCCGATTTTTCCAGCAGCAATTTCACGCAAAGCGGTGACGCCTGGTTTGTTCTTGCTCTCAATTTTAGGCGTATGGCCTTGGCTCAACATACGCGCCCGGTACGTAGCAGCCAATACCAGCTGAAAGCGATTGGGGATCTGCGCCAGGCAGTCTTCGACGGTGATACGGGCCATAAATATCCTATTGTGACTAGAGGGGACTCTAGGGAATGTGCAAAGCGGCGAAGGTATCCGCACGGGCACGGCGCTGGGCCGATACCTTGAGGCGTTGGGCGTGGACGATGGCCTTGAGGTCAAACAGTGCACGGTCGAACGAATCGTTGATTATAACGAAATCGAATTTATCCACTTGCGCGACCTCGATAGCTGCATTCGCCAAGCGCTTTTCAATCACGTCAGGCGCGTCTTCGGCGCGCCGCTCCAGCCGCGAACGCAGTTCGTCCCAGGTGGGCGGCAGGATGAAGATGCCCACCGCGTTGCTGAAGATACGCTTGATCTCGACGGCACCCTGGTAGTCAATTTCAAGTACCACATCAACCCCATTGTTCATGCGTTCGCGAATCGCCTGGCGCGAAGTGCCGTAACGGGCACCGTGCACGTGGGCCCATTCCACAAACGCATCGGCCTGCACCATGGCCTCAAATTCAGCGTCCGATACAAAAAAGTACTCGCGGCCGTGCTTCTCCTGGCCGCGCGGTGCCCGCGTGGTGTGCGAAACCGAGGGCTGCACCCGCGAGTCGAGCTCCATCAGTGCCTTGACCAGGCTGGATTTGCCAGCCCCGCTCGGGGCTGCGACTACAAACAGGTTGCCGGGGTAATCCATGTAAAAAGCTACTCTATATTTTGAACCTGCTCACGCATCTGCTCGATCAGCACCTTCATGTCGACCGAGATGTGCGTGAGTTCCAGCGCGGCAGATTTGGAACCCAGGGTGTTGGCTTCGCGGTGCAGCTCCTGAATCAAAAAATCCAGGCGTTTGCCAATTTCGCCACCGGCATCGATCAGGCGGTCAATCTCTTTCAAATGCGAATCCAGCCGGGTCACTTCTTCGGCCACGTCGATACGGATGGCAAAGGCCGTGGCTTCGGTGAGCGCCCGGTCTTGGGCAGATTCGGCGCTGATGGCGTTGCCACCAGACGGGCCACCCACCTGACCCAGGGCCAACGCGTCGTTCCAGCGATCGACGAAGCGCTGCCGGTGCTGCGCGACCAATTGTGGGACCAGCGGCACGGCCTGGGCGGTCAGCAGGGCCAGTTCGCGGCTGCGGTCTTTCAACATCAGTGCCAAACGCGCGCCTTCCCGCTGGCGGGCGCTACCGAGCTCTTTGACCACTTTTTCGGCCAGCGGTATAACCACTTTGCTCCAGTCTTGCGTGGTGGACTGTTCTTGCGCCGCCAGGCGCAGCACATCTGCCACGGAAAGCGGGTTGGCAGTGGGCAACCAGGCCCGCACGTTGTCTTGCAGCGAATTGAGCCGTTGCAGCAGGGCCGGTGTGGGCTCACCCAGCGTCGCGGCACTTTGCTCAATGAAAGCCCGTACCTCCACTTTGCCGCGTTTGAGTTTGCCGGCGAGGAGTTGGCGCAAGGCCGGTTCGAAGGCGCGCAACTCTTCGGGCAAACGAAACGTCATGTCCAGAAACCGGCTGTTGACACAGCGTATTTCCATCCCCAAGCGTGCGGCGTTGGCCGGTTTTGAATCCGGGCTGGCAAGTTGGGCGGGGGCGTTTTGCTGGGCGCTGGCGTACCCGGTCATGCTGTAAACTGGCATCGCTAGATTCTATGTCGAAGGCCAAACCTGCTCCCCTTTCCCCGGATACCGTCATTGGTGGCTACCGTGTCATCAAAAAGGTAGCCGCCGGGGGTTTTGGCGTGGTGTATTCCGCCATCGATCCGGATGGCCAACAGGTCGCCATCAAGGAATATTTGCCCGCCTCATTGGCATCGCGTGGCCCCGGCGAGCTGTTGCCGCAAGTCGCGCCCGACAAACTTTCGTTATACCGGCTGGGGCTGAAAAGCTTTTTTGAAGAGGGGCGTTCGCTGGCGCAAATCTCCCACCCGTCGGTGGTGAGTGTGATGAATTTTTTTCGTGAAAACGAAACCGTTTACATGGTGATGAACTACCTGGAAGGTGGTTCGCTGCAAGATTTCATCATCACCGCGCGCGATCTGAAGCAACAAAAAGTATTCCGCGAATCGACCATCCGGTCGCTTTTTGACGAAATCTTGCGCGGCCTGCGCATCGTGCATCAGCACAAGATGCTGCACCTGGACATCAAGCCGGCCAATATCTTCATCACCGACGACAACAAATCCGTGCTGATCGATTTTGGCGCGGCCCGTGAAGTGCTGAGCAAAGAAGGCAATTTCATCCGGCCCATGTACACCCCTGGTTTTGCCGCGCCTGAAATGTACCGCCGCGATTCCGCCCTGGGCCCGTGGACAGACATTTACGCCATCGGCGCCTGCATGTACGCCTGCATGCAGGGCTACCCACCCAATGAAGCACCACAGCGCACCGAGAAAGACCGCATTGCGGTAGCGCTGGGGCGCTTGCGTGGCATTTATTCAGACAACCTGATAGAGGTGGTGGAGTGGTGCATGGCACTGGATGCGCTCTCGCGTCCGCAGTCGGTGTTTGCCCTGCAAAAAGAGCTCAGCCGTGAAGGCGAGCGGCGCTACACCAAGCTTTCTGTTGGGGAAAAAGTGCGCATGCAGTTTGAGAACATCGTGACCGACGCCAAAAAGAACACCAAAATGGCCACCAACTTTGGCAACCGCCCCAAATGAGTGGTTTTGTCCCTAATCTCTTTGTGCGAACTGGCGTGTTGACATGAAATTTTCAGTCTTCCAGATCAGCCGCCGCGGTGACCGTGAAAAAAACGAAGACCGCATGGGGTACTGCTACACCCGCGAGTCCGGTTTGTTTTTGCTGGCTGATGGCATGGGCGGTCACCCGGAAGGTGAAGTCGCCGCGCAAATGGCCTTGCAGGCCATGTCGGCGATGTACCAAAAAGCGGCCCAGCCGGTGATTGAAGACGTGGCGGGTTTTTTGTCCGACGCGATTTTGGCGGCGCACCGGCAAATTCTGCGTTACGCGCTGGATCGCGCCATGGAAGATACCCCGCGCACCACCATCGTCGCGGCGCTGCTGCAAGGCAACACGGCGCATTGGGCGCACTGCGGTGATTCGCGCCTGTACCAGGTGCGCCAGGGGCAACTGGTGGCCCGCACGCGTGACCACTCTTACATGGAACAGCGTTTGTCCCTCTCGGTGGATGCCAAACCCACGGCCTACCAGAACAACCGCAACGTGTTGTTCACGTGCCTGGGTTCGCCGACTAAACCGCAGATTGACATCAAGGGCCCGGTGCAGCTGGAGCACGGCGACCGTTTGTTGTTGTGTTCAGATGGCTTGTGGGGCACCGTGCCGGATGAAGAAATCGTGCGCCAATTGGCCAGCAAACCGGTGCCGCTGGCAGCGCCAGACCTGGTCGAAGCCGCCCTGCAAAACGCCAAAGGCGCTAGCGACAACGTCACCGTGTTGGCGCTGGAGTGGGAATCACCCAACGAGTTTGCCCCAACCAAAACCCATATTTCGACAGACGACATTGCCGATGGCGGATTTGCGTCAACCTTGCAAGTGCCTTTGGGTGCAGAACTGGAAACGCTGGACGATCTGGATGAGGCGGCGATTGAGCGCTCGATTGCCGAGATCAACGAAGCAATACGCCGCTCCGCCGCCCGCAAACGCTAACGGCGACTCCATAAAGCCAATTTTCGGGCGCATTGCGGCGTTGCAAATCCTCGCCATGCACTTGCATGTCTGTGGTTTGCGCCTCGCACTGCATCCCGAGAATTGAATTTCTGGAGCCGCCGTTTGCCGGGCGCTGATCGGTCATTTTTTATCGATCCAACTTCGTTTATCGCATCTTTTCTTGGGCGCTCTCGAAACTCCTACCCCCGCTATTTAACCTTCAACAACTAGCCATGACCACTTTCACCCGCAGCGGCAACCGCGCCGCCAACGCCCTGCGCGACGTGCGCATCACCCGTCGCTACACCATCCATGCCGAGGGCTCGGTGCTGATCGAGTTTGGCAACACCAAGGTTTTGTGCAACGCCTCGGTGGAAGAGAAAGTGCCGCCGCACAAACTCGGCAGTGGCGAAGGCTGGGTGACGGCCGAATACGGCATGTTGCCGCGCTCGACGCACACCCGCAGCGACCGCGAGGCGGCACGGGGCAAACAGAGCGGCCGTACGCAGGAAATCCAGCGTCTCATCGGGCGCTCGTTGCGTTCGGTGTTTGACCTGAAACTGCTGGGTGAGCGCACCATTCACCTCGATTGCGACGTGCTGCAGGCCGACGGTGGCACGCGAACGGCTGCCATTACTGGTGCGTATGTTGCGGCGCGCGATGCGGTGACGTTTTTGCTGGCCAGTGGCAAGCTTGCCCAATCACCCATCACGGCTGCGGTGGCTGCTGTCTCGGTGGGAATCGTGCAGGGTGTGCCGATGCTCGATCTGGATTACCCGGAAGACTCGGCCTGTGACACCGACATGAATGTGGTGATGACCGGGGCTGGGCATTTTGTGGAAGTGCAGGGCACTGCGGAAGGCGCGCCGTTTTCACGCGAAGAAATGAATCAGTTGCTGATGCTGGCGGAGCTTGGTATTTCAAATCTTGTAAAATTACAAGATAAATCTTTATCAAATTAGCTATTTATTTAATATCTAACTTTGCAATTATTTTATGAACATAATTCATTATTTTAATAAAGTATTTTTGTGAAGCTGATATTAGCCTCCAATAACGCCGGAAAACTGGCCGAATTGCATGCCCTGTTCGCCCCATTGGGGGTGGAACTGGTTGCGCAGTCGAGTTTGGGCATATCGGAGGCGGCTGAGCCGTACCGCACCTTTGTTGAAAACGCCCTGGCCAAAGCCCGCCACGCCGCCCAACACAGCGGTTTACCCGCCCTGGCCGATGATGCCGGCCTGTGTGTCGATGCCTTCAATGGCCTGCCGGGAGTCGACACGGCCTATTACGCTACCCAATTTGGTTATGCCAAAAGTGACGACAACAACGTCATCGCCTTGCTGGAACAGATGCGCGGCATTGAAAACCGCCGTGCGGCCTTGGTCAGTACGCTGGTTGCCGTGCGCACGCCCCAAGACCCGGAGCCCTTGATCGCGGTGGGCCGTGCAGTGGGCCATATCACCCAAGCGCCCGTGGGCGAGAACGGTTTTGGGTTCGATCCGGTGATGTTGATTCCAGCGTTCGGCCAAACCTTTGCGCAGCTGCAGCCCGAGGTTAAAAACCGCATCAGCCACCGGGGCCAAGCGGCGCAAGTGATGGTGCAATTGATACGCCAAAACTGGTTGTCCAACGGCTCGGTCACGACTGCATTGGCGGCATCAACCCCGTGAGGCAGGTCATTCCAATTGCCGCGCAGGCCAGTGTCGACGCGCTGGCCGTTATCCGCGGCGCTACCCCCGCAGATACCCCCGTCGTCCCCCGCGACGTGCAGTTTTACATGCGCCCCGGCACCCTGCAATTGCAGGCTTTGCCACCCTTGGCGCTTTATATTCACTTGCCGTGGTGTCTTAAAAAATGCCCCTATTGCGATTTCAATTCGCACGAATTCAAGGCGGGTGAGATCCAGGGCAGTGCCGCGCAAATCCCCGAGCGCCAGTACGTGGATGCCTTGATGGCCGACCTCGAAGCCGCATTGCCGCTGATTTGGGGCCGCCCGGTTCACACCGTATTCATTGGCGGGGGCACGCCTAGCTTGTTTTCACCACAAGCGATTGACGATCTGCTGGCGGGTGTGCGGGCCCGCTTAAAACTTGCGCCAGATTGTGAGATCACCCTGGAAGCCAACCCCGGCACCTTTGAGCGCAACCGTTTCCGCGCATTTCGCCAGGCAGGGGTGACCCGGCTGTCGGTTGGCGTGCAGAGCTTTGACGACCGTTTTTTAAAGGCCCTGGGGCGTGTGCATGATGCGGCGCAGGCCCGGGCTGCGGTCGAAGAAGCCACGTCGGCGTTCGATACCTTCAATGTCGACCTGATGTACGCACTGCCGGGCCAAACCTTGCCGGATTTGCAACGTGATCTGGCTACCGCACTGGCTTTTAACCCGCCGCACTTGTCCATTTACCATTTGACGCTCGAACCCAACACCTATTTCGCCAAGTTTCCGCCTGTTTTGCCCGATGACGATCTGGCCTTTGACATGCTGGACACGATTGTTGAAAGTGCGGGCGCGAATGGCCTGCACCGGTACGAGGTGTCGGCTTTCGCGCGGGATGGCCACCGTTGTGCCCACAACCTCAATTACTGGCAATTTGGGGATTATTTGGGCATTGGCGCTGGTGCCCACAGCAAACTCAGCTTCGCCCATCGCGTGCACCGGCAGGTGCGGTTTCGGGAGCCGCTGCTGTACATGCAACAGGCCATGAGCGGCCATCCTGTGGCGCAAGACCACGAAATTCCCCGCTCTGATTTGCCGTTTGAGTTCATGCTCAATGCGCTGCGACTCAAGAATGGCTTTGCGCTCACGCAGTTTGCCGAGCGCACTGGTTTGCCGTTAACCGTGCTGCAAAACGCTTTGGAGACAGCACAACAAAAAGGCCTGATCGAGCGCGATTTTGCGCAAGTCAGGCCCACAACGCGCGGGTTTGATTTTTTGAATGACTTGCAGGCCTTGTTTTTGCCTGCTGCCCCGCGCTAAACGACTGTCAGGGGGGCTGGCAATGTGCCGGCAAACAGCGCGGCACTTTGGCTACATTGAAAATCTGCCGCTTCGGGCCAAATGTCTGAATCGTCAGCCGCCAAGGCTTGGGTGTTGGCTGAATCACTTGCACAGGCCGCACTGGCTGGATTGGTTATTGCGTTTGGCGTGCCCTGTTCACCGGGCACCAACTGGACGGTATCCATGAATTCCTGCGCCTGAGACTGTGCCATGTGAATCCCCTGAATTGGGTTTGTGCCAATGGAAGTGCCCCGTAGAGCAACCAAACCGAAGTCTAACCAGAAACCTGGCGGAAGCTGTGAGATTCGAACTCACGGAGGGGATAAACCCTCGCCGGTTTTCAAGACCGGTGCCTTAAACCGCTCGGCCAAGCTTCCCGTTGGGGCCATTTTACCGCGTCAATTCAATCAACCATCCCCTGACTGCACCATTGAACGCGAAAGTGCCTTTGGCGGTCGGGCAACGTTGGCCAACCGATGCCCCGGGTGGGCCTGTGACCTCAGTAAAACCCAGGCAACAAGGGCACAATGACCACCATGAAATCAGTCTTTTCCCCGGGGCTAAAACTTGTCGCGGCATCTCTTTGGTTGACCGGCTCCTGCTTGTGTGCCCAGCCGCTGGGCTTCGATGCCGACCCGGCAGACATCGCCAAAACGGCGATGGGGCGGGAGCGCGGAACGGTGGCGGTTGGCACGTTACAGGGCGGGCAGACGCGGTTGGCCGCAGTGCGGCAAGCGGGCGACTCCAGCGCCGCCATGGTGGCAACGCGTTTGCCCATCACGGGGCCGCAGCCCCTGTTTGAAATCGGGTCAGTGACCAAAGTGTTCACTGGCCTCCTGCTGGCGCAGGCAGTTGAGAAAGGCGAGCTGAGTCTGGACGACAACCTGGCCCGGCTGCTGCCCGGCAAAACCATCGATTCCCCGGCAGTCGCCGCCATCACGTTGCGGCAATTGGTAACCCATACCGCCTGTCTGCCGCGTGCGCCTGCGGGAGTCGACGAGCGCATGTCACAGGGCAATCCATATGGTGGTTTCAGCCGGACGGATATGTGGCAAAACCTGGCCACCTTAAAGGTCGGAACGGCTGCAAACCCAAAACCACCCTGCCCCGCGGCCTACAGCAATTTCGGCATGGGTTTGTTGGGTGAATTGTTGTCAGAGCGTTATGGCAAACCTTGGCATGTGCTGGTGCGGGACAACATTACTGCGCCATTGGGCATGAAAGAGACCATGCAACACCTGGATGCCGACGGCGTTGACCTGGCCCCCCGAATGGCACAGGGTTACAACAACCGAGCACTGGTGCCGCCGTGGGGCTTTCAAGCGCTGGCGGGTGCTGGTGCCTTGCGTTCAACGGCAACCGATATGCTCATCTTCAGCCAGGCCCTGATGGCAGGCCGGGTTGGCCCTTTGGGCAAGGCAGCCGAGCGCATGCTGACACCTCTGGGCGATTTTCGCGGCAGCCCGATTGGGTACGCCCTGTTTATGCGGGGCCCGCCAGAGCGTCGAATTTATTGGCATGACGGGCTCACGGGTGGTTACCGCACGTTGTGGATGATTGCCCCCGCTTCAAATGAGGCCGTGATTGTGTTCGCCAGCAATTCCCATGCGCCGACCGGGTTGGCACAGGTTTTCCTTACGGCGCAACACTACCCGCCCAAAGCGAAAGCCACTCCGTCAGCCCGCGTGAAGCTGGAAGACTATCAAGGTGTGTACACGGTTGATGAGGCCCGTTCTGTGGCGGTTCGGATTCAAAACGGCCTGCTCGTGAGGCGCATCACGGGGGGAGGTTATCGACCGATGCTGCCCGCTGGCAGCGACTCGTTTGTCGATGCCGACTATGGCGTGCAATACGATTTTGTGCGGAACAACGGGGTAGGCACCGGCGCCATGAACGGCGAATTCAAGCGGGATGTCAAAAGCCTGTTCTTCACCCAGGGTGGTGCAGGTTTCGTGGCCACCAAGACCGATGCCAAATTGCCGGATTTGGGTGACCTGCCGGTGGAAAAGATCAATGATTACTTGGGCCGTTTCCGGCGCGAGCGGGTCGGCCGATTGCCGCTTGACTTTGAAATCACCGTCGAAGGTGGGCAGTTGTGGGCGCGCTCTACCAACTGGCCGCGTTACCCGGTGTTTCCGGTGAAAGCCGAGCCAGATCGCTTTTATTACGAGGCGGTCAATGCCGCACTGGAATTCGAACGCGACGCATCTGGAAAGGTGGTGGGGCTGGCCTTGTTTGAAGGCGGGGTGAACCGCATGGTGCGGGTACAAGACTGAGGCGGCCTTGCCGGTCAAACCACAAACGCCAAAGCGGCAACCGGCGGCAAATCGTTCGACAGGTTGTGCCAGTGTTCCCCTGCGTCACTGCTGGTCCACAAGCCCCCGGTGGTGGAGCCCATGGCGAGCGTCAGGCCGTCGTTATTCACCACCAGGCCATGCCGGTAAATCAGGTGATAAGCGTGCGCCTGTGGCAGCCCGTCTGAAAAAGCCGTGAAGGTCTGGCCGCCGTCATCGGTGCGGTTCACCACCATGCGCCCCTCGACCGGGATGCGGCAAGCGTCTGCCTGGGCGGGCACGAACCAGGCCCGGTTCGGGTTGTGCGGGTCACAGGCCACGGCAAAGCCGAAACCGCTTGGCAGGGGCTGCTGGATGCCGTTGCCCAGGTTTTGCCAGCTGTCAGCGCCGTCGCTGGAGCGGTAAATGCCGCAGTGGTGCTGCACCCACAGGGTGTCGGGCGCAGCGGCGCAATGCACCATGCAATGGGGGTCTTGCGTGTTTTCGTCTTGTTCGGCCTCATGCGGCAGGTAGTCGGCTTTCATGCCCTTGGCGGTCAGTGTCCACTGGCTGCCGCCATCAAAACTTTGCCAGACCCCGGCGCATGAAATGGCCAGCGTGAGGTGTGTTGAATCGCGCGGATCAACCAGAATGGAATGAATGCCAGCCTGGTCATACCCACCGCCAAACCAGGCGCGTCGGCGCGGCTCCTGCCACAAGGGCTGGTTGATGGTCCAGCTCAGCCCACCATCGGTGGATTTGAACAGCCCGGCCGGAATGCAGCCCGCCCACAAAGTGCCGGGCTCGTCAGCTCCGCCTGTGGTCAGGCTCCAGATCAGCTCGACCGTCCAGGGTGTGATGTCGTCGGCCCAAGGGCCTTCAGTAGGTTTGGCGGGGAAGGCGGGCGCGGCGATTTCAGTCCAGGTGCGGCCTTGATCGCCGCTTTTGTGCAGCTTGATGCCGAAATGGCCCAGATTCAGCGCGGCATACCAGCTGCCATCGCGCGGATCGCAGAGGATTTGCGACACCGGCTCGCCTTTGAAACAGTGGGCCCGGATAGCCCAGGGCTGGCTGGGGTCAGAGGGAGTTGATTCGAGAATGAACAGGCCCTTGCGTGTCGCCACCAGAAGTTTTTGCATTGCATCTGCCTTTCAGGAATTCATCGACCGCCGGGAATCATCCGCCACTGAGGGCCTGGATTACCAGCACTTTGTCGTCTTCAACTACCGCGCGATCCAGCTGAATGCGATCGTGAACCATATCGGCGTTGACAAACACCGCCACATGTTTGCGCACGTTCCGCTGGTCGTCAAATACATAGTGGCCCAGCGCAGGCGCAGCCGTTAAGGCGGCCTCGAGCACCTGGCGCAAACTGCCCGCAGGCACTTGCTGAGCCGCGCAATCCACATGGCGGCGCAGGCTTTTCGCAAATTCGACGGTGGGCATCGCAGGGGGTGGTGAACAAGAGGCGACTGGCTTCTTGGTTCAAAATTCTATACTGGCCCGCCTATCCGCATCACATTCCACGACGCACAACATCATCATGACCAACCACCTGAAAAACCCTGAAAAAACAGTCCGTATTGGCGGTGCTTCGGGCTTCTGGGGCGACAGCAGCGTCGGTGCGCCGCAGTTGGTGGCCAGCGGCCAAATTGACTACCTGGTGTTTGACTACTTGGCCGAACTGACGATGTCGATACTGGCCGGTGCCCGGCTCAAAAAACCCGAGCTGGGGTATGCCACTGATTTTGTGACTGTAGCGATGAAGTCGGTGCTCAAAGACGTGGTGGCCCAGGGTATCCGGGTGGTCAGCAATGCGGGCGGCGTGAACCCGCAAGCCTGTGCGCAGGCGCTGGCCGCACTGGCGGCAGAGCAAGGCATCAGCCTGAAGATTTCAGTGGTGACCGGCGATGACGTGATGCCCCAGCTGCCCGCTTTGCGCGAAGCCAACCCGCCGGTGCGCGAACTGCAAAGTGGGGCTGCGCTGCCGGCCAAAGTGCTCACGGCCAATGCATACCTGGGCGCACAACCCATCAAGGCCGCGCTGGATGCCGGGGCGCAGGTGGTGATCACCGGGCGCTGTGTCGATTCAGCGGTGACGCTGGGTGTGCTGATGCATGAATTTGGCTGGCAAGCCGACGATTGGGACCAGCTGGCTGGCGGCAGTTTGGCTGGCCACATTCTGGAGTGCGGTGCCCAGGCCACTGGTGGCCTGTTCACTGATTGGGAGAAGGTGCCCGATTGGGCCCACATCGGGTACCCAATAGCCCAGTGCAGCGCCGACGGCAGCTTTGTCTGTACCAAACCGGCGGGCACCGGCGGGCTGGTGTCTACCGCCGTGATCGCCGAACAAATGTTGTATGAAATTGGCGACCCGGCCCACTACATCTTGCCCGACGTGGTGTGCGATTTCACCCAGGTTCGGCTGGAGCAATTGGGCGATGGGGCCAAGCACCGGGTGCGGGTGACGGGTGCGCGCGGCAAACCGGCCACACCCACCTACAAAGTGTGCGCCACTTACATGGACGGCTTCAAACTGTCGGCACAACTGACCATCATCGGCATCGATGCCAAGGCCAAGGCACAGCGAACCGGTGAGGCCATTTTGGAGCGCACTTCTGAACTGTTGCACAAGGCGGGCCTGGGCCCTTACAGCCGTACCCAAATTGAAGTGCTGGGCACTGAATCGTGCTACGGCAGCCACGCCCGAACGGCGGATGCGCGGGAGGTGATCATGCGGCTCACGGCCATGCACCCGCGCAAGGAGGCGCTGGATTTATTGGCCCGCGAAGTGGCACCCGCCGGCACGTCGTGGTCGCCCGGCACCACCGGCTCGGGCGGCGGGCGTTCTTCGGCAGCGCCTTCCATCAAGCAGTTTGCCTTTTTGCTGGACAAGCGCCAAATCAAGCCCCAAGTAGCTGTAAATCTAACTGACATTAAATTCAATGAAGAAAAATCAAATATTGTTGATACGGAAAATGCACAACCAGCTATTCATAGAGAAGTAAAAGAACCTGAATTTTATGAATTAATTGGTGATGAAATTGAAATAAACGTGATTGAAATCGCCCATGCCCGCAGTGGTGACAAGGGCGACACGTCGAATATCGGGGTCATTGCTCGGCACCCAGATTTGCTGCCCGTGTTGCGCCAGCAATTAACCCCCGAAACGGTTGGCGCGTATTTGGCCCATTTCGTCAAAGGCCGGGTCACGCGGTATGAGGTGCCGGGCGTCAACGCCTTCAACTTCGTGTGTGAACAGGCGCTCGATGGCGGCG
>JANOWY010000011.1:0-1506 GCA_031418135.1 Rhodoferax sp. | reverse complement strand
CATCAGGGCGCGGGCCAGTGCCACGCGTTGCTGCTGGCCACCAGAAAGTTCGCCCGGTTTGCGTTGTGCCAAGGGGCCCATGGCCACCCGCTCCAGCAAGGCCAACGCTTTTTGTTGCCGGGTTGTTTTGTCGACGCCTTTCATTTTGAGGCTGAAGGCCACGTTGTCCAGTGCCGACAGGTGCGGGAACAAGGCAAAACTCTGGAACATCATGGCGGTACCGCGTGCGGCTGCCGGCAGGTGGGTGATGTTGCGCCCGTCCAGCAGGATGTCGCCGCTGGTCGGAAAGTCGTGCCCGGCGATCATCCGCAAGGTGGTGCTTTTGCCGCAACCCGAAGGGCCCAGCAGGCAGCAGTAACTGCCGCCTTGTATCGTCAGGCTGATGTTGTCAACGGCGGGTTGGCCCACGCCAAAACGTTTGGTCAGGCCAACGACTTCAATACCAGCAGGTTGCAGCGCGAGGTTGTCACTCATGGAAAGGGTCATGCACAAGGCATGCCAAATTTTGTACGCAATTTTTGGCAATTATGCGTACAAAATGCACCCGGTCGGTGCGTGCTTACCCTTGGCTTTGGATGGGCTGACCCCGTTTGGTGCGCCGGTTGGGGTTCGCAGTGCCGCTTTGGCTCAGGCCGGGGCTACCTGGTAACCTTCTTCGGTGATGGCTTGCACCAGCGCCTCGCGTGCGGCAATGGATTCAACGTCGACCTGATTGGCGGCGCGGTCGATCCGGACCTGGGCCTTGGCATCCACTTGCTCAAGGGCCTGGGTCACCGCTTTTTCACAGTGGCCACAGGTCATGCCGGTGACGGTGAGGTGGTGCAGCATAGATCGCTCCTTGAAATGGTTGGGGGCAGATTGACTTGGCGCAAGGCTTGCGTTCAGCGTTAATGCAATCATATGCAGGATCATGACCCCGGAAACAAGCCCCCCCGTTGTTGCGTCTGAGCTGTTAACCACCGACATCGGCATCGGCGGCATGACCTGCGCCTCGTGTGTGATGCGGGTCGAAAAAGCCCTTAAAAAAGTGCCGGGTGTTGCCACGGCCTCGGTCAACTTGGCCACAGAAACGGCGCGCATCACGTACCACGATGCGGATCAAATGGAGGCGCGGCTGCGCCGCTCGGTACGTGATGCGGGTTACGAGCCACGCGCCGCCCAGGCGGCCATCGATGAGGTGGAGACATCGCCATGGGCCGGTTTTGCACCGGTGGCTATTGGCCTGGTGCTGTCGGCGCCATTGGTGTTGCCCATGCTGGCCGACCTGGTTGGCAAACACTGGATGTTGCCGTCCGCTTGGCAGTTTTTACTGGCAACCCCGGTGCAATTCATTCTGGGTGCCCGTTTTTACAAAGCCGGTTGGAGCGCCCTGAAAAACTTCAGCGGCAACATGGATCTGCTGGTGGCGCTGGGCACCACAGCGGGTTGGGCCTTGTCGATGTGGCTGTGGCTGACAGCCGAGCCCGACACCATGGTGCACCTGTATTTTGAGGGCTCGGCAGTGGT
>JANOWY010000010.1:0-3066 GCA_031418135.1 Rhodoferax sp. | reverse complement strand
CACCTGGATGCCGAGTCGGTGGATTGGCTCGAACAGTTTTTGCAGCGTTACCCCGGCACGGTGGTGGCTATTACCCACGATCGCTACTTTCTGGACAACGCCGCCGAGTGGATTCTGGAACTCGACCGGGGCTCCGGTATCCCCTACAAAGGCAATTACAGCGATTGGCTGACGCAAAAAACCGCGCGCCTGGAAGCCGAACAGAAAGGCGAGGAAAGCCGCGCCAAGGCCCTGAAGAAAGAGCTGGAATGGTCGCGCCAAAACCCCAAAGCCCGGCAAGCCAAAAGCAAGGCGCGTTTGGCCCGGTTTGAGGAGTTGTCTGATTTCGAATACCAAAAACGCAACGAAACCAATGAAATTTTCATCCCCGTAGCCGAGCGGCTTGGCAATGAGGTGATTGAGTTCGTCAACGTCAGCAAATCATTTGGTGACCGGCTGTTGATCGACAACCTAAGCTTCAAGGTGCCAGCAGGGGCCATCGTTGGCATTATCGGCCCCAATGGCGCAGGCAAATCCACCTTGTTCCGCATGATTTCGGGCGTGCAAAAGCCCGACAGCGGCGAAGTGAAGGTGGGCTCCACCGTGAAGATGGCCTTTGTTGACCAGAACCGTGATGACCTGGCCAATGAAAAAACCGTCTGGGAAGACGTTTCGGGTGGGCTGGACATGCTCAATGTAGGCCGTTTCACCATGGCCAGCCGCGCTTACTGCGGGCGTTTCAACTTCAACGGGCAAGACCAGCAAAAACGCGTTGGCACGCTCTCGGGCGGTGAACGCGGCCGTTTGCACTTGGCCAAAACCCTGATCGCCGGCGGCAACGTGCTGATGCTGGACGAGCCCTCGAACGACCTCGACGTCGAGACCCTGCGCGCACTGGAAGACGCGCTGCTCGAGTTTGCCGGCAGCCTGATGGTGATCAGTCACGACCGCTGGTTCCTGGACCGCATCGCCACCCACATCCTGGCCTGCGAAGGCGACAGCCAGTGGACTTTCTTTGACGGCAACTACCAGGAATACGAGGCCGACAAAGTCCGCCGTTTGGGTGCCGAAGGGGCCAAGCCCAAACGCATGCGCTTCAAGGCCCTGAAGTAGATGGGTTGGACAAAACGGCGGGGTGAAGGTATTCTGAGTTTTGTCCTCTGGTTTGAGCAGTGGCGTAAGGCTGACTCGGGGCGGCGCAAGCTTGCGAGGAAACCTTCAGATCCTTGGCAATTTTTTGCGCACCAATTCAATATTGCTGCGCAGCGCATATAACTCGTTCGTGTAAGACAGCGGCACACTGATTTGCTCCACCTTGGCTTGCATTTGGGTCAACTCCTGCGCCAACGCCGCATGGGCTTCATCGGCAAGGCCACCTGTTGCGCTGTTGGGGTGCAGCGCTCCCAGGCGGTCTTCAATGTCCCGTAGCTGGCCATACCAGCGAAAGATGCGCGAACGAATGCGGAACTGGTAAAGCGGCGGCACCACGCGCGACAAGGGCAGCAGCACCGCCAGAATAATACCCAGCGCCAGCCACATGCGTTCGATCAGGTTGGCCCATGAAAAAGGCACGTAACGCTGCATCAGCGGCACACCGTTCTTGAGGGTGCGTTCTGCTTCTTGCACCAGCGGGAACTCGCTGTTGGGGGCGTTGGGGAACTCGCGGGCGCGGTTAAACCAGCCCGCGCCGCCATGCAGCTTTAAAGAGGCCTGGGCAAACAGTTGCAAGATGGCGGGATGAACTTTTTCACGGGCCAGCAGGGTGGTGGTGGGGGCCACCAAACGCACATCTTGCGCGGGAACATTGGCCGCCAAATCCACCACGCCCCGCGGCAAGGTGACGGCAGCCAAAAATTCAAACCGGCGTGAATAGGCTTCGTTCTGCGCAAAATCGAGCAGGCGCACGCCCGGTGTTTGCAGCAGCATTTGCACCATCTGTGATTCAGGGGCCGAGGCAAACACCAGCGCATCGAGTTCACCATTCAAAAACGCCACGGTCGCTGGAGTCTGTTCGAGTTTGGAGAGTCTGAGCGCGGCCACGTCCATGCGGTTGACTTCAAAAATCTTGCCCATCAAATCGGGCACGCCACTGCCTGGCGTGCCCACATTCACACGCAGCCCGACCAGTTGTGGTAAGGCCGACAAGGCACCTGTGGGGCTGATTTTGCGGACTGCATCGGCCTGGTAAAACGGCCAAAGCGGTTCGAGAAACAGGCTGCCCAAAGACTGGATGCCGCTTTGCGCCAGGGTTTGGGGTTCGGCCGCCGTGCCGGTTTGCAAAGCGCCACTACCGCCTTGCACAAAGCCCAGGTCTGCACGGCCGTCTTGCAGCATTTGCAGGTTTTCAGAAGAGCCTTGGCTGGGCAACAACTTCACCTCAATGCCGTTTTTCTTCAGCAGCGCAGCGTAGCGGCTGCCAAATTCTGCATAAGCGCTTTGCGCTGGGCCGGTGGCCAAGTTGACGCGTTTGGGCGGTGTGGGGTCTAACACCCAATAAGCCACGGCCAACAGCCCGGCGGCCAGCAGCAAAAAGGGGCCGACCGAATTGATCAGTTCCCGCAATGAAAGCAAACTGTGTTGAATCGATTTGGGCACGGTTCGGGCAGTCTGTTTTGAGGCTGGTCGGCGCGGCTGTTTCACAGGGCCGAGGCCGAAGGCCAGGTCGTGTCCAAATAGCTGACCGTTTGAGCTGCCCGTATGGCACGCACAATCGCCTGTGCCGTGACTTCCGCGGCAAGGGTTGACAGCACCATCATGCCCGGCGTTTTGCCGCTGACCCCGGTACCCAGGGCGAACATGACATCACCGTCGCTCATGGTGTGCACTGGGTTGATGGCGCGGGCCAGGCCGTCATGGCTGACCATCGCAAGTCGGTGCGCCTGGGCTTTGGTTAAAACCGCGTCGGTTGCCACCACACCAATGGTGGTGTTGGTGCCCGCCAGCAAGGGTTGGGGTGCTTCGCCACGCAGGATGGCATCGCGGATGTTCAGCAGGGTTTTGCCATCTGGGGTGCGGGCACCGGCGATCACGACACCACGGGCCGGATCTACCACGTCGCCCAGGGCATTGCAGGCAACCAAGGCACCC
>JANOWY010000009.1:0-5311 GCA_031418135.1 Rhodoferax sp. | reverse complement strand
GTCCAGCGGATGTGCCAGGCCGGCTTTCCATTCGGGCAGGGCCCCGTGGATGTAAGCGTTGTTCACCGGGTCGTGCATGAAGGGCATATGATCCACGCGCGGCAACATGGCGGTGCTGAAGGCTTTGCGGTTACCCGCGATGCCACCCACGCTCATGCCACCAAAACCCACGCCGTGGTAGCCTTTTTCGCGCCCGATAAAAACCGTGCGGTGGCCTTCGCCCCGGGCGCGATGGTAGGCCAGCGCCACTTTCAGCGAGGTGTCGGCCGCCTCGCTGCCCGAGTTACAAAACAGCACCTTGTTCAGGTCACCGGGTGCCATGGCGGCGATCATCTCGGCGGCTTTGAAGGCCACATTGTTGGTTGCCTGGAAAGCGGTGGAATAGTCCAGCGTGTCGAGCTGCTTCTTGATCGCCTCGTTGATGGGTTTGCGGTTGTGCCCCGCTGCCACGCACCACAGGCTGGAAATGCCGTCGATCACGTCCCGGCCATCATGGGTTTTGAACATCATGCCGTCGGCCGCCACAATGACGCGCGGGTTCTCGGCAAAACCCCGGTTGGGGGTGAAAGGCAACCAGTGGTTGTCCATGTTGAAGTCAATTTTGGCCATAGGGGTCTCCGGTCAGGCGGGTTGCGGTGCAGCAAAAGGTAACAAACCACCATCATGCCACCGAAAGCCGTTCACCTCAAACTGCGACAATCGAAAACATGAATTCACATTTTGTCTTGACGCTCGCCTGCCCTGATCGCCTGGGCCTGGTGCATTCGGTTTCCGGCTTCCTGGCCCAGCGCCATTGCAATATTGAAGAAGCCGCCCAATACAACGACAAGGGCACGGGCCTGTTCTTCATGCGCGTGCAATTTGCGGCACCAGAGGGGTCTGCGTCAGATCTGCGCAGAGAATTGGCGGCGTTTGCCGCACCCTTTCAGATGACCTGGCAATTGCACGGCAGCGAAGCGCCCATGAAGGCGGTGCTGATGGTCAGCCGCGACGGCCATTGCCTCAATGACCTGCTGTTCCGCTGGAAAAGCGGCTTTTTGCCGCTGGACATCCGCGCCATCATCTCCAACCACCGCGATTTTTACCAATTGGCGGCCAGCTATAACGTACCGTTCCATCATGTACCGGTGACCGCCGCCACCAAGGGCCAGGCCGAGGCCAAAGCCTACGAGGTGATCGAGGCCGAGGGGGCTGAGCTGGTGGTGTTGGCACGTTACATGCATATCCTGAGTGACGATTTGTGCCGCAAACTGGCCGGCCGCGCCATCAATATCCACCACTCGTTTTTGCCCAGCTTCAAGGGGGCCAAGCCGTATTACCAGGCGCATGAGCGTGGTGTGAAATTGATCGGTGCCACCGCGCATTACGTCACCGCTGACCTGGACGAAGGCCCGATCATCGAACAAGATGTGGCCCGGGTGGAGCATGGGGCCACCGTGGAAGACCTGACCGCCCAGGGCCGCGATACCGAAAGCCAGGTGTTGGCGCGGGCTGTCAAATGGCACAGCGAACACCGGGTTTTGCTCAATGGGCACAAAACCGTGATCTTTAAATAAGTTACCTAATCACATTGAAAGACAGCCAACATGGTCACAAAAATTATCGGCAGTGTTGCCAAACCAGTTGCCAAAGCCTTGGCCAAACCAACGACGGTGAGCCGGGTGGTCAACTTCAAGGTGCAATACCCCATTGAGACCGCCAAAATCCATTTGGCTGCCGCTCACCGGCTGGCCGCCCTGCACGAGCTGGAAGAGGGCATTGACAACCATTTCACGGTAACCGTGCCGGGCAAGACCGACCAGTTCCTGATCTTGCCGTTTGGCATTCATTGGTCGGAGGCCAAGGCCAGCGACATGATGGTTTTCACTGAAGCCGGCCAGATCGTTTCAGGACGGGGCCCCGTGGAGCTGTCGGCCCGGTGCATTCACGCGCCGATTCACCGCATCACCGGCACGAAGGTGGTGTTGCACACCCACCAAACCTGGGCCACGGCACTGAACATGCTGCAAGACAACCGGCTGCACCCCACCAGCCAAACGTCGGCGTTTTTCCATGGCCACATTGCCTATGACGACGTCTATACCGGGCTGGCCGACAGTCTGGAAGAAGGCGAACGCCTGGCCAAGGTGCTGGGCAAGAAACACATCATCTTCATGAAAAACCACGGTGCGCTGGTGGTGGGCGACACGGTGGCGCAGGCCTATCGGCGGCTTTACCGGCTGGAGCGGGTTTGCCGCATGCAACTGATTGCGATGGCGGCGGCGCCCGCCACCGGGGAAAAACTGGCAGTGCTCAGCGACGAGGTAGTGGCACGGGTGCAGGCCATCAACCCGGACGACAGCCACAGCCGACTGGATCGGGAGCGGCTGTTTTTTGATGCGATGATGCGGATTTTGGATAAAAAATCTTCTGGGTATAAGTTGTAATTAGAAAAAAGAACAATTGTTGATATTTAGGTTGAACAACTTGCTGCTTTTATTATAGTAAAATAAATTTTAATTTAATTAAAATTTTGTATAAATTGAATATTTTAGAATTTTTTCCTGGCGGCCAGGCGGGTGCTGCAACCGCATGAACCCAACCCAACTTTTATGGACGCTGGTGGCCGCCCAGCTCATTTTGATCGGATTGGCCTGGACGGCGGCCATTCCAATTTCACGCGGTTACCGGGGCGGTATCGTCGGTCTGGTGGCTTTTAATCTGGTGCTCGGCTTGAGTCTGTTGCTGATCGCTTTGAGGGGCGATTTGCCCTATTTTGTCGGCCATACCTTGTCTAATTTTTTGTCGCTTTGGGCCATGGTCGCCATCATTCAGGGTGGCTCCCAATTGTTGAAATTCCGGCTGTCGCAGGCTGAAATTTGGGTGGTCATGACCGTGGCCGGGCTGGGAATTCTGACGTTTGGATTCAGTGAAGCCACCAGCAACTGGCGCGCGCTGGCGCTGTTGTTGGCAGTCGCCTGGTTGTTGGGTCGAACGGGCCTCAAAATTTTGAGGGTCAAGGCCGAGCCGCATTTGCGCGGCCCGGTCAAAAGCATTGGTTTCATCAGTCTGGCGATTGCAGCCCTGCTGTTCATCCGGGCCGTGGCAGGCGTTGCGTTGCACGAGTCCATCGAGTTCAACGCCGCTGACGGTTTGACCGTCGCCTTGCCCTATGTCGTGCTGGTTGGTGCCTCGTTGGTCAACCTCGCCTTTGCCTATTTGACGATTTCGACCGTGGTGATGACCTTGCGCGAGCGCGCGCGCGCTGATGAACTCACCGGCCTGCTGAACCGTAAATCCATCACGGAAGAAATGGGCCGGGCCTGGAAGCGCTTTGCCAAGACGCGCCAGCCCTTTGCGGTGGTCGCGCTGGACATCGACAACCTGCACAGTGTGAACGTGACGCACGGGTATCCGATGGGCGATGCCTTGTTGGCAGAAATTGCCAAGTCCCTGCGGGACGTTCTCCAGCCTGCTGATGTGTTGGGCCGAGCGGGCGGAGGCAAAATGATCGGCATCTTGCCAAACGCCACGCCGGTTGACGCACGGGTTACCGCTGAGCGCATGCGCGGGCAGGTGGCCGATATGCAACACCTGTTTGCGGACGAGCGTGTCAGGGTCAGCGCTTCCTTGGGTGTTGCCTTGACTGATGCCGCCGACACATCGGAAGAGGCGGTTCTGGCCCGTGCCAATGCCCAACTGGAGCGCGCCAAGGCGGGCGGGCGCAACCGGGTGGAGATTGAATCCAAAATGCCACCCGCCAATTTGGCGGGCGCTGGCAAATCGGCGGCGATGGCCTAACGTGCGGGCTTCTGGGTGAAGGTGGGGTGGCGCTTTTCCAGAAATGACGCAAATCCCTCTTGCGCGTCGGGCGTGATGGTGGCTTCTGCCATGACGGCAGAGGCGAAGTCATACGATTGGTCTTGCGGCATGTCGATTTGGCGGTAGAAAGCTGCTTTGCCCATGGCTTTGGACAACATGCCGCCGCGTGAGGCGCGTCGAATCAAATCCAAAGTGGCGGCATCCAGATCATCATGGGCCACGCAGCGGTTGATCAGGCCCCAGTCTTGTGCCGTTTGGGCGCTGATGGGGTCACCCGTCATGGCCATCTCCAATGCCCGTTTGCGGCCCATGTTGCGGGCCACGGCCACCAGCGGTGTATGACAAAACTGGCCAGCCTTGCCGCCAGGGATGGCAAAAGAGGCCCGCTCGGAGGCAACGGCCAGATCGCAACTCGCCACCAGTTGGCAGCCACCAGCCGTGGCCAGCGCATGCACTTTGGCAATCACGGGTTGTGGCATGGCCTGCATCGCATCCATCATGGCGCGGCAGGTGTCGAACAACGCGCGCGCCTGTTCCAGCGTCACCGCCACCATGTCGCCAAACAGATGCCCGGCGCAAAACACGGGGCCATTGGCAGCCAGAATCACACCACGCGCATCGGTGTTGCCGACATCCAAAAAAGCCTGGTGCAACTCAGCAATCACGGGCAGCGCCAAGGCGTTGCGTTTGTCGGGCCGGTTCAGGGTGATCGTGGTGATGTCGCCTTCGGTGGTGACCAGCAGATGTTCGTATGTCATGGCTATTCCTGGGTAAAACGGCATTCAGAATTGTTGGGGCAATGGCTTGAAATTGGAAAACGTTCAGTGTGGCACGTTGGCCATGGCCTCGCGCAGGCGGATCGCACGGCCCGCTTGCCAGGCCGGATTAAACACCAGGGGCGCATTGGCGGATGCCGGGAACAGCATAACAACGGTCGATCCCAGCAAAAAACGACCCATCTCCGCGCCTTGCGCCAAAACCACTTCTCCAGGAGCGTAGCGCCAGGTCGTCACATCACGCAAACGCGGCGGGTTCACACGGCCATGCCACACCGTCGCCATGCTGCCCACGATGGTGGCACCCACCAACACCAAAACAAAAGGGCCGTGCTCGTTTTCAAACCAGCACACCACCCGCTCATTGCGCGCAAACAGCCCCGGTATGCCACGCGCAGTGGCAGGGTTCACCGAAAACAGGTCGCCCGGCACATACGTCATGCTCAGCAAACGCCCGGCGCAGGGCATGTGGATGCGGTGGTAGTCGCGCGGGCTCAGGTACAGGCAAGCAAAGTGGCCGTCCAGAAAAGGGGCCGCACGGGCCGTGTCACCTGCCAACAGCGCGTCGGATGAATAGGCATGCCCCTTGGCCTGGAAGATCTGGTTCTTGTCAATTCGGCCAAGTTGGCTGATGGCACCATCCACCGGGCAAATCCACTGCGCCTGTGCCAATGGCCGGGCGTCAGGTTGCAAGGCCCGCGTGAAAAAATCATTGAATGTGCTGTAGCTGGTGA
>JANOWY010000008.1:0-15671 GCA_031418135.1 Rhodoferax sp. | reverse complement strand
GGCTTTTGGGCACCCAGGATTTCGTCCAGATGCAGGTAGTCGCCGTAACTCATCGACCGGCTGAAATCGAGTTGGGCTTTTTCTTCGCGGACGATGGATTCTGCTTCGCCACTGCCGGTGGTGGACGATGGGGATGGGGTGGTGGGCTTCATGGCGGGCTTTCTGCAAACTGAAGCCGCAAAGTTATCACCCGCGTAGGTGGCGCGGTGTCGGTTATTTCCAACGCTGCGTGGAAATTACTGGCGCCCTAGCAACAGGTACTCCATCAGCGCCTTTTGCGCATGCAGGCGGTTTTCGGCCTCTTCCCACACCACCGATTGTGGGCCGTCAATCACGTCGGCCTGCACCTCTTCACCGCGATGGGCGGGCAGGCAGTGCATGAAGAGTGCGTCGGGCTTGGCGGCGGCCATCATTTCGGCATCCACACACCATTTGGCAAAGGCCTTTTTGCGGGCATCGTTTTCGGCTTCAAACCCCATGCTGGTCCACACGTCGGTGGTGACCAGGTCAGCGCCTTTGCAGGCCTCGAGCGGATCGGTGAAGACCTGGTAACTGTCGGAGGAACGGATGCCGGCCACCGACTGGTCTACCTCATACCCCCAGGGCGTGCTGACGTGTACTTTGAAGCCCAGAATCTCTGCCGCCTGTAGCCAGCTGTTGGCCATGTTGTTGCCGTCACCCACCCAGGCCACGGTTTTGCCCGCGATGGTACCCCGGTGCTCAATGAACGTGAAGATGTCGGCCAATATTTGACAGGGGTGGAATTCATTGGTCAGGCCGTTGATGACCGGTACCCGCGAGTGCTGGGCGAACAGGTCAAGTTTGGCTTGCTCGTAGGTACGGATCATCACGATGTCGACCATGCGGCTGATGACTTTGGCGCTGTCGTCGATGGGTTCGGCGCGGCCCAGCTGGCTGTCACCGGTGGTCAGGTGTACCACACTGCCGCCCAACTGGTACATGCCGGCCTCAAAACTCACCCGCGTGCGGGTCGAGGCTTTTTCGAAAATCATGGCCAGCGTGCGGTCGGCCAGCGAGTGGTGTTTTTCGTAGGTCTTGAACTTTTTCTTGATCAGCGAAGCGCGGGCGAAGATGTAGGCATATTCGTCCGCTGTCAGGTCGCTGTTTTGCAGGAAATGTCTGATCGGATTATTCATGGCAAATTAATCGGTCTTGGCCAGATGGGCCTTGATGAGCGGGCAAAGAATAGCGACGATCTCATCAGCTTCGGCGATGCTCAAAATGAGCGGTGGCACCAAGCGCACTACGCTGTCCGCAGTCACGCTGAGCAGCAGGCCGTTGTTGGCAGCTTGGGTCAAGATGATGCCGCAGGGCTTGTTCAGGTCGATACCCAGCATCAGGCCCTGGCCACGGATTTCTTTCACGCCGCCATTGGCGAGTTCAGCCGCCAGTTCGCGCGACAGCGCGGCCCGCAGGTGCTCGCCCACGCGGGCGGCATTGGCCAGCAGGCCGTCTTCTTCCATGATGCGGATGGTTTCAACACCAGCCCGCATCGCCAGCGGATTGCCGCCGAAGGTGGTGCCATGGTTGCCAGGCTGGAAGATGTCTTTGGCCCGAGGGCCCGCCACCACGGCGCCAATCGGCACGCCAGAGCCGAGGCCTTTGGCCAGCGGCATCACGTCTGGCACGATACCGGCCCATTGGTGCGCAAACCATTTGCCGGTGCGACCCATGCCACATTGAACCTCGTCGATCATCAGCAGCCAGTCACGCTCGTCGCACAACTTGCGGGCATTGCGCAAGTAATCCAGGTGCATGGCGTTGATGCCGCCTTCTCCTTGAATCGCCTCAAAAAACACCGCCACGACGTTCGGGTTGCCGTCGGTGGCTTTTTTCAGCGCGGCGATGTCGTTGATGGGCACGCGGATGAAGCCTTCCACCAGCGGGCCAAAACCGGCCTGGATTTTGGGGTTGCCGGTGGCGCTCAGGGTGGCAATGCTGCGGCCATGAAAGGCTTTTTCATAGACCACGATTTCGGGCCGCTCAATGCCTTTGTCATGGCCAAATTTGCGGGCCAGTTTGATGGCGGCTTCATTGGCCTCCAGGCCGGTGCAGCAAAAGAACACATTGCTCATGCCCGACAGCTCGGTGAGTTTTTTGGCCAGAACTTCGGCGTTGGGCACGTGGTAGTAGTTGGAGGTGTGGATCACCTTGGCGATCTGGTCTTGCAAGGCGGGCACCAGTTTGGGGTGGTTATGGCCTAACGTGTTGACGGCAATGCCGCCCAGCCCATCCAGGTAAGACTTGCCATTCACGTCCCATACGCGGCAGCCTTGCCCATGCGAGATGGCAATTTGCACCGGGCGGCCACCGTCGGGTGCATAGGTGTTCATGGTGTGCGGCGAGTGCGCGGCAACGGGGGCGGTGGTGGTCATGGTTTTGACTCCAATTGGGGCAAAAAAACAAATCGGCCCCATCGAGGAGGCCGTTGGAAGCCCATTTTAGGCAAATCAGCCGGGCCGGATTTTTGACCATTTTGCATTGCAGCGATGCCGGTTTTTGCGCCGTTGCGGCGCGTGCTCCCGCGCGTCAAGTGCATCAAGGTGGTGCATCAATGTTGTGCGCGGGCTTTCGTAAAATCAGGCCATGGTTCCCAACACTGCGAAAGAAATTTATATCCTGGGGATCACCAAGAGTGGCAAGACGTTTCGCCCCAGCGACTGGGCCGAGCGCCTGGCTGGTGTGCTGAGTTCGTTTCGACCCGGTGGTGCCGTGCCGGGCAGTCACATTGGTTATTCGCCCTGGTGCGTGCCGCGCTCCTACGGAGAAACCAAGTGCGTCATCGTCAATCGTGATTTGCGCGACCACAACGTCATGGCCTGGGATTTTGCGGTGAACTTCGCAAGGGACAATGAATTGCAGGTGCTACTGGAGCCGCCATCAGCAACTGTGCCACCATCGGCACAAACACCGCGGTAGCAACCTCCACACATCTGTTCACAATGGCATAACGTTTTGCAAACAAAAAAGCCGTCAAGTTTGACGGCTTTTTTGCTTTGCTGGCAGCGCACCGGTTTCAAACGGCGGGCTGAGAGGCTGGATCCCTGTTTGACGAAGGGTCAGGCCATCAGTCCGTGCTGTTTTGATTGAGGTGGTGAACCTGAATCAGGCGGCTGCCGGGGCAGCTGCGGTAGCCAGCGCTTTCACGCGGCTGGAAAGGCGGCTTTTGTCACGTGCGGCCTTGTTTTTGTGGAAGATGCCTTTGTCAGCCACGGTGTCCACCACGGCTTGCATTTTGGCAAAGGCTTCGGTCGATTTGGCCTTGTCGCCAGAGGCAACGGCTTTTTCGACGTTCTTCACGGCGGTACGGTATTTGGAACGCAGCGAGGTGTTTGCTGCGTTGATTTTGACGTCTTGACGGACGCGTTTGCGGCCCGACGCGAGGCGCGGGTTCTTTTTCTTGGGTTTGGTAGATGCCATTTTTAAATATCCTAAAGTTTGGAGATGATGCCAGCAAAGCCTTCCATTCTACCAAATGTTACCCCCGCGCTCCGCCGTTTCACGGGTCGCTGCCCCCCGAGGGGGCGCATTTCACCTTGGGAGCGGCCCGGCGGCGAAACCTTTTCCCTGTTTTCCCGGTTTAGCGTGGCCGGTTACGCTCCAAGATGTGGTTTTCTCAAGATTACACTTTGCGCCGTGTCACTGCTGAAATCCGCCTCCGTCATTTCCTCGCTTACTTTGTTGTCGCGCATTGCGGGGCTGGTGCGTGACCAGCTGTTTGCGGCGTTTTTTGGTGCCAGCGCGATGACGGATGCGTTTTACGTGGCTTTTCGCATTCCCAATCTGTTGCGTCGGCTGTTTGGTGAAGGTGCGTTCAGTCAGGCCTTTGTGCCGGTGTTGTCAGCCACGCAAGAAAAAGAGGGCCTGGCCGGCGTGCGCCCCTTGATCGATAACGTCAGCACGGTGTTGACCTGGGTATTGGTGGCAACCTGTGTTCTGGGTGTGCTGGGAGCACCGGCGTTGGTGTGGGCCATGGCGGGCGGCTTGCAAAAGGAGCCAGCAGCCTATCAGGCTGCGATCGTCATGACGCGCTGGATGTTTCCTTACGTGTTGTTTATTTCACTGGTGTCGCTGGCGTCGGGCATTTTGAATACCTATCGCCAGTTTGCAGTGCCGGCTGCCACGCCGGTATTGCTGAACCTCGCCATGATCGGTGCCACCGTGTGGTGCACACCCTGGTTCAAATCGTTGGGTATTGAGGCAATTTATGCGCAGGTGGTGGGGGTGATGGCGGGTGGCGTGCTGCAACTGGCGGTGCAAATTCCGGCCCTGTGGCGGCTGGGGTTGTTGCCGCGCGTCGGGCGCAGTTGGGCCCGCCTGCGCGAAGCCTGGGCAGACCCGGCCACCCGTCGCGTCGGGCAACTGATGGTGCCTGCGCTGCTGGGTGTGGGTGTGGCCCAGATATCCCTGTTTATCAACACCCAGATTGCCTCACGTCTGGTCAGCGGCAGCGTGACCTGGCTTTCCAACGCTGATCGGCTGATGGAATTCCCCACCGCCTTGCTCGGTGTAGCGCTGGGCGTAGTGCTGATGCCGCAGTTGAGCCGGGCCCGGGCTGCGCAAAAGGATGAAGAGTATTCGGCCTTGCTGGACTGGGGATTGCGTTTGGTGGTGCTGTTGGCGGTACCGTGTTCCGTGGCCCTGGTGTTGTTTGCCAAACCGTTGGTGGCGGTTATTTTTCAGTACGGTGCGTACACCGAAGCCGACGTGCAACAAACCCAACTAGCGCTGATGGGTTGGGGCGTGGGCCTGTTGGGGTTGGTGGCGATCAAAGTACTGGCACCAGGGTTTTATGCCCAGCACGACATGAAAACGCCGGCCCGGATTGCCATGGCGGTGCTGGTGATCACCCAATGCCTCAATGTTGTGTTTGTTCCGCTTTTTCAGCACGCTGCGCTAACCCTGACGGTCGGGCTGGGTGCCTTGGTCAACGCCGCCTGGCTGCTTATCGGACTGGTGCGACGGGGCAGCTACAAGCCGCATCCAGGCTGGGGCGTCTTTGTGTTGCAAGTAGTGGCCGCCAGTGCCCTGATGGCCGTCTTTTTGATGTGGGCTGATAGCGCCGTGCCGTGGACACGCATGGCGGGCCAGCATTGGCAACGGGTGGGTTTGATGGCAGCCTGCGTGGCCGGCGGCATAGCTATATACTTTGTAGCGGCGCTGGCGGCTGGCATGAAACTTGGCCCCTTTTTGCGCAGGCGCTGAGTAAAAGTGAATTGAGCCAGCTTGAATTGAACCGGAATTGAACAGGAGTTGTTGCCATGCAACTGTCGTTTGACACCCCCACGCCGCTGGAATACTTCGCCTCGCTGGTGCAGAGTGACAGCGATTTCCCCTTGCTCGAAGCAGCCATTGGCCTGGCGCACGACGAATACCCCGATCTGGACGTACAGCGCGTGCTGGGTGAGGTAGACCAGATGCTGGCCCGTCTCCGCAGGCGTATTCCCTCCGATGCGGGGCCCATGCACAAATTACGGGTGCTGAACCAGTTCTTCTTTGGCAGCCTGGGGTTTGGCGGCAACGTCAATAATTACTACGACCCCGACAACAGTTTTGTCAACGCCGTGCTCAAAACGCGCCGGGGTATTCCGATCTCGCTGGCGGTGATCTGGCTGGAACTGGCGCAAGCCCTGGGTTTGGCGGCCCGTGGCGTGGGGTTTCCGGGGCACTTCATGATGAAAGTCAACTTGCCCAAAGGTCAGGTGGTAATTAACCCGTTTGACGGCCAATCGCTCAGCCGCGACGAACTGGCCGAGCGTCTGGAGCCGTATCGCCAGAAAAGCGGTTTGGTGAACGAATTTGAAGTGCCACTGGGCCTGTATTTGCAGGCCATGCCACCGCGCGCCATCATCGCCCGGATGCTGAACAACCTTCGCGAAATCTACAAATCACAAGCGGACCTGCCACGCCAATTGGCTGTGCTGGACCGTTTGATCATCCTTCTGCCGCAAAGTTGGGGTGATTACCGGGATCGCGGGTTGATGCATGCCGAACTTGGCCACGTAGCGCTGGCGATGCAGGATTTGGAAACTTATTTGAACAACGTGCCAGACGGATCAGACGTGTCGATGGTTTCGATGCATATCAAAGCACTTCGCAGCGTTTAGATTGGCCTTGCCAAGACAATCAAACACGTTTGAATACGGCGGGCTGCATCCAAAGCAAGAGCAGTGCCAAAAGGCTAATCACTGCGCCTGCAATAAACGGTGCAGCGGGCCCTAGCTCATCCCAAAGTACCCCAGCCAGCACGCTGGCGACAAGCAAAGCAATGCCACTTACCAAATAGTAAAGACCGAATGCTGTGCCCCGCAGGTCTGTTGGCGCGGCATTGGCCAAAAGCGCTGAAATTAGCCCCTGCGCCATGGCCATGTGAAGCCCCCAGAGGGCTATGCCGCCCCAGATCCCCAGCCCACCGTAAGCCAACAATGCATCCGCAGCGATCAAGACCAACAAGCTCGCCCCCAGCAAATGCTGCCGATTGGTCGTGTCAGACATCTTTCCGAAAGGATAAGCAAGCGAAGCATAAACCAGGTTCATTGCAATCAGTACCAGTGGTGTCATGGCCAGAGGAAGCCCATTTTGCTGCGCCCTCAAGACCAAAAACGCTTCACTAAAACGTGCCAATGTAAACGTGGCACCAATGGCAACCAGCCACCAAAACCGCGCTTCCAGCCGCTTGAAATTTGCACGGGTTAACGGGTTGCTTGGCGGCAGGTCATGGTTTCGCGCGGGCTCCTTAACGCCGATGCAGACTAGCAAGACAGCGAGCACCGCCGGCAACGTGGCCGCCCAAAATACGGCTCGATAGTCGTTTGCCCAAAGCAACATCAGACCCATTGCCAACACGGGTCCGACAAAAGCGCCTACCGTGTCCAGTGCTTGACGCAAGCCAAAGGCCGCGCCGCGAATGGGTTCGGGTGTGATGTCTGAAATTAGCGCATCTCGAGGTGCATCCCGTACGCCTTTGCCTATGCGATCCATCAAACGGGACGAAGCGATCATTGCCATTCCCGATGCCATTGCGAGCAGCGGCTTTGCCAGTGCCGACAACAAATAACCGCCCACCACAAATGGCTTACGCCGTCCCAGGTAGTCACTCAAACCGCCTGAAAAGATTTTGACCAGCATCGTTGAGGCGTTGGCAACCCCTTCCAGCAATCCAACCAGCGGTGCACTCGCCCCCACAACCGTTACCAAAAACACGGGCAACAAGCCACTCACCATTTCTGACGAAATGTCAGTGAGTAAGCTGACAATTCCAAGGGCCCAGACTCCGCTGGGCAAGCGATGGGAATCCGTCTGGCCCATCTTCATCAGGGATTAGGTGACCAGCACTGCTGGACCATCACCCAAAGCAGAAATCTCGCCGATGCAATAGACCACTTCCCCAGACTGCCGGAGCGTTGCCGTGCAAGCCGCTGCATCAGCCGCCGCAACCACCACCACCATGCCGATTCCGTTATTGAAAGTTCGGTTCATTTCCAGATCGTCAATGGAAGCGGTCTTTTGCAACCAGGCAAACAGTTCGGTTTGTGGCAAGCTGCCCTTTTTCAGATGGGCAGCCAGGCCCTCAGGCAGCACGCGAGGAATGTTCTCCAAAAGGCCGCCGCCGGTGATATGAGCCAATGCCTTAATGCCCCGGTTGCTGTCTGGTGCGGCATTCGCTTCTGCAGCCAAACCGGTCGAATGGCCCTTTGTAGTGGGGTGTGCGGCCAACGCCGCCAGCACGTTTTTGACATACAGGCGGGTGGGCTCCATCAGGGCCTGTTTGAAAGGTTTGCCGTCTAGCATGGCAGGCGCATCTGCCCCCGCGCGCTCGATACATTTGCGCACCAGCGAAAAACCGTTGGAATGCACACCGCTGGAGGCCAGGCCCAGCACCACGTCGCCTACTGCCACGTTGGCGCCGGTCAATATTTTGGATTTCTCCACCGCGCCGACACAAAAACCGGCCAGGTCATATTCGCCAGCCGGGTACATGCCCGGCATTTCGGCGGTTTCGCCGCCAATCAGGGCGCAATGCGAAAGTTCGCAGCCTTTGGCAATACCGCCCACCACGGCGGCGGCGGTGTCTACGTCGAGCTTGCCGCAGGCGAAATAATCCAGAAAAAACAGCGGTTCTGCGCCTTGGACCAGTACGTCGTTGACGCTCATGGCCACCAGGTCAATGCCCACGGTGTCGTGCATGTTCCATTCAAAAGCCAACTTGAGTTTGGTGCCGACACCATCGGTGCCGCTCACCAAAACCGGCTCCCGGTAACGTTTGGGCACTTCAAACAGGGCCCCAAAGCCGCCAATGCCGGCCAACACCCCTTCGCGCATGGTTTTTTTGGCCATCGGCTTGATGCGTTCGACCAACGCGTCGCCAGCCACGATGTCGACCCCGGCTTCTTTATAAGACAGAGGCGAAGCGGCTGTTACATGGGGGCTTTTGGAGGCGATGGTCATGGAGGCGTAACGGCTGTAAGGGGAATTTGGCAAAAACGTGAAGGACTGTTGTGAAATGAACGTTAAGGCAAGCAAGTTGCGGCCAACCCTGTACACCCCATCAACCGAATAGAATTGAGGCTCAATTTTATGCAATTTACCCCCGCCCAAAGACTTGCCGGCAGCTGGTTGGCCATCAGTGCCGTTGTACTGGTGCTTTTGTGGCTGTTGGGGCCAGTTCTTACCCCGTTTTTGATAGCATCTGTTCTAGCCTACGCGCTCACGCCATTGGTCAACCGGGTGGACAACCTGTTCAGGGGAAAGATGCCGCGCGTGGTGGCGGTGGTGCTGGTCGAAATTCTGTTCATTGTGATCATGCTCAGCCTGGTGTTGCTGATCGTGCCCATTTTGGCCAAAGAAATCCCGCTCATGCGCGAACAGCTGCCCCTGTTGGCCGACAAATTCAATGCCTGGTTTGCCCCTTTGGCGCAACAATACGGGCTGAAACTGGCGTTGGACGTGGCCAGCATCAAGGCATTTGTCATCAAATACCTGAGCGCCAATTTTGAAGATGCCCTGGGTTCGGTGTTGGCATCACTTAAATTGGGTGGCAGCGTGGCCTTGGCTGTCGTCGGCAACGCTGTGCTGGTGCCAGTGGCACTGTTTTACCTCTTGATGGATTGGGATCAGTTTGTGGCACGGGCGCAGGCTTTCATTCCAGTGCGCATGCGCTCCAGTGTTGCCAGCTTCACTGTCGAAGCCGATTCAGTGTTGGGCCAGTACCTGCGCGGCCAACTCCTGGTTATGCTGGCCATGGCGTTTTTTTACAGCACAGGCATGGCTCTGTTTGGGCTTGATTTGGCGTTGCCGATCGGCATCTTCACCGGCTTGGCCATGTTTGTGCCGTATTTGGGGTTTGGTGTCGGGCTGCTGCTGGCTTTGCTGGCGGGGCTGTTGCAGTTTGCCTCGGTCAAGGCGTTGCTGATGGTCGTAGCGGTTTTTGGTGTGGGGCAAGTCATCGAGGGTTTTGTCTTGACACCCCGGCTCGTCGGGCAACGCATTGGCTTGCACCCCTTGGCGGTGATTTTTGCGCTGCTGGCGTTTGGCCAGCTATTTGGCTTGGTGGGTGTGCTGGTGGCTTTGCCCGCGAGCGCTGTTTTGCTGGTGGCGCTGCGTCGAATGAAGGCGCAGTATGTGGGCAGCAAACTGTTCACCGGATGAGCGCGTGGGGCTGCGGGTGTTGGGCGGCGAGCGCATGAAGCAGATTGCGCTCGACATTGGTTTGGCCACGGGCCCTACGCTGGCGAATTATTTCGCCGGCCCCAATGCTGATGTTTTGAGCCACCTGCAGTTGTGGCTCGGTGGCCAAGGCACTGCGGCAACGCTCTGGCGATCACCCGTGCCCTCCTATGTTTGGGGCCAAAGCGGCAGTGGTAAAACCCACCTGCTCAAGGGTGTGCGCGAGGCCTTGCGTGAGCAGGGCGCATCGGTCGGTTGGCTGGATGGCACCATGCTGGAACCCCCCGAGTATTCCGAAAGTTGGTCGGCGATCTTGCTGGACGACGTGCATTTGTACACCGCCGTTCAGCAGCATGCAGCCTTCAACTGGTTTGTCAACGCCCAATCGGCCCAACGTTGGGTATTGGGGGCTGGTGAAGTGCCACCCGCCGACCTGAAATTGCGCGATGACCTGAAAAGCCGTCTGGGCTGGGGCCATGTTTTTGCCCTCAAGGTGCTTAGTGAGCCCGAACGGCGTGCCGTGTTGCGCCAGGCCGCCGACGACCGGGGCGTTTTTCTGGGTGACGAGGTGATGGACTTCATGTTGACCCGTTTTTCGCGCGACTTGGGCAGCCTGATGGAGTTGTTGGAACTGCTGGACGGTTACGCCCTGCAAACCAAACGGGCCATCACCATACCGCTGGTGAAACAGATGATGGAGGAGGGCGGTTGACGGCCCGGCAAAAATTGGTGTTGTTCGACCTGGACCACACCCTGATTCCCATCGATTCAGATCATTCCTGGGGTGTTTTCACCACTACGCTGGGTTGGACCGATGTCGCCGAATTTTCGCGTCGTAACGATGCGTTTTTCGCGCACTACAAGGCCGGCACGCTGGACATTCACGACTACGTGCGTTTCGCCACCGATGCCGTGCGTTTGCAGGGGCCAGCCCGGGCGGCGGCGGCGCACGGGCGCTTCATGCGGGAGGTGATCACACCGGCTATCAAACCGGTGGCACTGGAACGGGTGCGCAAGCACCAGGCGGCGGGTGACCAGGTGTTGATCATTACGGCCACCAATGAGTTTGTCACCCGGCCGATTGCCGATTCGTTCGGTGTGCCCGAACTGATCGCCGTCGAGCTGGAGCGGGATCCGGTCACTGGCTGGATCAACGGCAACATCCAAGGCGTGCCCTCCGCCCGCGAAGGCAAAGTGATCCGCATGGAACAATGGTTGGCTGCGCGTTCACTCACCTGGCAAGATGTTGAAACCACCTTTTATACCGATTCCATCAATGACCTGGCGCTGATGGAGAAAGTCGACCACCCCATAGCGACCAACCCCGATGCACGCCTGCGCGAAGTTGCCCAAAGCCGGGGATGGCGCATACTTGAGCTTTGGTAGCCCTGAAACCGCCTGTCCTGTTAACGGAAAAAAAGTTGATCAAAAAATTCATTGAAGACCTGTTTGAAAAAGCAACAGGTGGCCGGGCCAAAAAACCCAAGTTTGGCAAGCGACAAGAAATCCCGCCAGCGCAACACGGCATAGACCCGGCCAAGGTAGATGAGCGCGCCATCAACGTGGTGCGCACCTTGCAGGAGGGCGGTTTTGCCGCTTACATCGTCGGCGGCGCTGTGCGTGATTTGCTGCTCGGGCTGACGCCGAAAGATTTTGACGTGGCCACCAACGCCACGCCGGAACAGGTCAAAAACCTGTTCCGGCGTGCCTTCATCATCGGACGGCGTTTTCGCATCGTGCATGTGGTGTACGGGCGCGGGCGTGAACATGAAGTGATTGAGGTTTCGACCTTCCGCGCCTACCTGGACAACGCCGCCGCCGAGGCAGTTGCCGGCAATGAAAAAACCAGTAAATCCGAGTTGGCCGGCATGAAACACGCCGTTGATTCAACCGGCCGGGTGTTGCGCGACAACGTCTGGGGCCCGCAGGATGAAGATGCCACCCGGCGTGATTTCACTGTGAACGCCATGTATTACGATCCGCAAACCCAGATCGTGGTGGATTACCACGGCGGCATGGCCGATGCCAAAAAGCGCGTGCTGCGCATGATTGGCGATGCAACCGCGCGGTACCGCGAAGACCCGGTGCGCATCATCCGGGCGGTGCGGTTTGCGGCCAAGTTAAGCCCGCTCGATTTCAAGCTCGAAGCCAAAACGGCAGCACCCTTGGTCAAGTCGCAAGAGTTGCTGGCCGACGTGCCGCAAAGCCGCCTGTTTGACGAAATGCTCAAGCTGCTGCAAACCGGGCATTCACTGGCTTCCATCACCCAGCTCAAAAAGCTTGGCCTGGCCACGGGCATTTACCCGCTGCTGGACGTGGTGGTGCAACGTGCCGACCAGCCTTTCGTGAATGCAGCACTTAAAGATACCGACCGGCGCGTGGGTGAAGGCAAACCGGTAGCGCCGAGCTTTCTGTTGGCCACCGTGTTGTGGGCCGATGTTCGCGAAGGTTGGGATGCCCGGATGCGCAGTGGGCAAAACAGCTTCCCGGCCCTGAACGATGCGATTGACGATGTTTTTAATGCACGCATAGGTGATGTTTCCGGGCGCGGCCGGCTGGCGGCCGACATGCGTGAAATTTGGCTCATGCAAACGCGTTTTGACAAGCGTTCTGCCAGCTCGGCTTATGGTCTGGTCGACCAACCCCGCTTTCGGGCTGGCTTTGATTTCATGCGGTTGCGGGCTGATGTGGGTGAGGTGGATGAAGTGCTGGCCGATTGGTGGCAAGAATTCAGTATGGCCGACGACGCCGAGCGCCAAGATTTGATCGAGCAGGCCCGGCAAACCCAGCAGCGTCCGCGTGTGGTGCGGGTGCCCAGAGCACCGGTGGCGGCGGGTGTGCCACCGCAAGGTATCCGCCAGGCCGGTTCTGAAGCCTCGCCTGCCCAGCCTTCAAAGAACCTGGATAAAGAACGCGCGAATGATTCGCGGAACCCGCCTGGCGAAACCCAAGCTGACGATTTGCAGCAAACTGGATTCGATCCCGATGCGCCGGTGCGCAAACGTCGCCGCCGCCGCCGCACCGGGGCGCGCGCCCCAGGTGATGTTGCGAGCGACGGTAGCGCTGGCAATGAAAGTGGCGGTGAAGGCAATGGTGGCTGGGGTGAGCGACAACCGGGGGGCTGAAGCGCCCATCCAGGCCTTTATTGGCCTGGGTGCCAATCTGGGCGATGCGAAATCAAGTCTTGCAGACGCGGTCAAGTCGATTGCCCGGTTGCCCCATACGCGCTTGTTATGCCAATCTGCGCTTTATCAAAGTGCCCCGGTGGATGCCCAGGGCCCAGACTTTTTAAATGCAGTCGTGGCGGTGAGCACCCATTTGGACGCATTGGCCTTGTTGGCGCACTTGCAATCCATTGAGAACCAGGCGGGTCGCCAACGACCTTATCGCAACGCGCCACGTACGCTGGATCTGGACCTTTTGCTTTACGGCGACGGGAGCATCCATTCGGCGACCCTGACGGTGCCGCATCCGCGGCTGGTTTCACGCGCCTTCGTGCTATTACCCCTACAGGAAATCGCGCCGCAACGCGTGACGGCGGCCCAAATTCAGGCGGTCAGCCATCAACCGGTGGTTCGCCTGCCCGGTTTTGCTTGGGCAGACTAGCTGAACAGGTAACCCGCAATCCGGACCAGCACGGTTTCCGCCTGCCCGTTTAAACCGGAAGTATGCAAGTGACGGGCCAGTGCGAGGTCTGATGCGACCAGTGCCTGGGCGGTTGCGGTATGGGTTTCACCCGGCGGCAGGCCTGGCGTTGTGGCAAGCATGCGCCTGGCACTGTCGGCCTTGCCGGAGTCGCCAAGACTGGCATAGGCCGCTGCCATTGCAGAAGCGGCCTGTTGTCTGGCGCCACCCTTCTCAAGCTGCAATGCGGCTTCGAGGCTTTGCAGGCTTTTCTGCACAGCAGGATGGGCACCTGCGCCAGCGAGTTCGCCCACACTTTGCACAGCGGCAATTCGCGCAGGCAAATCGGGAACCTTGACGGCCGTTGACAGCGCCGAATCCAGTACGGTGCTGGCAACCGACTCGCTGGCCGTCAATTGTTTGGCGCGGTACACCAGAGCCAACAACCGGGCCGATGCAGCGTTGTTTTTGGCCTGCTTTGACAGCCCGTCGAGTTTGCCGGCGAGCGAATTGGCCCTGGCCATTTGCCCTGCGCGGGATGCTGATTCAACACCTTCGAGCAGCACTTTGCCAGTTGCCAGCAGCAACAGCTCGGTAGCCGGGCCTTGCGCGCCTGGGGCCGCCTGGGTGACCGCTTCTGCCGCCAGATTCAAAAATGGCTGGGCAGCAAGCTCCGGCGCATTGGACTGGTTGGCCAGCGCCACCGCCACCTGGCTGGCGGCGTGTGCACGCAAGGCGGGGTCTTTGATGGCGGCCAACTCGGCACCAAAGCTGGACATCATTTTTTTGGCCCGGTCAGCACTGGTCCTGGCCAGTCCCCAGGCATTGACTTGAACTTCAGCCGCGCGCAGCTTGTCGGCCAAAGCTGGCGCAATCGTTGGCGAATTTTGAAGGTCTTTCAGAATGCCCCGGCCGCGCACGGCTTGTCCCATTTCGGCAAGCGCCACGGCAAACTCCAAGGCGGAGTCTTTCTTGAACTCCGGTGGCAAACCGGTGATTTGCGCGGCATCGATTACCACCGCCGACGCACCTGTGCTGCCTGGTGCCCCGGCTGGGCCGCCTGTTGCACCACCACCCGCCGCACCACCACCTGCTGCACCACCACCCGCACCTGAAATCGCCCGCTGGGCGGTCGTGTTGCCAACCGATTGGGCAATGCTCATGGAAGCAGCCACGGCTTGTTCCATCGACATGCCCTGGGCATTTGGGCCACCATTGCGGGCCGACTTCAGCATGGCCATTTCCTGCTCGGCTTCGTCGCCGGATTCTGGCGCAACAATACCTGCGTCGCCTGCAGACGGCAATGTCTGCAGGATTTTGTCTATATCGCCACCCTTGGATGCGCCAGCCGCTGCCTGCGTGGCCGCAGCCACTGCCGAGCCGCCAGCTGCACCCGCAGCGCCAGGGGCACCTGCAATCGCCGAAGGACTGCCCGGGCCCGTGCCCGCACCTGCGCCACCACCCAAAAACCGGCCACCCAAAAAGGCCACGGCAACCAAGCCCAAGGCCGCGCCGGCCAGCTTGATTTTGGTCGCCTTGCTCATCCTGGCGCCGCCGTCACTCAGACCATACTCCTCCTCCAGCTCCGCGCGGATTTCATCACGTACCCGTTTCTCCATGGCGTCTTGCTGTTTTTTGAGGTCGCCTTTTTGCTCGATGTCCTGGCGCATTTCCATCTTGCGCTTTTCCTGTTCCAGCAGCTTTTTGCGCAGCAGCATTTCAGGCGTTACCTTGTCGACAAAAACACCGCAATTGGGGCATTGGCGGTTGTCTGGCAACAAGACACGTGCGTCACAAGCCGGGCAGGCCACCTTGCCATCGGAAGCGGTGACAGTCTTCTTCTGCAACGCAAGCACCGCGTTCAGCGTGACTTTGAGGCCGGCCTGGGTGAAATCATCACGGGCCTTGAAGGCGCGGTCTTGCGGGATGTCAGCGCCAATGCGGGCATTGGGTCCGCTGCGCAATACTTTGACCAAGGCATCAACCCTCGCCTCCTGAATGCCCACGACTTCAATTGCGGTTTGCCGAAACTGCTCCAGCGTGATGCCTTTTTGTAGCTCCACCGTGATGTCGTACTTGACGACATCGATTTCTTCTTCCTGGGCGGGTGCTGCGGGCTCTGACATGGTGGAGGGCTCCATTTAGTGGATACACAAATGATAGCGCATCATACTGATGCAACTTGAATCCGCGTCTCAATTTTCATGTCAATCGCAGGTGGTTGACCGGTCGTAGGTCAGGACGCCGCCCGGGATTTAATTCGCAATTTGATTGAAGGCGCGACGCGCCGTGCTTGTTTTGGACCCGATTGCCATACCTTGTAATTGACCAAGTCTTAAATTAAATAGTAATCTATATTT
>JANOWY010000007.1:0-2128 GCA_031418135.1 Rhodoferax sp. | reverse complement strand
CCTTGAACGCCAGGTACAAGACATCGTGGCCCAGGTGCGCAACCGTGGCGATGCAGCGGTGTTGGAATACACCGCCCGCTGGGATCAGGTGCAGGCGCAATCCATGCAAGAGCTGGAGCTGACGCAAGCCGAACTCAAGGCAGCGTTTGACAGCATTCCGGCTCACCAGCGTGATGCCTTGAGCGCGGCGGCGGCGCGGGTGCGCAACTACCACGAAGCCCAGCTCAAAGCCAGTGGCCTAAGCTGGAGCTACCGTGATGCCGATGGCAACCTGCTGGGTCAAAAAGTAACGCCGATTGACCGTGCCGGTATTTACGTGCCCGGTGGCAAGGCCGCTTACCCCTCCAGCGTGTTGATGAATGCGATACCCGCGCATGTGGCCGGAGTACCCGAAATCATCATGGTGTCGCCATCGCCGCGCGGCGAGCGCAACCCGCTGGTATTGGCCGCCGCTTATATCGCCGGGGTTTCCCGTGTGTTCATGATTGGCGGGGCGCAAGCGGTGGCCGCTTTGGCTTATGGCACGGCCACCATTCCCGGCGTTGACAAAATCACCGGCCCCGGGCGCGACTATGTCGCCGAAGCCAAGCGCCAGGTGTTTGGCAAAGTGGGTATCGACATGATTGCCGGGCCATCCGAGATTTTGGTAATTGCCGACGGCACCACGCCGCCCGATTGGGTGGCAATGGATTTGTTCAGCCAGGCCGAGCACGACGAGCTGGCACAAAGCATTTTGTTGTGCCCTGATCTGGCCTATATCGAGCAGGTGCAGCAATCCATCAATCGCCTGCTGCCGGGCATGCCCAGGGCGGCGATTATTGCCGCGTCGCTGAACGGGCGTGGGGCCCTGATCCACACCCGCAGCATGGAAGAAGCCTGCGCCATCAGCAACCAAATTGCGCCAGAACACCTGGAAATCAGCAGCCAGGAGCCGCACCGCTGGGAGCCGCTGCTAAAGCACGCCGGCGCGATATTTATGGGCGCTTTTACCAGTGAATCGCTTGGCGACTATTGCGCCGGGCCCAACCACGTGTTGCCCACCAGCGGCACGGCGCGGTTTTCCAGTCCGCTGGGGGTATACGATTTCCAGAAACGCAGCAGCCTGATTGAAGTGAGCGAGCAGGGCGCGCAGGTGTTGGGCCAAATAGCCTCGGTGTTGGCCCATGGCGAAGGCTTGCAGGCCCATGCGCGGGCGGCTGAAATGCGACTGAAAACCATTTAAACAATGCTTGCCATGAATCCGACCGACTTGCCAAACAAACAACCGCTGCAGCGCTTGATCCAAAACCGGATCCGCCAGGACATCGTCTCCATGCACGGGTACGCCATTCAGGATTCACGTGGCATGGTCAAGCTCGATGCGATGGAGAACCCGCATGCGCTGGCACCCGAATTGCAAGCCAAACTGGGCGAACGTTTGGGTGCGCTGCCGCTGAACCGGTACCCAAACGCGCGGGTCGATGACTTGCGCCGCGCCCTGGCTGCTTATGCCCGGATGCCCGAGGGCTGCGACATCATGCTGGGCAATGGTTCTGACGAACTGATTTCGCTGCTCTCCATGGCAGTGGATCTGCCTGCGGCGCAAAATCCAAGTGGCAAACCGCCCGTCATTTTGGCCCCTGAGCCGGGCTTTGTGATGTACGGCATGAGTGCCCAGTTCCAGGGGCTCACCTATGTGGGCGTGCCCCTCACGGCTGATTTTCAGCTTGATGAGGCGGCCATGCTGGCTGCCATTCGCCAGCACCAGCCTGCCTTGGTGTACCTGGCCTACCCCAACAACCCCACCGCCAGCCTGTGGAACGATGAAACCATTGCCCGCATCATCGCCCTGCAAGGTGAACAAGGCGGCTTGGTGGTGATGGATGAGGCCTACCAGCCGTTTTCATCGCGCAGCTGGATCACCCCCATCACCCAACAGCCCGAACGACATGCCCATGTGTTGCTGATGCGCACGCTCAGTAAATTTGGGCTGGCAGGGGTGCGAATTGGTTACATGCTGGGGCAAAAAGCGCTGATTGACGAAATCAACAAACTGCGGCCACCGTACAACATCAGCATCCTGAACTGCGAATGTGCGCTGTTTGCACTCGAACACGCCGATGTGTACCGGGCGCAGGCGCAAGACCTG
>JANOWY010000006.1:0-1553 GCA_031418135.1 Rhodoferax sp. | reverse complement strand
GACCAAACAAGCTGAACACAAACGGCGGCTCGGGTTTGCTCAGTACGATGCCCTGTACGCCACCGGTGTAGGCTTCGATTTTTTTGTACTTAAGCAGTTGCGGCACCGCCAGCGCCAACGCAAACGTCGCCAATGCCAGGTAATGGCCCGCCAAACGCAGCGCCGGGAAGCCCATCAAATACCCAAAGACAAAACAAACCAACCCCGCCAATGGCAAGGTCGCCCAATACGGCATGCCCGCTTTGTCCATCAAAATGGCCGTGGTGTAGGCACCAAACGCGTAAAACGCGCCATGGCCTAAAGAGATTTGGCCGTTGAAACCCGTCAAAATGTTCAGGCCGAGAATGGCAATGGCATACACCAACACCAGGTTGAATTGAAAGACGCGGTAGTTTTTAAACAGGAAGGGCAGGGCGATCAAGGCCACAGCCAGCAGGGCCAAGCCTATCCATTTGCCTTTGTTTGACGAAGCCGGGGCGCCAGCGGTGGTGTTGGAAAGCGCGTTCATACCCGTGTCACCACTTTCTTGCCCAAAAGGCCATCTGGTTTAAGGGTGAGCGTGGCCACAATCAGCACCAATGCCACCGTGAGTTTGAGTTCTGTGCCAATCACGTAGGCACCCAGCAGGTTTTCAAGCACGCCGACCACAAAACCGCCCAGCACGGCACCGACCGGGTTGTCAATGCCGCCCAAAAGGGCCGCAGCAAAACCATACAACAAAATACCCGCCATCATGTTGGGATCCAGAAAAACGACCGGGGCTACCATCATGCCGGCCACGGCACCAATCGCCGCTGCCAGACCCCAACCCAGCCCCAGCATCCAGCTGACACGGATGCCGACCAGGCGGGCCGAATCAGCATTTTGGGCGGCAGCCCGCATCGCCAGGCCAATCGGAGTAAAGTGGAAAAACGCAAACAGCGCCAGCAAAACGCCCACCATCACCACGGCAGAACCAACCGCATGCGCGTTGAAATACTGGCTGGCAAAAAAAGCGTCTTTGGGGAAAGGGCTGGGAAAGGATTTGAGTGTGTGGTCAAAAATCCAACCGGCCAGCGCGTTGACGATCAACAACAGGCCAATGAAGACGATGACATTGGTCAGCACCGGTGCTTTTTCAACCGGCCGCAGAATCAGCCGCTGGATCAGCAAACCCGCCACGAATGAAATGGCAACCGTGGCGAAAAAAGCGCCCCAGTAAGGCCAGCCTGCCTGGACCATCGCCCACGCAATGAAAGTGCTGAAGGTGGCCATCTCGCCTTGGGCGAAATTGATGTGGTGAGTCGATTGGTAAATCATCACCAGCGCCAGCGCCACCGAGCCGTAAATACAGCCGTTGGCCAGGCCCGAGAACACTTGGTGCAGGAAGGCTTCCATGTCAGTCGCCCATGTCTCAGTAACCGAGATAGGCGCGCCGCACCGACTCGTCGTTCTTGATCTGCTCGCTGGGCCCCGACAACGCCACCCGCCCCGTTTCGAGCAGGTAGGCGTGGTCGGCAAGGTCCAGCGCCAGGCTGGCGTTTTGTTCCACCAGCAGCATGCTGACGCGGTCT
>JANOWY010000005.1:0-24058 GCA_031418135.1 Rhodoferax sp. | reverse complement strand
CTGAATCGTTTGCGCAAACCTTGCAGAGCGGCCGGTTTATTCCATTTGCATCGCGTTATGCAATGGTGTTTTACCTGCTGCGCAACCCCCGTGCCGAAGCCAAAGCGCTGGTTGAAAAGTTGCGTCTCGCCAAGGCGATTTGATCGAGGCTAATGGCTGCCGCATCGCACACAACAAAATTGCTAAATTTTGATAATTAAAAAAATAGTAAATATAAATTAATCAATCTTACTATATTATTTATATCTTATTGTGAAATTAAAACGAGAACGAGTTGCTATTTTTATAAAAATATATTTACAAAACAAAAAAATTAGTCATTTCGGGGTCAATAAACGCGCCTCACACCCCCGCCAGCAATTGTTCCGAAACCTCCCACAACCGCAACGCCGCCGCCGGGTCTGCAATGTGGGCTGAAAACCCCGAGACCCGGTTGGTGGGTTCGGCGGGTTGCCCCTGGTTGCAATCTTCTAAATACAAACCGCCGTGGCCCTTGAGCGCAGGAGCGGTGGCAGCCCACACGCTGGTGGCAGCGCCTTGTTCGGTCGATTTGAAAATGTCCAGCGGTGTATCGTCGGCTTTCAGCCATCCCAGCGCCCGCATTTCTTCCATTGGCAAAAACTTCTGCAAACCCGTCATGATGCCGCCGGGGTGCACCGCATTGGCGGTGATGCCCTGGCTTCCATATTTCAGGTGCAAGCCCAGTGCCATCATCGCATTGGCGCTTTTGGCTTGGCCGTAGGCCTTCCACTTGTTGTACTCACGCCGCTCAAAATGGATGTCGTCAAAATTCACGCCACCGAGCTTGTGGCCGGTAGAGCTCAAACACACCACGCGGGCATCGCCATGGTTGGCGCCGGCTTGCAGCAAGGCAGCCAGCAGGGCGGTGGTCAGCGCGAAGTGGCCCAGGTGGTTGGTGGCGAATTGCGCCTCCCAGCCTTGCGCGCTGCGGGTCAGCGGGCAGGCCATGATGGCCGCGTTGTTGATCAAAATATCGAGCGCCTGGCCGGTGGCCAGCCAGGTGGCGGCGCATTGGCGCACGCTGGCCAGGTCAGCCAAATCCAGCTTGACCACGGCCACCCGGGCTGGCGCAAACTCGGCCGTGATGCGCTGTGCAGCGGCCTGGCCTTGTTCCAGGTTGCGCACGGCCAGTGTGACTGCCGCACCGGCCCGGGCCAGTGCCCTTGACGTTTCAAAACCCAGGCCTGAAGCGCCGCCGGTGACGATGGCGGTTTTGCCAGCCAGCGAGATGCCCTGCACGACATCCAGCGCTGAACTGCGGGCACCAAAGGCAGAAGTGATCATGCGATAACCTTGGCAATCGATTGGCAAACGTGGTCGATGTTCTGGCTGTTCAGCGCGGCCACACACATGCGGCCGCTGTCAGTGCCATACACGCCGAACTCATTGCGCAGACGCTCCATTTGGGGTTTGGTCAGGCCCGAATAACTGAACATGCCAATCTGGGTGGTGATGAAGCTCATGTCCTTTTTTACGCCCGCAGCTGTGAGGCCATCCACCAGCTTTTGCCGCATCAGCTTGATGCGCACCCGCATCTCGGCCAGCTCTTGCTCCCATTGGGTGCGCAGGGCCGGGTCATTCAGCACGGCGGCTACCACTGCACCACCGTGGGTGGGCGGGTTGCTGTAGTTGGTGCGGATCACGATTTTGAGCTGGCTCAACACGCGACCGCATTCTTCGGCATCGCTGCACAACACGCTCAGAGCACCGACGCGCTCGCCGTACAGGCTGAAGCTTTTGCTGAACGAGGTTGAAACGAAAAAGCGCAGGCCGGCATCGACAAACTTCTGCACCGCCGCGCCGTCTTCCTTCAGGCCGTAACCGAAGCCTTGGTAGGCCATGTCGAGAAAAGCGGTGAGATTGCGTGCTTTGACTGCCGCTACCACTTGGTCCCACTGGGCTGGCGATATGTCGTAACCAGTGGGGTTGTGGCAGCAGGCGTGCAGCAGGGCAATGGTGCCCTCGGGGGCTGCATTCAGCGCCGCCAACATGCCCTCAAAATTCACACCACCCAGGCCCCCGTTGGCGCTGGCATCAAAGTAGGGATAGGTTTCCACCACAAAACCGGCGTTGGTGAACAGGGCACGGTGGTTTTCCCAGCTCGGGTCACTGATCAGCACCTTGGCCGCCGGGTTGAGTTTTTTAAGAAAATCAGCACCAATCTTCAGGCCACCCGTGCCGCCCACAGCCTGTACGGTGGCCACCCGGTTGGCGGTGAGGGGTTCAGAGCCTGCGCCAAACACCAGTGATTTGACGGCTGCGTCATAGGCAGCGATGCCGTCCATCGGCAAATAATTGCGGGGCTTGGGGGCTGCCACCATGGCTTGCTCGGCGGCTTGCACACATTGCAGCAGCGGCAGTTTGCCGCTGTCGTCAAAATAAACGCCGACGCACAGGTTGGCCTTTTGCGGATGCTGATCGGCAGCAAATTGGGCCGATAAGCCAAAAATGGGGTCGGGCGGTGCCATTTGCACCGTCGAAAAGAGGGACATGTCGAAATTCCTGAAGGGTTTGAAGGCAATAACCCGTGAATTTTACGGCGTGCCTGCAATTTCCCCTTAACCCCCGCGCAGCCGTCCCGGGGCTGCGCCTTGCGCCTGGCGGCGTTTCAGCCGTTGCTGTTGCTGGGTGCTGGCCCGTGCACAATTTCGCGCAGCGCAGTGGGCTCCAACACCGTAATCTGTTGGCGGCGCATTTCGATCAGGCTTTTTTGCTCAAACACCCGCAGAATGGTGCCCACACTTTGGCGGCTCAGGCCCAGCATGCGGGCCAGTTGCGCCTGGGTGACGTTCAGGTGGGTGCTGGATGATTTGGCCCAGTACACCCGGAACTCATCGTCGCGCAAGGACTTGAGCAGGCAACGCGCTACCCGCGCTTCGGCGGCCAGCACACTGGTGTTGGCAATGGCATCGATGCCCATGCCGGTGCGGGTTGCTTCAATGCCCAAAATGGTTTCGGCAAATTGCCAGTTCTGGCGCATCAGCTCCTTGAACTTGTCCGCTGAAAACCGCCAAACAATGCAATCGACTTCGGCCAACAATTCCATGGTTTCTTCGGGCGGCACAAAGGCAAACGCTCCGGCCATGCCCACCATGGCACCGGGGTGCAAATACCCCAGTGCCAATTCCCGTCCGTTGGCCAATGGCACCACGATTTCCAGCACGCCGGCTTGCAACAAGTTCAAAACCGGCAGGCCCATATGGGTGAGGGGCAATGCTTGCCCTTTTACCAGTGAAACTTTGACACCAATGGCCATCAACGAACGTACCAGTTCAGGCGGCCATGCGGTGTAAGGTTTGGTTACCTTCAGCAGGTTCAACAATGCGGCTTCAGCAGATCCGGCAATGACTGCCGCAGGGGTGGATGAATTCACCAATATCTCCTCGTTTTTATAGTCATCAAGGCACTTTTTTGCTGGCTTTATGCGCATCGGAGTGCCGACTTGGCGCAGAGGTTAAAGGCGGCACGAGTCGTTTCCGGTAAAGTTTTTTACTTATAGGTTGGCCACTCTAGACTTCTGAACAGTTGACTGAAAAAGAACTGAATAAAGTGGTGAATAGTTCACAAAACGGGCTATTTGTTGAATGCCGAAAAGTGACGGATTCGTCTTGTTTTGCCAACATACCGGGTTGCCCGGAAGCCGGGGGATAAAGTAGGGGCATGGAGCTGCCCGAAAGGCAGAGTTTGTAAAAACCCAATTGGCTTTCGAGTCCTTGTCCGCACCATGCATTCCATCTCCCAACCCGGTTCCCTTTGGCTATCGGCCCATTCAGCCCGACAAACCGTTGCAGCGCTGTTGTTTTTGGCAACGGCCACCGCTAGCCTGGCAGGCCGCCCGCTGGCAGTGGACGATGCCAATGTCAACGACCCAGGCGCGGGCCATGTGGAAATGTTTTACCAGCGCCTGCCAGGTGCCAGCCATGCCTGGACGATATCGCCCGCCTATGGCGTGACGGACGGCATTGAATTGGCTGCTTCTTTCAACCGCGACAACACGGCTGATTTCAGCACGAGCGCGATCCAGGGGAAGATTCGGCTGACAGAATCAAAAAAAATGGGTTGCAATCTGGCGACCTCGTTTGGCCTGTCGCAACCGAATGTCAGTGGCATCGGGCTGAGCAAATTCATCAACGGGCTGGCCAGTTGCAATGCGGGCGAAATGGGTTCCGTTCATCTGAACTTGGGGGTGGTCAACCCGCCGATTGGGCCCAATGTGGGTACCTGGGGCCTGGCGTTTGAGCGTGAGTTTGGGGCCGTCACCGGCCATGCAGAGGTTTTTGGGCAAGAGAACCAGGCACCCACCGTGCAATTCGGTTGGCGCACCTTGGTCACCAAATCCTTGCAACTGGATGCAACGGTGGGCAGCTTGCAGGGTGAAACGCTGTATTCGGTGGGTCTGAAGTTTCTGTTTTGACGGGTATCGAGCCAAGCATGACCAAACTGTACCTGGTGGGTTTTCCGGCGCTTGAATCCGAAGCAATCGACCGGTTTTTTGAAGCCCGGCGCGACAAACCGCCGGGCTGGGAGCGGGCGCAGCAAATCGACGAGGCTGACGTTTTTATCGTCAATGCGCGGGATCGTGAACCGGTCGATGCCTGTGCGGCCCATTTGTCGCCCTGGCAAGACATCGTCATCGTCGGCCCGTCCGACTTTGGCACTGGCTGGCCTTTTATTGCCCGCCCCATCAAACTCACGGCGGTGCTGGAGGCGATTAACCAGGTGATGCAGCTCAAATCGGGCTTCGGCGCGGCTGGCCTGGATTCATCACACAGCCAGCTGGAAGAAACCCGCTCCAGCCCGCTCACCCGGCCCACGCGGCACGCACCTTTGCAGGCCTCTCCCCTGGGCCTGCGGCCCAAACCCGACAAGGCCACGTGAGGCACAGGCACAATCAGGCGCACCATGCCCGAACTTGTTGATTTCGCCCCCCAATTCGTTACCTACCCCGATTCGCCTTTCCAGCTTTACCAGCCGTACCCGCCTGCAGGCGACCAGCCTGAAGCCATCGACAAATTGTGTGAAGGTGTCAACGACGGCGAGGTGTTCCAGACCCTGCTGGGTGTTACCGGTTCGGGCAAAACCTTCACCATGGCCAACGTAATCGCCCGCATGGGGCGCCCGGCCATTGTGTTTGCCCACAACAAAACCCTGGCGGCGCAGTTGTACAGCGAATTCCGCGAGTTTTTCCCGAACAACGCGGTGGAGTATTTCGTCAGTTATTACGATTACTACCAGCCCGAGGCCTATGTGCCGCAGCGCGATTTGTTCATTGAAAAAGACTCGGCCATCAATGAACACATCGAGCAGATGCGGCTTTCGTGCACCAAAAGCATTCTGGAGCGGCGCGATGTGGTGATCGTGGCCACGGTGTCCGCCATTTACGGTATTGGCCAGCCCGAGGCGTACCACAAGATGATCATGACGCTGCGCGAGGGCGACAAATTGGGCCAGCGCGACGTAATTGCCCAGTTGATCCGCATGCAGTACACCCGCAACGACATTGATTTTTCACGCGGGGCGTTTCGGGTGCGGGGCGACACGATTGACATCTTTCCGGCAGAGCATTCAGAAATGGCGCTGCGCCTGGAGCTGTTTGACGACGAAATTGAAAGCCTGCAGCTGTTTGACCCGCTCACCGGCAAAATCCGCCAGAAGATTCCGCGCTTCACCGTGTATCCCGGTAGCCATTACGTTACACCACGGGATCAGGTGGTGGCAGCGGTTGAAACCATCAAGGTCGAGCTGGCCGAGCGCATCAAGTACTTTTTGAAAGAAGGCAAACTGGTGGAAGCCCAGCGCATCGAGCAGCGCACCCGGTTTGATTTGGAAATGCTGACCGAGGTGGGCCACTGCAAAGGCATCGAGAACTATTCACGGCATTTGGCCGGCAGTGCGCCGGGCGATCCGCCTTCCACACTCACCGATTACATGCCCAAAGATTCGATGATGTTCATCGATGAAAGCCATGTGACGATTGGCCAGTTTGGCGCCATGTACCTGGGCGACCGTTCGCGCAAAACCACGCTGGTTGAATACGGTTTCCGCCTGCCCAGCGCGCTGGACAACCGGCCGCTGAAGTTTGCCGAGTTTGAGCAACGCATGCACCAGGTGGTGCTGGTTTCGGCCACACCTTCTGAGTGGGAAAAAACCCATTCAGGCCAGGTGGTGGAGCAAGTGGTGCGGCCCACCGGCCTGGTCGATCCGCAGGTTGAGGTGCGCCCGGCCACCAACCAGGTGGATGATGTGTTGCAGGAAATCCGCCTGCGGGTGGAAAAACACGAACGCGTCTTCATCACTACGCTGACCAAAAAGATGGCCGAGCAACTCACCGACTATTTGGCCGAAAACGGTGTGAAGGTGCGCTATCTGCACAGCGATATTGACACCGTGGAGCGGGTTGAAATTTTGCGGGATCTGCGCCTGGGCACCTTTGATGTGCTGGTCGGCATCAACCTGCTGCGCGAAGGCTTGGACGTGCCCGAAGTGAGCCTGGTCGCGATTCTGGACGCCGACAAAGAGGGTTTTTTGCGCTCCGAGCGTTCACTGATTCAGACCATTGGCCGGGCCGCCCGTAATCTGAACGGCCGGGCGATTTTGTACGCCGACCGCGTCACGGATTCGATGAAGCGCGCCATGTCAGAAACCGAGCGGCGGCGCAACAAACAGATCAGCTACAACGTGGAACACGGCATCACGCCGCGCTCGGTGGTGAAGCAAGTGCGCGACCTGATTGACGGCGTTTACAGTGAAAAAGCCACCCAAGAGGCAGACCGGCTGGAACGCGACGCAATGCAGCGCGCCCAGGTGGAGGACATGAGCGAAAAAGACATCGCCCGAGAAATCAAACGGCTGGAAAAACTGATGATGGAACACGCCCGCAACCTCGAGTTTGAAAAAGCTGCGGGGGTGCGCGACCAACTGGGCATTTTGAAAGAGCGGGCGTTTGGTGCGACGGGGCGCGAAAACGTAGCAATATCAAGAATATCTAATTAATCCAATATTTTGTTATTTAAAAAGAATAATTGTTAATGTATATTCTGAACAATTAGCTACTTTTATTATAATAAATAAGGTTATTTATTAATAATAATTTATTGTTAAATTAATCTAAAAGTATTTATTTCAATAAAATGTCTTGCGCCTTCGCGGTGCAGCAGTTCATCGTTTGTCGGCAGGTGGCGGGTTTCGGCATCGGGGTTTTCGGTCAGTTAACCCGATTCTTAAGATGGGCTTTGCCCACCGAGTACCCGACTAAATCCTTCAGCTATTGGTATACTTGAACTTATTACTCGGGAATGGCTCAAAAGGCTTGTCGGGTACTTTTATTGCCTCCATTACCTTCAAGGGGTTCACCATGCGTCTCACCACCAAAGGCCGTTTTGCCGTTACTGCCATGATTGACCTGGGTCTGCGCCAAAGCGCCGGCCCGGTTACCTTGGCCGCCATCAGCCAGCGCCAGCAGATTTCGCTCTCTTATTTAGAGCAGCTTTTCGGTAAATTGCGTCGCAATGAGCTGGTCGAGTCCACCCGCGGACCGGGCGGCGGTTACACCTTGGGGCGAAAAGCGGCAGACATCACCGTGGCCGACATCATCACCTCGGTGGATGAGCCCATTGACGCCACCCATTGCGGTGGCAAAGAACATTGCAACGGCGAAGCCCAGCACTGCATGACGCACGACTTGTGGTCGGCATTGAACGTGCGCATGGTCGAGTTTTTAAGCTCGGTCAGCCTGCAAAAGCTGGTCGATGACCAATTGGCGAAAGGTTTTTCACCTGATGCCAAACCAATGATGAAAAAAGCCATCGGTGCCATGCCGCCCAAAGCCATTCGAATCAATGCACCCAATTCAGTGTTTGCGTTGGGCAATATTTATGCGAAGGGCTGATCGAGCGACATCATGACTGAGCATTTCCCGATTTACATGGATTACAGCGCCACTAACCCGTGCGATGAGCGGGTGGTGGATGCCATGATCCCCTGGCTGCGCAACCACTTTGGCAACCCGGCTTCGCGCAGCCACGCTTGGGGCTGGGAGGCCGAGGCGGCCGTCGAGAAAGCCCGCGAGCAAGTCGCTGCGCTCATCAACGCTGACCCCCGCGAGATCGTCTGGACCTCCGGTGCCACCGAATCCAACAACCTGGCGCTCAAGGGCGCGGCGCACTTCTACAAATCCAAGGGCAAACACCTCATCACGGTAAAAACCGAGCACAAAGCCGTGCTCGACACCTGCCGTGAGCTGGAGCGCCAGGGCTTTGAAGTGACTTACCTGGATGTGCAAGACGATGGCTTGGTCAATCTGGATGTGTTCAGGGCCGCCATCCGGCCTGACACCATCGTGGCCAGCGTGATGTTCGTCAACAACGAAATCGGTGTGGTGCAAGACATTGATGCACTGGGCAAAATTTGCCGCGAGAAGGGCGTTATTTTTCATGTCGATGCAGTGCAGGCCACGGGTCTGGTCGATATCGACATGGCTGCTTTGCCGGTCGATTTGATGAGCCTGACCTCCCACAAAACCTATGGCCCCAAAGGCATCGGTGCCTTGTTTGTGCGGCGCAAACCGCGCATCCGCCTGGAGGCGCAAATGCACGGCGGTGGCCACGAGCGCGGCATGCGCTCAGGCACCTTGCCCACCCACCAGTGTGTGGGCATGGGCGAGGCGTACCGCATTGCCAAGGCCGAAATGCACAACGAAAACAAACGCATCCAGGCCCTGCATGACCGCATGTTGGCGGGTTTGCAGGGTATCGAGCAGGTGTTCATCAACGGCCACGCCACGCAGCGCGTGCCGCATAACCTGAACATGAGCTTCAACTATGTTGAGGGCGAATCGCTGATCATGGGCATCAAGGGCTTGGCGGTCTCAAGTGGTTCGGCCTGCACATCGGCATCCCTGGAGCCCAGCTACGTGCTGCGCGCCCTGGGCCGCAGCGACGAACTGGCCCACAGCAGCCTGCGCATGACTATCGGCCGCTGGACGACAGAAGCCGAGATTGACTACGCAATAGAAACGATCAAAAAGAACGTCGCCAAACTGCGTGATTTGAGCCCCTTGTGGGAGATGTACCAGGATGGCATTGATATCAGCACCATCCAATGGGCCGCCCATTAATACAATTCAGAGGTAATCCAAATGGCCTATTCAGAAAAAGTGGTTGATCATTATGAAAACCCCCGCAATGTCGGCTCGTTCGAAAAGGGCGACGACAGCGTGGGAACGGGCATGGTGGGTGCGCCTGCCTGCGGTGACGTGATGAAGCTGCAGATCAAGGTGAACCCGCTAACAGGTGTGATTGAAGACGCACGGTTTAAAACCTACGGTTGCGGTTCGGCCATTGCCTCGTCGTCGCTCGTGACCGAATGGGTCAAGGGTAAAACGCTTGACCAGGCAGCCGCGTTGAAAAACAGCCAAATTGCCGACGAACTGGCCCTGCCGCCCGTCAAAATCCATTGCTCCATCCTGGCTGAAGACGCCATCAAGGCCGCAGTGGACGATTACAAGAAAAAACACGCGCTGCAACCCGCCTGATACCCCAGCCGTTCGGGCTGGGCCTGTCGAAGTCGGCTCTGTAACTTTGAGCCAGCCTTCAGCAAGCCCGGCCGGAACGGGAAAGAAATTCAATGTCCGTCACCATCTCTGAAGCCGCGGCCCGGCACGTCAACCGATACCTCACCAAGCGTGGGAAAGGTGTCGGTGTTCGCCTGGGCGTCAAAACTACCGGTTGTTCCGGGCTGGCTTACACCCTGGAATACGTCGACGAATTGGCGCCTGAAGATGTGGTGTTTGAAGAAAACGGCGTGAAGGTTCTGGTTGACCCGAAAAGCCTCGCTTACATCGACGGCACGCAACTCGATTTTGTCCGCGAAGGCTTGAACGAAGGCTTCAAGTTCAACAACCCGAATGAGCGGGACAAATGCGGTTGCGGCGAGTCATTCCGCGTTTGAGTCTTTGTGTTGGATGTGGAAATCAGGGTCAGTTTGCCCGATGACCTGCGGATTTCGCCTTTGCTGCGTGCGCTGGATGCCTACCTGTACCAGCAATACCCGGTTGACGAGTTTCCGCACGACGTGAACCATATTTTGAGTCCGGCCGAATTGCGCCACCCTTCAGTCACATTTTTGGCCGCATGGCGAGGTGACCAAGCCTTGGGTTGTGGTGCGGTTCGCCGCATGGCGGATGAATCGGGCAGCTACGGTGAAATCAAACGCATGTATGTGGCACCCGACGCGCGCGGGCAACGCTTCGGAGAAAGACTGCTGACGGCACTGGAAACCCGGGCCCGAGCACTGGGGCTGGGCCATGTCAAGCTGGAGGCTGGCACGCGGCAACCTGAGGCGCTTCGCCTGTATGCGCGGTGCGGCTACCAGCCGTGTCATCTTTTTGGTAATTACGCACCCAATCCTGTCAGTGTGTTCCTGGAGAAGCCGCTGTGAAACCGGCTGATAGGGCTGCGCCAGTGATGAGCCCGGCGTTGACATTGGGCTCCAACGATTTCGAACTCTTTGGTGTTACGCCCCGTATGGCGCAAGATCGTGCCGCTCTGGATGCGCGCTGGAAAACCTTGCAACGCGAAGCCCACCCTGACAAATTTGCGAGTCAGGGCGCCGCTGCCCAACGTTTGGCGATGCAGTGGTCGGTGCGGATCAACGAGGCATACCAGCGGCTCAAAGATCCGTTAAAGCGTGCCGCCTATTTGTGTGAACTCAACGCTGTACCGGTCAATGCCGAAAACAACACCGCCATGCCAGCGGCGTTCCTGATCCAGCAAATCCAGTGGCGCGAAAGCCTCGACGAAGCCTCCAACCTGGATGATGTAAATGAAATCAGCAATATGTTGAAACAGGAAAAGAAAAATTTGCTCCTAAAATGTGAGCAATCTATCGATGTTGACGTGAATTTTCATGCGGCAGCAGAGCAGGTCAGGGCGCTCATGTTCATCGAGCGTTTTGCCAGTGACGTGGGTGCGCGCATGGAAGCGCTGGAATTCAAACCGGCTTGAGCCGCGTGTGCCCTGCACAACGGCCAGCCTGCAACACTTTCCGTTTCGACACTTCCCACCATTTTTTAATTCTGTCTGTCGCTCATGGCGTTATTGCAAATCTCCGAACCCGGCCAGTCACCCAAACCGCATGAGCGGCGCATCGCCGTGGGCATTGATCTGGGCACTACCCATTCCCTTGTTGCGGCGGTTCGCCATGGCGTCGCCGAATGCCTGCCAGACGATGCGGGCCGGGTGCTGTTGCCCTCGATCGTCCGGTATGAAACGGGCGGCAAGCGACATATCGGTTATGAAGCGCAGGCGGCGCTTGCTGCTGATCCGCAAAACACCATTGCATCGGTCAAACGGTTCATGGGCCGTGGCTTGACCGATATCAGGGACGCGGGCAAATTGCCCTATCGGTTCGTTGAGCATCCTGGCATGTTGGGCCTTCAAACCGCTGCGGGCGAAAAATCGCCAGTTGAAGTCAGCGCCGATATTCTGGCCACTTTGCGTTACCGCGCCGAAGACACCTTTAACGACGACCTGTACGGTGCCGTCATCACCGTTCCGGCTTATTTTGACGACGCGCAAAGGCAGGCTACCAAGGATGCTGCCCAACTGGCCGGCCTGAATGTGCTGCGTTTGATCAATGAGCCAACCGCCGCCGCCATTGCCTATGGCCTGGACAATGCCAGCGAGGGTGTCTACGCCATTTATGACCTGGGCGGTGGCACATTTGACATCTCCATCCTGCGGCTGACACAGGGCGTGTTTGAGGTGATTGCAACAGGCGGTGACTCGAGCCTGGGTGGCGACGATTACGATCGGGCACTGGCTGATTGGGCGCTTGCCAAAGAGGAGTTCACCGCCACCACGCCCGAAGACAAAGCGGCCATTGCGATTGCGGCACGACGCTGTAAAGAGGCGCTGTCATCCAGCGCGTCGGATGTGCTTGCAGCCGTTTTGTCGGGCCAACCGATCGCCCTGGATGTCACACTTGCAGATTTTGAAACACTGGCCGCGCCTTTGACTGCGCGAACCCTCGCTGCCGTGCGCAAAGCACTGCGGGATGCCGATTTGGCGCGCGAGGACGTGCAGGGTGTGGTGATGGTCGGCGGTTCCACCCGGATGCCACACATCCAGCGCGTTGTGGGTGAATTTTTTGGCAAACCCCCGCTGACCAACCTGAACCCCGATGAGGTCGTGGCGCTGGGTGCCGCCATTCAGGCCAACCAATTGGCGGGTAACAACCCTTCTGGAGACCTGCTGCTGTTGGACGTTATTCCGCTCTCGCTGGGTATCGAGACCATGGGTGGACTGGTAGAGCGCATCGTGCCGCGCAATCAGACCATTCCGACGGCGATGGCGCAAGACTTCACCACTTACAAAGATGGCCAAACGGCGCTGGCGCTGCATGTGGTGCAGGGTGAGCGGGATCTGGTGGTGGATTGCCGCAGCCTGGCGCGGTTTGAGCTTCGTGGCATTCCGCCCATGGTGGCCGGTGCGGCCCGCATCCGGGTGACATTCACAGTGGATGCCGATGGATTGCTGAACGTGGCCGCCAAAGAGCAGGTCAGCGGGGTTGAGGCCCAGATCGACGTGAAGCCAACCTACGGGCTCGCAGACGATCAGATTGCGCAAATGCTGAAAGACAGTTTCTCAACCGCCCAAAGCGACATGCAGGCCCGGGCGCTGGCCGAAGCGAGGGTTGATGCAGACCGCATGCTGCTGGCCACACAATCGGCGCTGGACGCGGACGGCGATTTGTTGTCGGCGCCAGAGCGGGGTGATATCGATAAATTCATGGCAGCGCTCAATTCCTCGCTGAAAAGCGCCCCTGATGCCGCAGCAATTGAAGCCGCCGCGAAAGCCTTGGCCAATGGCACTGAAGCTTTTGCCGCTCAACGCATGAACCGAGGCATCCAACAGGCCCTGGCGGGCAAAAACATCAGCCAGGTTTAATACGCACCGACAATCTTCCCCATGCCCGTCATCACCATCTTGCCCCATCCTGATTACTGCCCCCAAGGCGCACAAGTGACTGCGCCTGTGGGCACCTCGATTTGTGAGGCGCTGCTGGACAACCACATCAATATCGAACATGCCTGCGACATGAGCTGCGCCTGCACCACCTGCCACGTGATCGTGCGGGACGGCTTTCGGTCGTTGAATGAACTGGACGAAAACGAAGAAGATCTGCTGGATCGGGCCTGGGGCCTGGAGCCCAATTCGAGGTTGTCCTGTCAGGCCATATTGGCCCAACAAAATGTGACAGTTGAGATTCCTAGATACTCCATCAATCACGCCAAAGAAAACCATTGACTCCGGACATTCACCGTGCGCCAAATATTTTTAGATACAGAAACCACTGGCCTTTACCCCGATCAAGGCGACCGGCTGATCGAAATTGGCTGTGTGGAACTGGTCAACCGCAAGCTGACCGGCAATAACAAACACTTCTATGTGAATCCGGGGCGTGACAGCCATGAAGAAGCGCTCAAAATCCATGGAATCACCACGGAATTTTTGAGTGACAAACCTGCTTTTGAAGCCATTGTTGACGAATTTCTGGCCTATGTTTCTGGCGCAGAAATCGTCATCCATAACGCGCCCTTTGACCTGGGTTTTCTGAACAAGGAACTGTCGCTCGCTGGCCTCCCGGCTTTCAAGACCCATGTCAGCCAGGTGGTGGACTCCCTGGCCATGGCCAAGGAGCTTTACCCTGGCAAACGTAACGGCCTGGACGCACTGTGCGACCGGTTGGGTGTAGACCGCTCCGGCCGCACACTGCATGGCGGCTTGCTGGACGCTGAACTGCTGGCCGACGTTTTTATCAACCTGACCCGCGGGCAGGACGCGCTGATCATGGAGGCGCATCAAGCCGAAGGTGTGGGCAGCCGCATGGTGCGGGTTGATTTTTCGACCCTGGATTTGCCGGTGTTGAAGGCCAGTGAAGCTGAGTGCTCAGCCCACGAAACGGTGCTTGGCGAAATTGACAAAGCCAGCGGCGGCAAAACAATTTCGCGCTTCATCCCAGCCTGAAAGCTGAAAAACCGGGTGATGTGAAAATTGGTGGGCGGTGGAGGTTTCGAACCTCCGACCCCAGCAGTGTGAATGCTGTGCTCTACCCCTGAGCTAACCGCCCTGTCGCTGACAAAAGGCACTGGGCTTTTGCGTCAGGAAAGCCTTTAATTATGCCATAAGTTCTTGGCTAATTGGACAGGTTTTGGATTGAACTGGCAAATGCCGCCGATGTATTGTGTCCACCAGCTATAGTCAATCCTCTGACTTCCCGACCCACTCAATGCCACACATTCCCGCATCATCCGCACTGCAGCGTTTTAGGGTCGTCGACCTGACCCAAGTTCGTTCCGGACCTACTGCCTGCCGCCAATTGGCCGACTGGGGTGCCGATGTGATTCAGGTGCAGATGCCTGAACACATGCGGGGCGATGACACCCTGGGTGGGCAGGACGGGTCTGACTACCAATATACCCACCGGAACAAGCGTTCGGTAACGCTGAACCTCAAAGCGCCAGAGGGAATTGCGGCCTTGAAGCGGTTGATTCAAAGCGCTGATGTGGTGATCGAAAATTTTCGGCCCGATGTAAAGCACCGTCTGGGTATCGACTACGACACGCTGAGCAAAATGCATCCCCGATTGGTTTACGCCAGCATCTCCGGCTTTGGCCAAACCGGGCCGCTGGCCGGGCGGCCGGGTTTCGACCAGATTGCCCAGGGAATGGGTGGCCTGATGTCAGTGACCGGAGAGCCCGGGCACGGGCCGATGCGGGTGGGGCTGCCGATTGCTGATTTGTGTGCCGGCCTGTTTGCTGCCCAAGGGGTTTTGATGGCGCTGTTGGAGCGCGAGGTTTCCGGCAAAGGGCAATGGCTGCACACCTCGCTGCTGGAGTCGATGGTTTACATGATGGATTTTCAAACCTCGCGTTGGCTGATTGATGGTGACGAGCCGGGGCAGGCGGGCAATTTCCATCCGACCAGCATCCCCACTGGCGTTTACAAGGCGCGTGATGGCTACATCAATATTGCGGTTTTTGGTTCCAAAATCTGGGAGCGTTTTTGCGACATTCTGGGCGCGCCCGAATGGGTGACAGACGACCGGTTCAAAAGCAAAGACGGGCGCTCGGTCAACCGTGAAGCACTCAATCTGCAGATCAACCAGCGCCTGGCAACGAATGACAAGGCCTACTGGATTGACTTGCTCAACCAGGGCGGCGTAGCCTGTGGCTTGATCAACAACCTGCAGGAGATGTTTGAAGACGCACAAATCCGGCATTTGGGTCTGGTGCACAACGTGGTGTCGCCCCTCCACGGGCCTCAAAAATTGGTCGGGCAACCCATGACACTTTCACGTACGCCCAGCAGCATCGCGCGAACCGCGCCCCGAAGAGGAGAACATTCAGATGAGGTTTTGCAGGAGCTGGGTTATTCGGTCAGTGAGTTGGTCAACATGAAACAACGAGAGGTGTATTGATGACAACCAGCGTCCTGTCAGCCGCAGCTTATGTATCACCCACTGAGCGTGTGCAGGCCTGGGTCGAGGCCAGTACCTTGCACATCCGTTTCAACAACCCGGCCAGGCACAACGCATTGTCGGTTGACATGTGGGAGGCCGTCCCCGCCTTGCTGGCGCAGGCTGAACGAGATGGCAGCATCCGTTTGGTGGTGTTTTCAGGCGCAGGAGAAAAGGCCTTTGTCTCGGGCGCCGACATTTCCCAGTTTGAGGACATGCGGGCCGCGCGCGAGGCCGTGGCGCGCTACGAAGAAATGGCCGAGACCGCCTTGATGGCGATTTATAACTGCCAGGTTCCTACGCTTTCGTGCATTCAGGGGTATTGCATTGGCGGTGGAGTGAATGTGGCGATCAGCTGCGACATCCGTATTGCTTCGACAGACTCTGTATTTTCAGTTCCTGCGGCCAAATTAGGTCTTGGATATCGCTATTCGGCCATGAAAAATCTGGTTGACTTGATTGGCCCCGGTGCGGCAAAAGACCTGTTTTATACAGCCCGCAAGATTGATGCAACCGAGGCCCTGGCGCTGGGACTGGTGACCCGGATTTGCGCACCCGACGGGTTGCCTGGTTTGCTGGTGGAGTACACCCGGGCGCTGGCAGACAACGCGCCGCTCACTGTGCGGGCCGGCAAAGCCATCACGGCGCAGATTTTGAAGCCTTCCCCCGAGTTGGATTTCGCGTTGTGCCAACAGTTGATTCAAAGCTGCTTCGCAAGCGCTGATTACGCCGAAGGCCGCAAGGCTTTCATGGAGAAACGCAGACCCGTCTTCAGGGGCGTGTGATGGGCAAAACGATGAAATCATGGTGGATGCAGGTGGCCGACGGTGTTGCGACGCTTGAATTGAAAGAAACGCAGCAGCCCGAGCCTGGCCCCAGCCAACTGCTGGTGCGCATGCGTGCCGCCAGCCTCAACCGGGGCGAATTCATTCTGGCGCACGGCTTGCACAGCAAAGGCACTGGTGCCAAAGCAGTTGGCATGGAGGCTGCTGGCGACGTGGTTGCCTGCGGCGCCTCTGTCACGCAGTTCAAAGTGGGCGACAAAGTACTAGGACGCTGCCCCGGCGCATTCGCCGAATTCGTGCTGATGGACGAGCGGGAAGCCATGGCCATGCCCGCCCCTGTGAATTGGCAAGAGGCAGCCAGCATTCCGTTGGTGCTGCTGGTGGTGTTTGACATGCTGGTGCTGCAAGGCAAACTTCAGCGCGACGACTGGGTGTTGCTGGCAGGTGCGACATCGGGCGTTGGGGTCGGCTCGCTTCAATTGGCCAAGGCCTTGGGCGCCAAAGTGATTGGAACGTCGGGTTCACAAACCAAGCTTGATCGCCTTCAAACACTGGGTTTGGATGTGGGCGTGTGCACCCGCACGCCCGATTTTCATGATGCGGTGATGCGGGCAACTGGCGGCAAAGGAGTCAATCTGGTGGTCAACGCGGTTGGCGGCTCGGTGTTCGCGGAATGTGTCAAAAGCATGGCGTTTGAGGGCCGTTTGGCCACCGTCGGTTATGTTGATGGCGTGATGGGCGGTGCCATGGATATTGAGGCATTACACGCCAAGCGGCTGACCTTGTTTGGCGTCTCCAACAAACTGCGCAGTGCTGAGCAAAAGGCCCATAGTCTGCCCGCCTTCCGCTCGCAGGTGTTACCCATGATCGCGCAGGGGCGCTTCAAACCGCTGGTCGACAAAAGCTTTGCGTTTGAGCACTTGGCGCAAGCGAAAGCCTACATGGACAGCAACCAACAGGTCGGCAAAATTGTGCTCAATGGTTTAGTTTGAACGAGGCCGCGTTAAATGGGCCGAATCTGCAAGGCAAACCCATGAATAGTTTGAAATGGTGGGGCATCGGTCTGCTGGTGGTATTGCCAACCTTGGCGTTGGCGCAAGTCGGCGATTACCCGAACAAACCGATCAAGCTGGTGGTCGGTTTTGCACCGGGCGGCGCTGCGGATTATGTGGCCCGGACAGTAGGTGATTCACTAGGACGGGTGCTGGGCCAGACTATTGTGGTTGACAACAAAGCCGGTGCGGGCTCCAGCATTGCTGCGGACGCAGTGGCGAAAGCCGCGCCAGATGGCTACACGGTGCTGATCGCCAGTCCGGCGGCAATCTCCGTGAATCCGGCATTGAACCCCAAGTTGGGCTACACCGCCAAAGACCTGCTGCCCATCAGCAAAGTGACCAGTTCACCACTGGTGATTGCCGCCAATGTGGCCACCGGAATATCGTCAGTCCGCGAATTGGTGGCGCGGGCAAAAGCTGCGCCGGGGACTTTGAACTACGCCACATCGGGCAACGGATCGGCTCCCCATCTGGGCGCAGCGCTTTTTAGCCAGATTGCCAATGTCAAGATGCAGCATATTCCGTTCAGGGGCGGCGCACCGGCGATTCAATCGGTGGTGGCTGGCGACACCCAACTGACGTTTGGTACACCACCGTCGGTGTTGCCCATGGTGCAGGCGGGCCGTCTCAAAGGGCTGGCAGTTACCAGCAAGGAGCGCAACGCACTGGTTCCCGATTTGCCGGGCATGGCCGAGGCCGGGCTGCCGGCCTACAGCATCGAGTTTTGGTACGGATTTTTTGTACCGGCCGGCACACCGCCTGCCGTGATGAAGCGCCTGTTTGACGCGACCCAACAAGCGTTGTCACAACCGGCGGTAAAAGCGGCTTTGGCGCGGGAAGGTACAGAGGTTTCCCTGTCTGCATCGCCTGAAAATTTTATGAATTTCCTCGTGGAAGATGCCAAATTTTGGGTCAAACTCGTCAAAGATGCCGATGTCAAGGCGGAATAACACCGAGCAGGTAGCACCATGTGTACAAGTCGTCAGGTCAATCCATGAACACTTCCAATTCAGCAGTCGTCCATCTCCACGGGGAATCGCATCTGGTGCTGGACTCTCCGCACAGCGGCACCGATTACCCGACCGATTTCAACCATGCCAGTGACTTCGCGGTTTTGCGGCGTGCCGAAGACACGCACGTTGAAAAACTGTATGACTTCGCGCCGGCACTGGGTGTGGCCTGGGTCGAGGCCTTGTTTCCGCGCAGTTACCTGGATGCCAACCGCCACCCTTCTGAACTGGATGTCGGGATGATCGATGGTGCTTGGCCGGGCGAAGTGGCGACAGGCGGCGTGTTTCTCGCCAAAATCAAAATTGGCAAGGGCCTGATCTGGCGGACCACGGATGACGGTGAGGCAATCTACCAGCGACAGCTCAGCGTGACCGAAGTGCAGGCGCGCCTGCGCGACCGGTGGCAGCCCTACCACGCCGCGGTGGCGAGCGCCATTGATTCGGCCCATCAGCGGCATGGGTACAGCATCCACCTCAATTGCCATTCGATGCCGGCGGTGGCATCGTCATCGGCAACGGAATTCCCCGGTTTGGTCCATGCCGATTTTGTCATTGGAGACCGCGATGGAACCACCTCCTGCGCCGCGCTGTCCCGGCTGGTTTGTAAGCACCTAGAGGGCCTGGGCTACAGTGTTTCTTACAACCACCCGTACAAGGGCGTGGAGCTGGTGCGGCGTTACAGCAACCCGGCACAGCATCGCCACAGCATCCAGGTGGAAATCAACCGCCGCTTGTACATGAACGAAGAGACACGAGAATTGTTGCCCATCCATGCTGAGTTAAAACTAAATTTGCGTTCACTGGTCGAGTTGTTGCTCCAAACTGATCCGAGGGGATTTTGACTGGAATGGCGGGTGGCGAAGCAGATGCGTTGGTTGGCGAGCGCGTTGACTGTGTTGTCGTTGGCGCTGGCGTAGTGGGATTGGCGGTCGCGCGGGCCCTGGCCTTGGCTGGGCGCGAGGTGCTGGTGCTGGAAGCGCAGGAGGGCATAGGCACCGGTGTCAGCTCACGCAACAGCGAAGTCATTCATGCGGGCATTTATTACACTCCCGGTTCACTGAAGGCGCGGCTGTGTGTGCAAGGTAAGCAGTTGCTCTATGCTTACTGCAGTGAACGGGGCATTGCACACAAGCGCTGCGGCAAATTGCTGGTGGCCACCGACGATACCCAATTACCTCAACTGCAAGGCATCATCAACAAGGCCCGTCAAAATGGCGTGGTGGGTGATGATGGTTTGGTATTGTTGACGCGTGATCAGGCCCTTGCCATGGAGCCGGCCCTGGCCTGTGTCGCCGCAATCCATTCGCCCGGCACCGGAATCATCGACAGCCACGCGTTCATGCTGGCACTGCAAGGCGATCTTGAAAACGCCGGCGGCCTGGCGATCTTTCATTCGCCGGTAGTTCGGGCAGCTTGCCTGTCCGGGCATATCGAACTAGTAACTGCCGACGGTACCCGCCTGCTGGCTAGCACAGTTGTCAACTCAGCCGGTCTGCAGGCTGTGGCTTTGGCCGGGAAATTTGCGGGTCTTGATGCGACCAGCCTGCCGCCCGCCCATTTCTGCAAAGGCAACTACTTCACGCTTACTGGCCGGTCGCCTTTCTCGCGGCTGATTTATCCCGTGCCGCAGGCGGCGGGGCTGGGTGTTCATCTGACGTTGGACATGGGCGGCCAGGCCAAATTCGGGCCGGACGTGCAGTGGGTTGAGTCGGCTGATGACCTGACGGTGGACCCGCTGCGCGGCGAAGGGTTTTACGCCGAGGTGCGAAAGTACTGGCCCGACCTGAAAGACGGCTCGCTGATTCCTGGCTACTGCGGCATCCGTCCCAAAATCAACCCACCCCATGAAGTGGCGCGTGATTTCATGATCCAGGGCCCAGCCGACCACGGAGTACCAGGGCTCGTCAACCTGTTTGGAATCGAGTCACCCGGCCTGACCAGCGCCCTTGCAATAGGGGAGTTGGTGCGCGATTTGATTGAATGTGCGTGATTCGTTCCAAACTGGCGTGAGAGTAGGCGCGGTAACGCCCTATCGCGCCAGTTTGGGGCGAATCAGAACTTGCCGTTGACCAGGTACATGGCTATCCACGGCTGCCAGACAATAATCGCCAAGCAAATCATCATCAATGCGATGTAAGGCAGCGCGGCTTTGACCAGCACGCCAAACGGCTGTTTGAATGCTGACATGGCGACAATGAGATTCAGCCCTACCGGCGGTGTCAGGTAGCCGATTTCCAAGTTCAGGATCATGATGATGCCGAACGTGATCTTGTCATATCCATATGCTTGAGCCATGGGTGCCAAGAGTGGTGCCAGGATCAGGATGGCTTCACCCGTTGTCATCAGGCAGCCGACGACCAGCAGCAGCAGATTGACCAACAACATGAACATCAGCGGGCTGCTTATGTAGCTTTGCATGATCTCCACCATCTGCGTGGGGATGCGGTGCTCGATCAAAATCAGGTTCAGGCTCAAGGCAACTGCCAGCACCGGGAACAGCGAGCCGCCGAGTTTGGCGGCTTCCAGCACAACCTTGTAGAAGTCGGTCAATTTCAACTCTTTATGGATTTTGATCTCCACAAACAGCGCGTAGACCAGCGCCACTGCCGCAGCTTCGGTGGCAGTGAAATAACCGGTGTAGATGCCGCCCAGCAATATGACGGGCATCATCAATGCCCAGAGGCCACGTCTACATGCCGTGGCGAATTCGGCGCTGCTGAATTTCTCCCGGGGCATGCGGCGGTTGACCCACAACGCATAAACGGAGAATACCCCCAGCAAAAAGATGCCAGGGCCCACGCCAGCGGTGAACAGGTCGGTGACAGATGCCTCTGTCACCAGCCCGTAGATGATCATCGGGATGGAAGGTGGGATGATGATACCCAACGTGCCGCCGGACATGATGGTACCCAAGGCAAACTTGTTGTCGTATCCAGCCGCTCTCATGGCTGGGTACATCACGCTGCCGATGGCCAGCATGGTGACAATGCTGGAGCCCGATATCGCCGCGAAAATTCCGCAGCTCAGAATGGCTGCAATCGCCAATCCGCCGGGCAGTGGACGGGTTAGCGCCGCCAAGATGTCGATCAATCGTTTGGCCGTGCTGCCTTGTGTCATCACATTGCCGCACAGGATGAAAAGAGGGATGGACAAAATGAGTTCCTTGTCCAGTCCAACCCACATGTCTTCAATGATGTAGTCAAGCTGTCCCTTGCCCCAGGTCATCTGCACAAAGGCGCACGCGCCCAGCAGAATGACAATCAGAGGTTGCCTGAACAACAAGGCAAACAACACAAACGCAAGTAAAAGCAGTCCAGCGGTCATGGGTTGCCTTATTCTTGAAACTCAGGCGGCAAGGGCCGCAAACTCGGCCACGCGGCGTATATGAAATAGCGCACTGCCGCAGAGAGGAATCCCAAGGGAATCGCCACTTGGAACGGCCATACCGGCAGGTTGAACGCCTGCGCCCGAAGACCCGTGGTAAATGCGGAGGACACAAATACATATCCGTAAAAAGCCACGCCCACCATGAACAGGCCCGTCAGTACATCCGCTAGGCGATCCATGCGAGGGCCCCAACTGGCAGGCACCCACCCAAAGCCCAGCCGCGGCACCAAGTGGCTGCCCGTTGCTGTGGCAATACCAATACCGCAGAAGCTGGCAAGCACCAAGGCATAGACAGAGGCTTTTTGGGCACCATAAATGCCTGATGACGCTTTAATGTCAAACAGCTTGAACACGGGGCCGAGCAGTTCGCGCCCAGCTACATCCAGCACCAACAGCGTGGCGATCAGGCCGTAGGCGCAGACGGCGATCACATTTTCGGTGCGATGCCATCCGCCGCTGAGTTTCACGGCCCAAGCGGGCGCTTGCGCCAAATTGGGCGCAACTATTGCGTCGGTCATGGGCAAGCCCTACTTGTTACAGGCCTTGGCACCCGACTCCATAGCGGCGAAGATCTTTTCAGAATCGCCGCCGATATCTTTGACGATCTGCGGATAGACCGACTCAAGCGATTTTCGCCAAACAGCCCGCTGCTCGGGTGTGAGCGTGACTGCTTGGCCACCCGCTTTTTCATGCATGCCAAACAGCACATTCTCAAACCCACGCACTTCACCACGCAGCTTGTCCGTCGTGTGACGCGCGACGGCACGCTGAATGGCTTCCTGGTGCGGCTTGGACAGCTTGTCGTAGGTCGCTTTGTTCATGAGCGTGAGGCCGGGAGAATCGTAAAAGCCCCGTGTGGCCACCGTGGCCGATTTCGATAGACCCATGGGTAAAGCCGAGGTAATCGTCGTGAAAACGACTTCAGCGAGTCCGGTCTGGAAAGCCGGGATCCACTCGGGAAGACCCAAAGGGTTCGGGTTGGCTCCATTGGTGGAATAAAAAAGCTGCTGAGTCTTGTTAGGATAAATGGCCGCCTTAACACCCTGCAAATCTTTGGGAGACAGATATGGTTTTTTCCCCCACAAGTCGATATTGCCTACTTCGCTCCACCCGACGAACTGCACGCCTTTCTTTGCAAACAGCTCCTGCAAAGGTTTGAACAGGTGGTTGTCCAGGGTGCAATCAAACTCAGCGGTGTTTTTCCAGTACATGGGCATGACGATCAGCGCCATCTCTGGCACGATCTGCGCCGCTGCACCGCTGGAGTAGCCACCCATGTCGATACGGCCGCGGGCCACTTGTGAAACGGTGTCTTGCTCACTACCCAGTTGTGAATTGAGGAATGTCTGTACTTTTATCTCTCCCTTGCTTTCTTCCTCAACATCTTTGACCAAACGATTGATCTGCGTGACCCAAGGGTTGCCGGTCGGCGGTGCACCGGAGCTATAGCGCAGCTCGACTTTGGCTTGCGCTTGCGCAACGGGGGACAACAGGGCCATGCCCAAAAATGCCGCAATGGCCGCAACGATGGATGTTTTTTTCATGGATAGTGCTCCTAAATGGTTTTACCGACACCTTGTTTATAACCCTGTGCACCAACCGGTGCCTTAATGGTTTACACCCGTTCAAACTTCGTTTACGCTTGATTTGTCGCCCACGCGTCTTGGCAATCCCGGATTTGATTATTTTGCGCAGGCTTTACGGCCTGCTTCCATCACCGCGAAAAAGGCCTCGGCATTGCCCCCGGTTTCCTTTACCAGCACAGGGTACATGGGCTCTGTGGCGGCGCGCCAGGCATCGCGTTGGGCTTGGGTGACATTGACAACCTGGCCACCGGCCTTCTCGTGCATGCCATACAGGGTGTTCTCAAAACCCCGCACTTCAACGCGCATCTTGGCCGAGCTGTTGCGAGCAATCGCGCGCAACAGAGCATCTTGCAGGTCTTTTCCGAGCTTGTCATAGGCCGCCTTGTTCATCAGCGTATAGGAAGCCGAGTCATAAAGCCCTACCCGGGTGGCTACCGGTGCCACCTTGGTCAGTCCTGAAGGCAAGGCAAAGGTGATCGGGGAGCCAATCACCTCCACCAGCCCGGTTTGAATGGACGGAATCCATTCGGGCAAACCCAGCGGGATCGGGTTGCTGCCGACGGTACGGTTGTAGATTTCAGAGGACTTGTTTGCATAGGAACCCACCTTGATGCCTTTGACATCCGCCGGATTGCCATAGGCTTTTTTGCCAAAATAATCGATGGTGCCGACCTCTGCGAAACCCAGAAACTGCA
>JANOWY010000004.1:0-15680 GCA_031418135.1 Rhodoferax sp. | reverse complement strand
CCCCTTATTTTTTCCATGGTGTTGTATCGGTAGGCTGCAGACCGTTCAGATGGAACACGGTAAATCTGGCTGACGCGGTGATAGTCCCACATCGCGTAGCCAGTAAACGCTATTATTAATATAGCTGATAATACAATAGCTATGTGAACAAAAGGGCCATTTTTTCTTAAGCCTTGGGTTAAGAGATCCAAAAATGGTGCTTGCTGCTGATGGGACGGCGGCTGCTCAAAGCCTTCCGCACCACTCCCCGAAATGATTTGAAGGCGGGCAACACTTGCGCGGCCCCGCAGATAGTGGGTTTGCCACAGCATCAACACGCACAAAACCACGGCCATTTGAAATGGTCCGTACCACAAGGGGTACTCGAGCAGGCTGTGCAAACCAATCATCAACAACACGCCCCATGCCATTTGGCGCACCGGGTTTTGATCGCTCCAAGGCCGCAGCCAACCGATCAAGCTGGCCAGCCCCATGCAAAACAACGCCGCAAATGGAACGCCCAGCTCGACGGCCAGGTGCAAGGGCAGGTTGTGCGCATTGTCCAGAATATCGCAAAACCGGGCACTCGGATCGCCGGGGTACAGCGTCATGAAATGCGCGAAATCAAGTTCGCCCCAACCCCAGCCTAGCCAAGGTTTTTGCGCAATCAGGGTCAACACATTGCCCCATAAAACCCGCCTGCCTTGGCAGGCCATACCCGTGTCGTTGAGACGGCCCAGCATGCCACTGGTGGCCAGTTCGGCACCAATGAGCAGCGGCAGCATGATCGTCGCCACACCATAACCCGCCACTGCAGCCCAAAGCAAACGCCTAACGGCGGGCAAGCGCCAGGAGCCCCAAAAAATCAGAACACCGGTCAATACAGTTAATTGCAGCAACCCAGTGCGGGAGGATGAGGCGGCGTTGCCGACACCCAAAAGCACTGCGGCGGCTACCGCACCGATAGTGAACCTGCGGGAAGTGCCCGCCCGGGTTTGAACGAGGTAAACCAAAGCCAGCAAGCCGACGTTGGTCAATGACGCGAACTGGTTGCGTTGCCGCAGGTTGGCGAAGGCTTCACCGATTTGGGATGCATTGATCAAGCCCATCAGGTGCGTTGCATGGCCGGTATATTGAATCAACCCGAACCCCGCACTGAGCAGGGCAGATGCCAACCAGGAAGTAGCTACAAGCTGCTCAAGGCGATTGCTTTGAATCAGCATCAGTACCCCACCACACCCACAGGCGACCAACCAAGGAAGAACAGCAGCAGACGGCCCCGTGGCGATAGGGTTGATCCAGGGAACGATCAACAAAACAAATGCGAATAGCAGCGGCAGCCGAGATGGCATACCAAAAGCTCCAGCAACCATCAACAAATAAGTGAATCTACGGTTTGTAGTGTATTTTGGGCCACGGCACAGCCGCCATTTGGGGGTGGGCGACCGCCTCTTGCTGCCAGCGCGCTTGCATTGAGCGGCAAATTGCTTCTGGATAGGTTTTGCAGCCGATAGTTAGCCATTTAATGGCTTCGGCTGGCTGGTTGTTCAGGGCTAGATTTGCCGCCAGTCGATTCATGGTTAAGGGTGTCGGCACCGTTTTGACAATCCCGCGCATATGCTCAAGTTCCGCCTGACTCAAGCCGGTACGCGGTATGTTTCTTGAAAACGCGATCACATCCCGCCATTGCGTCAAGACAATAACGTCCGGCGGTGTTTTCGGAATCGGCGAAGGTATGCCACGGTTCTCGAACCTCAGTCCATAGAAGCTGGTTTCTACGCGCAGATAGTCCCGAATCGTGACTGTCAGCGCGACCGCCACCAGGGCCCAAACCGCGATCCCCCACCTCGCGCTCACGATGAAGACCGGACGGAAGCCCAGGGTTGAATTTAATGTCCCTAACAACAGGCCCAATGGCAAGAGGAAGTAGGCGTACATCAATGGGAATTCCAGCAATGCGTGGATACCCAAGACTACCAAGACGCCAATTGCCGGGTATTGCCTAACATCATTTGACTGCTTTAGAACACACCAGACCCACCATCCCACATACCCGGCCAGCGCCAAGCCTAGCGGATAACCATTCCACAAAACAAGATCCAGGATCAAATTGTGCGCATGGGTGAATATGCCAAGCTGCACAGGATAATTCTCCACGACCGAGAACGTGGCCTGCGCGATCTGGCCCCAACCAAATCCAAGCCAAGGTTGAAGCGAAGCGGCATCCAGCAACATCCGCCACCCTTCCAGCCTGGCCGTGTCTTGGATGCCTCGAAGTTCCAATGAAAAATCGTGCTCTGGAATATCCAGAAACTGGTTGATCCAGGGCATGGACAAGGCACATATATAAAAACCCGCTGCGAGAGCTGGAACAATCCACCGTTTCATGCCCGCAGGCATTTTTCCATGGAGTCGGTAAGTGCTCAGTGCCAGTATCAATATACTGATCCAGGCCGTACGTGAGGACGTCAGGACTACGCCAAAGAGCAGGAAAGCAGCAACCGCAACCGCTAACCAGCCAGCCATTTTTTGGCGGTAGTATCCCCAAAAACAGGCCAATACCCCCATCAAAAGAAGCGACGACAGCAAGTTGGGTTGAGCGAGGTTGGCATAGTACCTATTGGGCAAACCGTTACTCAAAATCCAGAAACTTGCTTCAGTTTTCAATGCCAACCATTGGTGCATTTGCATACCGGTTGACACGACCGAGGCCACTCCAACGGCTAAAAATACAAAATCGGCGCACTGGCTGGAAGTTTCTCGTTCCCACTTGTCACCAACCATCAAAGCCAGGGCAAAGCCCGTTAAATAGAGGCACTGAATCCACGCATCCCCAAACAACGGGATCATGGTGCCTGCATACTGGGCCCAGGGAATGAGGGCGCAAAATGCCACGACCAGCGTCAGGTGGTGCAAATGAGTCTCGCTTTTCATTTTGGTCAATACCCAAAATGAAGAAACAAGAAGCATGACTGCGACCCAAGCCTCTTTATGGAAAGACAGCCATGGCGGAAAATTGTTGGGAAGCAACCACCCCAGCGACGCACAAAACGAAGCAGCCATCAGCCAAAAAGGGCTCATTGTTTTAGTCGACATGTAAAGTCTGCCTCCCTACATCCTAGACAAAAAAAAGGGAGCCAAGCTCCCTTTTTATGCGACAACTAAGTGCTTATTTGCAAGAAGAAGGCGCCCATTTTGCATTGCTTGAAGTACAAGCCCACAGCGAAATAGCATTGCCTGAAATAGTTGGCGAAAGCGTGACGTTGAAATCGCTAGCTGCAAGGATGTCGCCACTAACGACAATGACACCGGTTGTTGCACCAACGGAAATCGCTTTGGCACGCCCCGTTGCAACAAAACCAGTGGCGCAAGCATCCAGGCTGTTGGCACCGTTGGTCGACACTGCTTCTGTCACACAAGTACGGGCACCGCTGGCCGCCAAAATCACCTCAGAGGCTTTGGCGCGGTTGGTGTAGTCTTGGTAAGCAGGCAAAGCAACTGCCGCCAAAATACCAATAATCGCAACCACAATCATCAACTCGATCAGGGTGAAACCCTTTTGCATGGAACGCTTCATTGAAAACTCCTAGGTTAAAAAAATAAAACTGACATTGAAATAAAGCAATCGCCGTGCCAACGGAAATTTCACCGTTTTTGCTAATTTTTTACCTATTTGGACGCTGGCGGCATCATTTTCATTGCAATTTGCAAAATTTCGCCTATAAATGTCAGTCAACAGACAAGAATTGTCACTTGATGCAGACTTGCCGAACCATTTTCAGATCCGTCAAACCCATCATGATTTTTTCCATGCCATCCATTTTCAGGGTGCGCATGCCACCTTCCACGGCTGCAACAAAGATTTCGGCAACCCGGGCCCGCTCCTGGATGAGTTTTTTCACATCATCATCAGCTATCAAAAGTTCATGCAAGCCAATGCGCCCTTTGTAACCCGTGTTGTTACATTTGTCGCAACCTTTGCTGCGGTAAAACCGGAGCGACCCATCCTGACCATAGAGTTCGACCCAGCTGTCGATGAGTTTTTGCATTTCACCGTCATAGTCGGCCTTCCAGGCCTTGGAGTGGCGCAATTCTTCAGCGTATTCGGCAACAAATTTCTTCAGCTCGGAACCTTCTGGCGCATACGATTCCTTGCAGTCGCACAGTTTTTTGGCCAGGCGTTGCGCCAAAATACCCAGCAGCGCGTCTGCAAAGTTGAAGGGGTCCATACCCATGTCCAACAAACGAGTGATGGATTCTGGCGCCGAGTTGGTATGCAAGGTGGAGAACACCAGGTGACCCGTGAGTGACGCTTCGACACCCATCGACACGGTTTCTTTATCACGCGACTCACCGACCATGATGATGTCAGGGTCTGCGCGCAAGAAGGCCCGCATCACCAGGGCGAAATCGATACCGGCCTTTTTATTGATCTGGACTTGACGCAAACCTTTTTGCGTGATCTCAACCGGATCCTCGGCCGTCCATATCTTGGTGTCAGACTTGTTCAAATGCTTGAGGATGGAATGCAGCGTCGTGGTTTTCCCGGAACCGGTAGGGCCGCACACATAAAACAACCCATAAGGTTTTTCAACGGTCTGGATGACGCGTTTGTTGTTGTGCGGCGTCAGGCCGAGCTTTTCCAGCGGGATGGGCTCACCGGCAGCCAAAATCCGCATCACCACGTCTTCAACACCGCCCGCAGACGGTATCGTGGCAACCCGTAATTCAATGTCTAGCGGCCCATACTTTTTGAACTTGATCTTGCCGTCTTGAGGTTTGCGACGCTCAGAAATATCCAGATCGCACATGATCTTGAGGCGCGTCACCATGGCCTGCCGGAAATGAGCAGGCACTTCGATGTAGGGCATCAAGCTGCCGTCAATGCGAAACCGAATACCGGTCTTGAACTTGCCCGGCATGGGCTCGATGTGGATATCGGACACTTTCTGGTGATAGGCATCAATGATGACCTTGTTGACAAATTTCACCAGCTCGTTGTCTGCGGCGGCCGACTCCAGCGAGTTGTCTTCGCCTGAACCATCCTCCAAAGGCCCGCCATCCATGTCGGCCAGCATGTCGTCGATGGAGCCGGTGTCGGTCATTCCTCCAAGGATCTGATCCAACGTTTCCTGAAACTCAGTCAGTGTTGTGACCCGATAGGAAAATTTGTTGAACTTGGAAAAAACCTGTGGTACTACGCGCGAGCCCCGAACGGCCTCCGGATCGGTGCACATGATGACCAAACCTTCGGGTGAGTCTTCAATGGGCATCCAGCCCTGCCCTGTAACGAAGTCCCGTTTTAGGGCTCCGTGCAGATGATCGACTTTCAGGCGCCCTGGTTTGAACGCCTCATACGGAACACCAAAAAACTTGGCCAATGACGGACCAATTTGGGCTGGTTTGACCCTGAATTTTGACATCAGAACGTGCTCGACGCTCTGGCTCTCATTGCGCGCTTCTTCCACGCATTGCTGGAGTTCTTCTCGGGTGATCACACCATCGGCGACCAGGCCGTCAAACTTGCTAGCGACTTTGCGCTGCACCTCCTCGGGCTTGTGCATGCGCTGCCGAATCGCGGTGCCCAAGGTTTTGCACAGTTGAGATACCCCTTCCACTTCAAGTTCGCTGAAAGGCTGGTTGCTTTTGTTGTTAATGATCTGCAATACGCCATGCAGAGTTTCGCCTTCCATCACCGGAGCCACTAACATTTCCCGGGTACGGTAGCCGGAGCGTTTGTCCACCTCTTTCAGGAAGGTCAACGCTGGATGGATTTGCTTCAGCGCAGCGTCGTCATAAACATCGGCTAAGTTGATCAATTGGCGGCTGAAGGCAGCATAGCCAGCCAGGCTTTGCGGTGACACCGGCAGTTTCAAATCGCGGCTGCTGTTGAGCCCGGTCTTGATTTTGGAGACGATGGCTGTTTTGTCGTCTGTCACCGCATACAAGGTGAGCCGGTCGGCGTTGAACAACTTGCAAATGTCTTGGCTGGCATCCAGCATCAGCTGATCAAGGTTGTCCGTTTCATGAATGCGCGCGGTAACCTGCTGCAACGCACGGTAAAACAAAGCTTCAAATGTCGTGCCCCGCTTTTCCGCAGGCAACTTCTGCGAGTCAAGAAAAGCCTGATCGCGTGGCTTCTCAACGACCGGCGGCTTCAGCACGGCATTCATAACTCGAATTCCTGCCCGGCACGCAACCATCGGATGTCATGCGTCACATTCGGGCCGTTGACCGCTGTCTCGTCAAACTTTTGGATCTCCGCCATGATCAAAGACGTTTCGGCAGGTTTGGTATGGGTGATGTAAATGGGGTATTTTTTGTCCCGGTGGATATTGTCAAGTTCACTGGCCAACACCACAGGCGACAAATGCAAACTGAGTTTTGCCAGCTCTTTTTCGCGATTGCTAAAGGCTGTTTCTATCACCAGCATGGCGATGTTGAGCTCGTTCACACGCTTCCAGAACGCCGGGTTTCGTTCAGTATCGCCTGAAAAAACCCAGCAACCGGTTCCCGCTGTCACGGCGAAGCCCACTGCTGGTACGGTGTGAACTGCCGGTAACACTTCTATTAATTTACCCTTCAACTGAAGCGCCTGGCCAATTTTGATTTCATGAAATGAAATAAAAGGTGCCGCCGGGGTTGGAATACGACTGAAGTCGGGCCAAATGACATCGTTGAAAATGTGGGCCTTGAGGGCCGCAATCGTGCCCGCCAGCGCATGAATTTGAAGGGGCGCTGCCCGCATCCCCACCGCATCGACCATAAGGGGCAATGCCGCAACATGATCCAGATGGGAGTGCGTAATGAAGACCTTGTCGATGCCCCGCATTTCATCCAAGGTCAGGTCACCCAGGCCCGTTCCGGCATCAATCAAGACATCAGTATCTATCAGGAACGACGTGGTGCGGCAATCCTTGGCAATGGCACCTGAGCAACCGAGCACGCGTACCTTCATTGCCATTCCTTATTTGGTTTCGAAGTTGGTTGCCCCGTCCCATTCCGGGTCGAAAGGCAACATCCGCATCGAGGCTACACGCTCGGAATATAACTGGTAAAGGTATTTTTTGGCGTTTACCCGGGTCAAATTAAGCAAATAGACATCGGATTGGTCCCAATCTTGGGCCCGGTAAGATTTGATAAATCCTGCCCATGTTTTGAGCTCGGCCGCTGTTTCAGTGGACAGGTCAGCGACGAGACCCATTGGGTAAAAAATCGACACGGCCTGTTCTTTTCCTTTGACCCGAACTTTGTCCAGTTCCTGCCAGGCGTATTCCGGTGCCAGTTTGCGGGTCGACTCGCTCACCACCATATCCACGCCGTAGGATTTTGACAGCCCCTCCAGACGGGAGCCCAAATTGACAGCATCGCCAATCACTGTGTAGCTGCGTCGGATATTTGAGCCCATGTCGCCCACGCACATGCTACCGGTGTTGAGCCCGACACCAATACCGATTTCCGGAAGACCTTTGAGCCGATGCTCCTCATTGATGTCATGGATTGCATGGGCCATTTCAATACCGGCCTTGATGGCTAACCGTGCATGGTCTGCCGTTTCAACCGGCGCCCCCCAAAACGCCATGACGCAGTCGCCCATGTATTTGTCGATGGTTCCGCGATTGGCCCTTATATGTGTTGTCAAACGTGAGAACACCTCGTTGAGCAAGGCCTGCAACTGCACCGGCTCCATTTTTTCCGACATTTTGGTGAAGCCTCGCATGTCGCTGAACATCACTGTCAGCTCTTTGTTGGTGGCCTTCATGCTGTAGCTGTCCGGATCTTTGACCATTTCATCCACGAGCTCCGGCGGGACGTAGGTGCCAAACAAGTTCGCGAGTTCACGTTTGGACCGGCTTTCCACAAAATAGCCATAACTCATGTTCAGGGCAAATGCAGCGGTCACCATGGTCAACGCAGTTGCGAGCGGCAACACCAAGCCAAACGACAGGTACATCCAGAGATTCATCAAAAACAACGCAATCAACACGCCGCCGCTCAGCAGCATGGCCCGCGCCGCTGACAACAGCGGTAGCGCGAACGCCAACAGGACGCCGGCAATCACCAGCATGACGACGTCATAACCAATGGCATAGTCAGGGCGTACCAAAACTTTTCCGTCCAGCAGACCTGAAATCAAATTCGCATGGGTTTCGACGCCAGGATACGTCTCGCCGACAGGTGTGACTCGCAAATCCACCAATCCAGGGGCCGTGGTGCCCAACAAAACAATCTTGTTCTTCAAAGCATCTGCCGGCACGCGTTTTGCCAGAACGTCTGCGGCAGAAATATACTTGAACACGCCCCCGTTTACCCCTCCCGGCCCGCGAAACGGTACCAACGCGGAGACACGGTCGTCAACTGGAATTGCCAGCGTTTTGTTATTACCCTGATTAAGCAGAATGCTCTCCAGCCCCTGGTAGGATTTGCTCAAAAAACGATCTCGCGGGAATCCTGGCGCAACGCTGGGCATACCCACCAAGGTGCGGAACATGGCGAGTGACAAGGCCTCGTAATATTGCCCTTTGTATTCGGCAATCAACGGCAAAGAACGTACGACACCATCTCCATCGGTAATGGAGTTAAAAAACCCCGCCATGGGTGCAGCTTTTCCCAATTGTTCGATATTGGAACCAAAACCGTTCCAGGTTGTAAACCGAATGGGGCGGCCCTGAAGCGCCTCCTTACCCATCGCCGGCGCAGGCAACACGCCTGAAGTGCGTCCATCGCGGTCACTGGTCATATAGTAGCCCATGACAATGGGCCGCTTTTCCAACGCTTTTGCGAAGGTACTGTCATAGTCAAGCGAGTTCTGCAATTGCTGTAAACGGTCAGCGAAACCAGGCTGGTCTCGCAGCTCGTTTTTAGCCAACTCGTTCAAACGCTTCAAACCGGAACTTTCATCTGCCTCGGCAAAAACAACGTCAAATCCCAGCATGGCGATTTTCTGACGATCAAACAATTCATTTGTCAAATCAGCGAGCTTGTTTCGTCCCCATGGCCACCGGCCTATTTCAGCAAGGCTTTTTTCATCGATGTCGATAATGACGATGCGGTCATCCAGCGTCATGGGCATGGTCACCCGCAAGCGTGCATCGTAGATGATGTCATCCAGCCGCTGCAAGACACCTATTTGCAGGATACCCACCGCGTGCATCAACGCGAACAGGAGCGGCAACAGGGTTACTGCGATCCTTGGCCAGTGCTTCAAAATGGAATTCATACGTTGCCAGTCTGCTTGCACGCGATGTAAAAATCCACCTGCTGACCGTTTTAGTGGCTCAAAACGAGTCGATGCGACCCGTTGTCAATGCTGAATGAACTGCATTTGCGTACCCGCAAGTTCAATCAGGTCGCCATTTTTGAGAGGTACTGGATCAACGCCGATGGGAGAACCATTGAGTGATGGGTTGCCCGCACCTTCCACATGGTGCACCACAAACCCATGCGCACGGTTGGTTATAGCCGCTACGGCGACGCCGGGTTTGCCAATGGTGGTGACAACCTTTGTCAACGGCACCTCGCGGCCCGATGCTGCGCCAGACAAAACCTTGATGGACGCGCGAATCGCTCCGCTTGCAACGGGAGCCGGTTGCGACAACTCGGGTGTTGCCCGCATTGCCGTCGATGCGCCAAACTGGCCGCCTGGAGCCTGTCCCGGACGTACCATTTGGGTTTTTTCAAACGACTGATCAGCCGTTTCATTAACAAACTTGATTTTGTATTTGCCAACTTCAATGACATCGCCATTTTGCAGGAGATGGTTCTTGATGGCCTTGCCATTGACATAACTGCCGTTGGTACTATTCAAATCTTCAAGATGAACTTCGCTCCCTGTCATTTGCAATACAGCATGCTCGCCGCTAACGGCCAGATTGTCGATCACGATATCGTTATAAGGGCGCCTGCCCAGGGTCGTTCGGTCCTTGGTGAGCTGCACTTCCTTGATCACCACGCCGTCGATTGACACGATCATTTTTGGCATGACCGACTCCTGTTCCTGATGCTTTGGTTATTTGACCGTTTGTTTTCGAATTTAAACATACCACTATTTTTTCAAAAATCGCGAAATCAACCCGCGCTTTTCCTTGTCGGCGCTGGCCAACGCCAGCAACACTGAGATGTTATCGCGTCCGCCATGGTCATTGGCAACTGCCACCAATTTATCGGCGATTTCTTCCAGACTTTGGGCCGCACCCAAGATTTCAGCGATTTCGGCATCTTCCACCATATCGGACAAGCCATCAGAACACATCAAATAGAGGTCGCCCGCTTCAACATCATGCTCGTTGAGATCCAAGGCAACAGCGTCATCGACCCCCAACGCACGCGTCACCAGGTTTTTATATGATGAGGTGGCGGCCTGCTCTTCCGTTAACAGGCCGGCATCAATTTGCTCCTGAAGCAAGGAGTGGTCTTTGGTAATTTGCTGGAACGCACCGCCCCGCAGCCTATAGCAGCGTGAATCACCAATGTGACCCATGAGCACTTTATCGCCTTGAAAAGCCGCTACCACCAAGGTGGTTCCCATGCCAGAATACTGCGCATTAGAGTTTGCGGCGTTATAAATCGACCGATTTGCGTTTTCAACGCAAATCTCAACAGCGCGGCGGACTTCTTTGGGTTTTGCCTGGCTACCAGCTTCGGTCAGCCAGCGTGCCATTTCTGATTTGATGAAAGCAGTCGCCATACCGCTGGCGATTTCACCGGCGTTGTAGCCGCCCATTCCATCGGCCAGAACCGCAAGCCGGGTGCTTTCGTCATAAGCCACTGAGTCTTCATTGTTTTCTCGGGCCCGGCCTGGATCTGTTTTCGTGCAAAACGTGTAATTCATCTTATAGGTATAGGTATTTTTGTCTCAATTCAGATTTCAATATCATGGTCACCGGCCTTCGGAGCGCCAGGCCGGGCAAACACGGCGGTTTTGTCAAACTCGGCGGGAGCAGGTACAGCGGCAACAGGCTGAGCAACCACCGCTTGCGCCGTCTGAACCATGGTTTTTTCAAATTGCGGAGCGACTTCAGCCGCCGCAATCGGCGCAGCGCCCATCATGACCGTCTTTTCAGTCGCATGCACCGATGAAGTCAACGGTGCTGCAGCACTGATCGGCACCGGCCTACTGGCGCCGAAACCGGAGGACGCAAAATCTGCTCCCCCTGGAATATTAGCCAGCACACTACGCAGTTCAGCGGCAAAGGTATCGCCATCCTGGTATCGGGTTTCTGGCCGCTTCGCCATAGACAAGGCCACCAAGTTCGCCAAAGTTTCAGGCAGCTCAGGGCGGATGATACGAATGTCAGGCGCCTCTTCGTTGGCGATTTTGTACATCAGCTCTGCCATGGAGTCACCACGAAACGGCAAGACACCTGCCAGCATCTGGAACAGCATCACTCCCAGCGAATACAAATCCGAGCGGCCATCAACTTTTTTGCCCGCCAACTGCTCAGGAGACATAAAACTGGGAGTGCCCAACACCAGCCCGGTCTTGGTTTTGCTGGAGTCGGTGATGCGTGCAATTCCAAAATCAGTGACCTTCACGGTGTCACTGGCCAACTCATACATGATGTTGGCCGGTTTGATGTCGCGGTGCACCACATTTTGCCGGTGCGCGTAAGCCAAGGCCTCAGCCACCCGGGCAATGATGGACAGCACCCTGGGAACCGCCAGCAACTGGCCATCTTTGCAGGCATCCACCAGATCCTTGCCCTTGAGGAACTCCATGGCGATGTAGGCCAGATCATGCTCTTCACCAGCATCGAATATCGTGACGATGTTCTGGTGCTGCAGACGGCCTGCGGTTTCAGCCTCACGGAAAAACCGTTCGCGCGCATCAGTCAGCTCTTCACCTTCAAACTCCTGGCTGAGCGCCATGGTCTTGATCGCCACGACACGGCCGATTTTTGGATCTTTGCCCAGATACACCACACCCATGGCACCTTTACCAAGCTCTTTTTCGACTTGGTAGCGCCCCAGCATCGGCTTTTCGACCGCACCGCCGTCCAACAACATGGTGCCACCTGGGTGCGCCCCGCCGCCGCCCAGAATGACGGTTTCAGACAAGTTTTTGGCACGGGCCAATTTGGTTTTGATGTCTTTGTAATCGGCTTTAAACGCAGCCATGTGTTCATAGACAGCCTCGGCCTTGTTGAACTGACGTTTGCGTTCGAAATCCAGCGCCAGACTATACATATTGCCCAAAACCGCTTCATTCATTGGAACACGGCGGAAGCGGTCAAACGCAGCATCCAATTGACCCTGGCCTTGAAGTGCCAAGCCCATCATCCGGCTGGTTTCGGCAGATTCCTCGTCAGCCTTGATCTTGCCGGCTTCCGTCATGAGGAACCGTTTGGTGGTCAATGCCAGGTGTCCCAGAACCAGCAGCGTCGCCGGGAACACAAGTTGCAGCCATGTCGAAGCCCCAGCAAGCAAGCCAAACTCAAGCCCCAGCAATACGACGAACAAGCCCAAGGTGATGAGCGCCGCGGCACCTGCTGAGAGGCGCGGCAGGGCACCCACAATGTAGGCCGCAACCACCAAAAACGCCAGCAACATGGCCCACGTGCCCCAACCTGGCTGCACGATGAAGTGCTCACCCAAAATGCTGGAGGTGATATGCGCAATGGTTTCGGCCGGTGACAGGCTGGCATTGCCGGGCACCGGGAATACAGTCCCAACGCCAGCCGCCGTCGCGCCAATCACGACAATTTTGTCGGCATATTTGCTGGCCGGAATTTTGCCGTTCAGCACGTCATAGAAGGAGTCTGTCGCGAACGCCGGCTTTCCGTCTTTACCCGTATAGAATTGCGGCAACATCAGGGCATTTTCGTCCGTGCGTACGCGCAATTTGCCAATTTGTACAGATTCGCCAGTGTTCAGCTTGATGTCGGCAGATGTCAGGTTCAAGCTTTTCATCGAGGCCAACAAAGCCATCGAGGGCACTGCCTTGCCAAAATAATTGACCAACATGGGTTCGCGGCGCACCGCCCCGTCAACATCCTGCAGTTGGTTCAAGTGACCGATTCCAGCTGCAGCATTGCCAATGACTTCCAGCGGTTGTTGGCCTTTCATTGCAGGGTAGGAAAACCCTGCGTTTTCATCGATGGCGCTTTTCAATGCATAAGGAGGCAGGGGGTTGTCGGGCCGTCCCTGCGGCTGTCCCAATACAAATACTGATGGCACCAACACATTGCCCGCTTTGGTCATGCTGGCGGCCAATATGGCATCTGAGTCGAGCGCCAACTCGGCTTCGGCCATCACTTTTTCAAGCTGCTCATTGGTGCTGACCTGCGCACCAGCCTCTGCTGGCGCTGCACTCGCAGATTTGGCCAGCAAATTGCGCATTTGGCGGATATAAACCAAGCCTCGATCCACCTGCGGCTCAAAAAAGAAGGCAGTATGGACGATGGTTTTGGCTTTGGCCGCCGACAGCTGGTCAATCAGTTTGGCATGTACATCACGCGGCCAAGGCCAACGGCCAATGTTGGCAATACTTTGGTCATCTATTGCGATAACCGCGATTCGGTCAGAAGGTTGGCGACCACTGCTGGTGCTGGCGAAATCATAAAAACGGCGCTCCAACGTGCCGATGGCATCCGTTGCAAAATGGAAAATCACCACCGCAAAGACCACCAAAAGGCCGACAAACCAGTCGGTTCGCCAGATGGGCCCCTCAGAGGAAAATTTCATTTTTGCCATGTCACGCCCAGCCTGAACGATTCCGCTGTCTCGCAGTCAACACAAACCACCCGCAAACGGCATTTGCGGGAGAACCTAAGACGTTCGACGTTAGCAGACGCAACGCTTGCCGACAAGGTAGTTTGCGCCCTTCCCGTCTTTTTTTTGCGAACCCGCGCTTCAGCTCATTCCGCTAAATGGCGGAAATGACACCTTTTGGCATTCAAGCTTCCATGTGTTGGGCCGCGCGCTTAGCCAGTGCCTTGCCCACTACCACTACAAAGACGGCGCAGGCCGCTTTGAGGCCATAGGCGAGCACGGCATTGCCGCCAAAAACGGATGCCAAACCTGGGTCGTGTGAGATGGCATCACCGGCCACCCAACCGATCAAGGCGGCACCCAAGACGATGATCACCGGGAACCGCTCCATCAACTGGATCATCACCTTGGAGCCAAAAATAACCATGGGGATACTGATGACCAAGCCCAAAACCAGCAGGGGGTAATTGATGACGCCATCAATCTTGGCCGCCAGGGCCACCGCAATCACGTTGTCCAGACTCATGACCAAGTCGGCGATCAGAATGGTGCGAACCGCAGCCAAAAAACTGACCGTTTTGACTTCACCGCCTTCGTCGCCGTCTCCCTCGTCCATCAACAATTGAACGCCGATATAGAGGAGCAGCAAGCCGCCCACCAGTTGAACAAACTGCCATTGCAGCAGGTAAGCGGCAATGAAGGTCAGCAGGATCCGCAAAATAACGGCCCCCGCGGAACCCCAGATAATCGCCTGCTTTTGCTGCACCGGCGGCAAAGCCCGGGCCGCCAGTGCGATGACTACTGCGTTGTCACCCGACAGGATGATGTTGATCCAGATGATTTGACCCAGCGCCAGCCAAAAGGCCGGGGTTGACATGATTTCCATAAAAGTCTCCGACGGATTTTTGACGCCATTGCTTCTATTTTTATAGCAATAATTGGCTTGTAATATGCGGTATTTGACCCTTATTTTCTTAAGGCATCAAGACCAAAACGAAGTATCAGTGTATCGCAGCGCATCCGGGGGAGCCTGCGTAATTTTGCGTACTTGTCTCATACAGGCAGCTTTTCCTCAGCGGCGTGCATTGTCGAAAAAGCCCGAAGGCAAGTGTCTGCAACTCAACGCCAGGCAATTGCCGCGAACGACGTGCGGGGTGCACCGCCACCAGCCGCTGCAATATCCGGAAGCTTGATTCAAGGCGTTAGATCAACGCCTTGAGCAGCTTGGCCATTTCCGACGGATTGCGGGTAATTTTGAAACCGCACTCTTCCATCACGGCCAGCTTGGCATCTGCCGTGTCAGCACCGCCGCTGATCAAGGCACCCGCATGGCCCATGCGCTTGCCGGGGGGAGCCGTCACACCGGCGATGAAGCCAACGATGGGTTTTTTCATGTTGGCTTTACACCAACGGGCCGCATCTGCCTCATCAGGGCCGCCGATTTCGCCGATCATGATGACGGCATCGGTATCCGGGTCGTCATTGAAGGCCTGCATCACGTCGATGTGTTTTAGGCCGTTGATAGGGTCTCCGCCAATGCCCACGGCACTGGACTGGCCCAGGCCGATTTCGGTCAGTTGGGCCACCGCTTCGTAGGTGAGCGTGCCGGAGCGCGAAACCACCCCGATGCGGCCCTTGCGGTGAATGTGGCCGGGCATGATGCCGATCTTGATCTCGTCGGGGGTAATGAGCCCTGGGCAATTGGGGCCCAGCAGCAGCGTTTTTTTGCCGCCAGCGGCCTCTTTGGCTTTCATGCGGTTGCGGATTTCAAGCATGTCGCGCACGGGGATGCCTTCAGTGATGCAGATCGCCATATCCAGATCTGCCTCCACAGCCTCCCAGATGGCGGCTGCAGCACCTGCCGGTGGCACGTAGATCACACTGACCGTCGAGCCGGTTTGCAAAGCAGCTTCTTTAACTGAAGCGAAGATGGGAATGCCAAAAATGGATTCCCCGGCCTTTTTCGGGTTCACGCCCGCTGCAAAGCAGTG
>JANOWY010000003.1:0-7465 GCA_031418135.1 Rhodoferax sp. | reverse complement strand
GTTGCCACGCGAGGCACCTGACCAATGCTCAACCCCGGTGGGCGCATGCGGCAACAAGGCCTTTTTGCGGGCTACATCATGCGGAAAACCACCACACGCCAACACCACGCCACAACGCGCCTGAACGGTGAACGCCCCCTGGGGCGTTTTAATTTGCGCGCCGACGACACGGCCGTCTTCACAGAGCAAACCAGTGGCTGCGTGTTCCGTTCGAATATCTACGCCTTTGTCAAAAGCAGATTGGGCCAAACCCGCCACCAAGGCATTGCCGTTGACCAGGTGCATCCCGCGCTGGTAGAAGAAAAGGTCGCGCAAATGCCGCATGACGCGGGCGACCACGTAACCCAATGCGCGCACGGAACGCAGCGCATTCAAAAAATGCCGCAAATCCGCACCAGAAGCGATACCCATGCCCCACAACGTGGTTTCAAACAACGGCGGCTTGAGCCGCTCCAATTGCGCACCCAATCGGCGGGCATCAAACGGCGCGGCACAAACCGAACGCCCCCCCAACGCGGCATCTGGGGTGTTGCCATGAAAGTCAGGTATGCCATTGCCGTCGATGAATTGCAGCGCGGTATGGTCTTTGAAAAATGACACCATCTGTGGCGCGGCCTCGAGATAGGCACGCGCCATGGGTTCGCTAAACCCGGCGCCCAATTCGTGACGCAAATAATTCAGGGGCTTCTCGATCGGCTCATCAATGCCAGCCGAGCGGGCCAGCGGATTGCGTGGCACCCACATCCAGCCGCCCGACCAGGCCGTGGTGCCGCCAAATTGCGGTTCTTTTTCAATCACCAGCACCTTCAGCCCCACATGGGCTGCTGTGACGGAGGCCGACAAACCAGCGGCACCTGAGCCGATCACCAATAAATCCACTACTTGCGACCCGTCGGGCCGTTCATGCGGGGGGTTTGGCAGAGGTGATTGAGGCTCGTGCATACCTTGCAGATTGTAGAAACCAAACGCTTCTGGGGCAGGCTTCTAAAATCCTTCGGATGCAAAACCCTTTGAGCGGTGCGACCCGCGTGTATTACATCGTGGGCGACCCGATTGCCCAGGTCAAGTCGCCCGCCGGCGTGAGTGAGGCCTTGCAAGCACGCGGCCACAACGCCTATGTGATGCCGGCCCACGTGACACCTGCGCATTTGGCTACCTGGCTTCAGGGCGTTTCAGTCGCCCAAAATGTTGACGGCATCATCATCACCGTACCACACAAGTTTGCCGCTGCCCGGCTCTGTGCCACCTTGTCGGCACGCGCGGCTTTTTTGGGCGCGGCCAATACCTTACGCAGAAATTCAGATGGCACCTGGCATGGCGACATGTTTGACGGCCTGGCCATGGTGGCCGCCATTGCCGCCAGCGGTTGCCAGTTGCCTGACGCACGGGCATTGCTGATCGGCGCAGGCGGGGCCGGTTCAGCCATTGCCCACGCACTGGTGATGGCCGGTGTTCCATCATTGGCGATTCATGACGATGACGCGGCGCGCACGGGCGCCCTGATAGAGCGGTTGGCTTCGCTGCACCGTTGTCCTGTCACACAAGGCAGCCGCGAAGCTGACGGGTTCGCGCTGGTGGTCAATGCCACACCGGCAGGCATGGCGGAGGCCGACCCGTTACCGGTCAACCCCGGGAGCCTGAAACCTTCGATGACCGTGGCGTGTGTTATCACCGCTCCAGCCGTTACGCCACTGATTGCAGCGGCGCGTGCAAAAGGGTGCAACACCGTCACAGGCACCCAAATGTTTGGCCAAGTACGTGATTTGATGCTGGAGTTTTTATTGCCATGCTGATATCCCTTGACGCGATTCAGAAGAACGACTGCTTTGACGTTGTGGTCATCGGCGCGGGTGGTGCCGGTTTGCATGCCGCCCTGTTTGCTGCCCTTGAAGGTGCCAAGGTGCTTGTGGTGGAGCACACCGGCCTGGTAGGCGGCACCACGGCGCTTTCTGCGGGCACCACCTGGGTACCCGGCACCCACCACAGTGCGACGGTGAACCCGACCGACACTGTGCAAGAAACCGCCTGTTACCTGGACAACGCCATCGGCCAGCACAGCCCCTCAAGCCTGCGCCAGGCGTTTTTGCAGAGCGGTCCGGTGGCGGTGAAACAGCTGGAGCAGCACACCGAGGTGCACTTCAGGCCCTACCCTAAGCACCCCGATTACCTGAGCGAACTGCCCGGTTCCTCGATGAACGGCCGCGCACTGGAGCCGCTGCCTTTTGACGCGCGGCAATTGGGCCCGCTGTTCCCCATCGTGCGCCCGCCAATTCCCGAATTCACCGTACTGGGCGGCATGATGGTGGACCGAACCGACATCAGCCACCTGCTGGGCCGGACGAAATCATTCGCTTCGTTCAGCTACGCCACCCGCATCCTGTTGCGCCATGGCCTGGACCGCCTGCGCTGGTCACGCGGCACCCGTTGGGTGATGGGCAATGCGCTGATTGGCCGCCTGCTGCTCTCGCTGTCGCGGCAAAAAAACGTATCCTTGTTGCTCGACACCGAGGTGGCGGCCATGGCCCGCACGGCAGATGGCCCTTCCGGTGCTAGCGGGCTTGAAGGGCTTAACGGGAACGTCGGGCTCACCTTACGGCAAAACGGCCAACTCAAAACCATTCGTGTGACAGGCGGCATCATTCTGGCCAGCGGCGGCTTTAACCGGCACGCCCAAAAACGCGGCCAGATGTTGCCTGGTGTACCGCCAGCCTGGAGCCCCGGCGCACCAGGTGCCACTGGCGTTGCACAAGACATGGCCCTGGCCCTGGGTGCCCGGTTTGGCACAAGCGGCGCGAGCCACGCTTTTTGGGCACCCGTCTCTCTGCGTCAACGCCCCGATGGCTCGCAGGCCGTGTTCCCGCATTTCGTGATGGATAGGGCCAAACCCGGCATGATCACCGTCAACCAAACCGGGCAGCGTTTTTTGAACGAAAGCACCTCGTACCACCGCTTTGCCTTGGCCATGCAAGAAGCCCACAAAACCAGTGTCAGCGTGCCGGCCTATTTGGTGTGCGATGCGACCGCGTTGCGCAACTACGGCCTGGGCATGGTGCGCCCGGGTGGCGCGGGCCTGGCCCCGTTTTTGGCAGATGGTTACCTCACGCAAGCCGCCAGTCTGGCCGAACTGGCGCAAAAACTCAACATCAACCCCGAAGCATTGCAAGCCACCATCACACAATTCAACCAGTACGCTGCCGAAGGAAAAGACCCGGATTTCCACCGGGGCGAAACCGCCTACCAGCACAATATTGGCGATGCAATCGCTGGTGGCAAAAACCCCAACCTGGGGCCGCTGGCCACTGCGCCGTTTTATGCCATTCGCCTGTACCCCGGTGACATTGGTGCTTCGACGGGTTTGGTCACAGACAACAACGCCTGTGTGCTGGATGCCGCAGACCAGCCCATCGGCGGGCTTTATGCGGTGGGCAACGATATGCAATCGGTCATGGGCGGCATCTACACCGCGCCCGGAATCACCATCGGCCCTGGCCTGGTATTCGCCTCGCTGGCAGCAAAACATGCAGCCCGACGCGCGAAAGCCAAGCACTGAGTATTTCAGCTTGCGACCCCTGGCCGAAGCGCGTCAGCCCAAAAACAGGGCATCCAGGTCGTTTTCTTGAGGCTCGCTGGTTGCCACGGCGCTGGGCCGATTTGTGCGGGAGTGTCGCTGCAAGCGACGCGAATCCGCACCATGAGGCCCGGCGACGCGGCAACCAGCGGGCCAGCGGAGATGGTTCAAAAACAAAAGCAAATGGCCGACGGCAGGACCAGCCAAGTTAGTCCCCTGTCCACTGGGGCTTGCGCTTCTCCTGAAACGCTTTTTGCCCTTCCTTGGCATCATTGCTCAGGGTGAACAGCGCGATCTGGCTTTCAGTGAACGACATGGATTCTTCAAATCCCATCGATTCGACCTTTTTCATGGTGTAAATACCCCGGCGGATGGCGGCAGGTGATTTGTCAAGCAAACGGGCCAGCAGCCATTGCAGGCGCTCGTCCACGTCGTCGTCCACATAGTTCACCAAATTGAATTCCAGCGCCTGCGCCGAGGTGATGGGTTCCCCTGTGAGGCACATCTCGGCCAGAATACGGCGCGGAATGAGATGCTGCAACACACTCAACACCTGCGCGGGAAAAACACCCACCTTTACCTCCGGCAAACCAAAAATGGCATGCCGCGACGCCACTGCCATGTCACACATGGACAACAGGCCAAAACCACCCGCCATACACGCACCGTTGACACGTGCGATCAACGGCACATAACTGGCCCGGGCCACACGCAGCAGCTGCGCCAAGTGGCCCAGGGGTTCGGAATAGTCAGTGGTAAACGCCTTGGCCGACTGCAAATCGGCCCCTGCACAAAAGGCTTTGGTGCCACAGCCGGTGATGACAATGGCGCGAATGGCCCGGTTCTTTTGTGCCCCGGTGATGGCCTCGGACATGCCGGCCAGCACCCTGTGGCTCATGGAATTGCGCCGCTCTTCGCGCTGAATGGTCAGCCACAAAACCGGGCCGCGTTGTTCAACTCGCAATTCTTCGGTGGTGCTCATGTTGTTCCTGCAAAAATGGAAAGGTTTTGATCAAGGGGCCTAGGAGGCACTGATTTTGCACGCCAGCAGGTACGATCAAGCCCCAACGATGGCAAATTCACCTCCCAGCCCTGATTCCCTCTGGCCCAACTCGGTGCTGGAAGATGCCACTGCGCCTGGCCAGACAGCCGCTGCTGACGCAAACGCTTCCAGCAAATCGGCGCGTTTGGTCAGCAGCCAAACGGCGCAGGGCACAGTGGTTGAACTCCAGGGCCGCTGGACCGCCGCCCAGCTGGCCCGGGTTGACTTGCAGACGGGTTTGCAGAGCCAGACCCAGGCATTGGCCGCTAGCGGCCCGGTGCATTGGGACGTGCGCGCCATGCAACGGTTTGACCACGTCGGTGCCCAATGGTTGTGGAACGCCTGGGGCCAGCAATGGCCAGCCGAACTGCAAAGCACACCCGACCAACGCGCCATGCTGGAGCGTGTGGCACGGTTCACGGTGCCGCACGTGGCCGTGCCCCTGCACACCCACTTTCAGGTAGCTCTGCGCAAGTTGATGGGCCTGTTTTTGGGCCTGGGTGCGCGTGCGCTGCGCTTGCGGGAACACTTGGTCGATGTGTTCTACCTGTTTGGCCAACTCACGTTGGACGTGGGCCGCCTGCTGCGTTCACCGCGCCAAGGCCCGTGGCGGGATATCTCTGGCAACCTTTACCGGATCGGCGCCACCGCCTTGCCGATTACCGCTTTGGTGGGTTTTCTGATCGGCGTAGTACTGGCCTATCTGATGGCCCGGCAACTGCGCCAGTTTGGCGCCGATGCTTATATTGTGGATGTGCTGGGCATCGCGCTGATACGTGAACTGGGCCCGGTGCTGGCCGCTATTTTGCTAGCTGGGCGTTCGGGTTCGGCCATTACCGCCCAAATTGGCGTGATGCAGGTCACCGAAGAGCTAGACGCAATGAAAGTGATGGGCATTTCCCCTGGCTTCAGGCTGGTGATGCCCAAGGCCATGGCGATGGCCATTGCCATGCCACTGGTGGCGGTGTGGACCACCTTGGCCGCGCTGGCCGGGGGCATTCTGACCGCTGACATTGTGCTGGGTATCACCCCTGAATTCTTCTTCATGGCGTTGCCGCAGGCGGTGGAGGCCTCTAACCTGGCCCTGGCGATGAGCAAGTCGGTGGTGTTTGGTTTGCTGATCGCCATCATTGGTTGCCACTACGGCTTGCGCGTTTTGCCCAATACCGAAAGCCTGGGGCGCGGCACGACAGCTTCGGTGGTGACCTCGATCACCATGGTGATTTTGGTGAACTCGGTGTTTGCGCTGGTGTTCCGGGACGTTGGCATATGACCGCACCCGTGGTTGATATCCAGGGCCTGTGGTCCAGCTTTGTCACGGCGGGGGTCGAATCGGTGGTGCATCAAGACCTGAACCTGAGCATCCAGACCGGTGAGCTGTTGTCACTGGTCGGCGGCTCGGGCAGTGGCAAAACCGTACTGCTGCGCAAAATCCTCGGTTTGGATACGCCCAACCGTGGCAGCGTGAACGTGCTGGGGCGCCCCGCCGCCCAATTGGGCGTGCGCGGTGCCGCCAACCGGGTTGGCATGTTGTTCCAGCACGGTGCGCTGTTTTCTGCCTTTAGCGTGATCGACAACATCGCCTTTCCCTTGCGTGAATTACGCGGTTTGCCTGCCACGCTGGTTCGCGATGCCGCCATGGTGAAGATGCGCATGGTGGGGCTGGAAGCTGCGCAAGCCGACAAAATGCCGTCTGAGCTCTCGGGCGGCATGATCAAACGGGTGGCCCTGGCACGGGCCCTGGTGATGGACCCGCCCCTGCTGCTGCTCGATGAACCGACCGCAGGGCTCGACCCGAGCAGCGCCGACGCGTTTTGCACCCTGCTTCAAACCCTGCACCAAGAGCTGAACCTCACCGTTGTGATGGTGACGCACGACCTGGACACCCTGGTGGACCTGAGCACCCGGGTGGCCGTGTTGGCCGACAAACAGGTGGTGGTTACCGGCACGGTGGCCGAGGTGGCGGCATTCAAGCACCCGTTCATCGAGAGTTTCTTTCAGGGTGAGCGCGGGCGGCGCGCCCTGGCACCTGTGCCCAAAGCGGCCCCGGCCAACCCTGGCCAACCCGCGCCCGGCCAATCAGTGTAAGAATCAGTCGGCCTCACCTCACACCATGGAAAACCGTTCACACGCCCTGATTGCCGGCAGCTTTGTGCTGCTGGTGACGGCCATGCTGGTTGCGCTGGCGCTGTGGCTCACGCGTGACACAGAGAAACAATTCACTTACCAGATCACCACCCGCGAGGCCGTCAGCGGCCTGCAACCCCAGGCGGCGGTTCGGTTCAGGGGCGTACCGGTGGGCAAGGTAACAGCTATCGGGTTCGATCCGCAGGTGCGCGGCCAGGTGCTCATCACCATCAGCACCAATGAGGGTGCGCCCATCACCACGTCCACCTACGCCATGCTGGGGTTTCAGGGTGTGACCGGGCTGGCCTATGTGCAGCTCGAAGACGCGGGCGAATCCAGTGTGCTGTTGGCCACCAACGATAAAACCCCTGCCCGCATCCCACTGCGCGCCGGGTTTTTGTCGCGCCTGATCGACCAGGCTTCAGGTATCTTGCTGCAAGTTGAGGAATCCAGCCGAAGCCTGAACCTGCTGTTGGCCCCCGACAACCAAAAGATCCTGTTCGGTGCCGTACAAGACATCGGGCAATCAGCCAAGAGCTTCAACACGGCCGCTACCACGTTTCAGCAGTTCTCGACCAACGCCAACCGCATTCTGGACGCGCAGTTTGGCCACAAGCTGCAAGAATGAGAAACAAACCAATACATCCAATGATATAGAGATATTGATTGTTGATGGTGTAGGAAGGATTGTTTTCTGCATAGGCCTGGTTGAAATGAATATCAGTAAT
>JANOWY010000002.1:0-5842 GCA_031418135.1 Rhodoferax sp. | reverse complement strand
CTCCCGCACAAATCGGCCCGGCGCCGTGGCATCCAGCGGGCCTGAAAAATAGGGCCTGGATAAACTGCTGTTGGGTTTGACGCGCTTTGGCCCGGGGGACTCACGCTGGAATGCTCAGTGCTTTGCTTTTGAGCGTTGGGCTGCATGTTTCGCCGCAAGTGAAGCGAACACCAGGCCAGGGCCGATGGTGATGCCCGGCGCGGTGTAGATGCCACCCATCACCGATTGCATGTCGTTGCCCACCGCATAGAGCCCGTCAATCGGCTGATCTGCCGCGTCGAGCACACACGCGTTGTTGTCTGTGACGAGTCCGGTTGAGGTGCCAATATCGCCAGGGTACAGGCGAATGGCATAAAACGGCGCGGTGACCAGCGGCCCCAGGTTGGGGTTTTTGCCGCCAGCATTTGCATCGCCAATGTTATGTTGGTAGGCGGTTTCGCCCCGGTGGAAATCCGGGTCTTTTCCGTCGGCAGCGTACTGGTTGAATTGCGTGATGGTGGCTTGCAGGGCTTCGGGGTTGATGTTGAGGTTTTGCGCGAGTTCGGCCAGGCTGGCGGCTTGCGCGAGGTAACCATCTGCCAAAAATGGTGCCAGGCCTGTGCCGCAAGGACGCACCATGCCCAGGCCGTAGTTGCGCAATGCGGTGGCATCACACACCAAATAGGCCGGAATACTGGGACTGGTTTTGTGGGCTTCTTGCATCGCCAACCCGAAGCGGTGATACGAGGTGCTTTCATTCAAAAAGCGTTGCCCGGCCTGGTTGACGGTGATCATGCCGGGTTTGGCCCGGTCCATCACGAAATGGGGGAACACCGCTTGGGATCCATCAGGCCGTTGGCGTATGGATACCGGGGCCCAAAAAGCGTGGCTGGCACCCCCGGTGCCAAAGCGGGCACCTTGGGCCAAGGCCAGGTCTTGCGCCAAACCGGTGGCCCCTGGCGCGCCGGGGCTCCACTCGGGCGGTACCCCGGGCAACATCTGGCCGCGTTTTTGGGCGTGCCGGTTAAAGCCGCCGCTGGCCAAAATGACACCGCCGGTTACCCCAATGGTTTTAAGCGCGCCGTTTTGCCGCAAACCGAGCCCGCTGATACCGCCTTGCGTACGGATCAACGTGGCTACCTCGGCGGTGAGCAACAACGAGACGTTTTTTTGCTGGGCCAAAGACCACAACAAGCGACCCACCAGGGCATTGCCCATCACCCAGCGGGTGCCGCGCGGCCAGCGTAGGCGGTCCAGGCCGTGGCGCAGCAGGATACGGGTGGCGTGGCTGAAAGAAGCCCATGATTTCGTCAGGCCCAGCAGGTGGTTGATGTCGGTTCGGTCCACCATCATGCCTGCCAGCACCGTGAACTCGGGAATTGGTGGGCGCACGAGGGGGAGCAGGGGCCCCAACTGCCGCGCATCAAAAGGCAGCGGCTCCAGGGCGCGGCCATTCATCGAGGAACCGGGCAGTTCGCTCAGGTAATCGGGGTGTTTCGGGTAGGGTCTGAAATGCACCCCGGTATGCTGCTCCAGCTGTTTGACGGCTGCGGCCCCGGCTTGCATAAACGCCTGTCGCAAAGAGGCCGGGCTGTGGGTGCCAATGGCGTTGTCGAGGTAACGGGCGGTTTCCTGCAGGCTGTCGGTTGGGTTCACCGTGGCGCTGTGGTGGGTGCCAGGTATCCAGGTGGTGCCCGCAGAAAGCGCCGTCGTGCCGCCGACCAGGCCGGTGTGTTCAACCACCAGCACCTTGGCCCCTTCAAGGGCGGCAAACAGGGCCGCATGTAAACCGGCACCACCCGCGCCGATGACCACGACGTCAAAGCTGTCGTTCTTCTGAAGGGTGTCAAGGGAGATCAGCATGGCAATAAAAACTCCATCATCAAATCACGCACCTGGCCAAACATTTGGGTGCCGGTGACCGTGTTGCACCCTTTTGCACGCGCCGCTGCAATCAGTGGCGTAACGGCTGGAGCGGTGATAACACACGCCACGGTCATCGAAGGTTTCAGGCTCCCGTGGTTGACCGGTAACGGGTCGGCCTCTGCCATGCCTGCCGGGGTGGCATTGACCACCAGCGCGAACCCGTCGGCTTCGCGGCTGCCTTGTGTGACAGGACAACGCTGCAGCGAAGCCAACCGCTCTATCAGGGCGCCCGAACGCGCCGCGTCATCGTCATGAATTGCCAATGATGGAACACCGGCCATCACCAGTGCGTGGGCAATGGCTGAACCGGCCCCGCCGGCGCCGATCAGCAACGCCCGTGCGTCCGTCAGCTGGCAACCGCTGGCGGCAATGGCGGCCACCATGGCCAGGCCGTCAAACATGTCGCCATGCCAGGTGCCGTCCGCATTCCTGCGCAAGGTATTGGCAGCGCCCAAAAAAGCCGCGCGTTCCGACAAGGTGGCACAGAGCCGGGCAGCGGCAAACTTGTGTGGTACGGTGATGATGATGCCGTCAACATTTTGGGCGACTGAAACGCCCTGCAGCCAGGTAGCGAGATGATCAGGCACTACGTGGGCCGGCATTACATAGGCGTTGTGGCCGCGTGCTTGCAAGGCCTCACTCACGCCGGCGGGCGACTTGACCTGGGCAATCGGGTCGCCGACGATGTAATACACGCGGGTAGCACCGCTTAAAGGGTTTTGCATCTGGGCACCTCTACAAATCCAATCCTGGGGCGCATTGCGTCGTTGCAAATCCTCGCCATACTGGAGTATGTCTGCGGCTTGCGCCTTGCACTGCATCCCCCGGATTGAATTTCTAGAGGTGCCCATGAAGCGGATTCTAGAAGCCCGCCGCAGCAGCGTTTGGTTTCTACAATCTGCACGGTATGCACGAGCCTCAAACACCTGTGTCAAATCCCCCGCATGAAGGGCCAAACGGGTCGCATGTGGTTGATTTGCTGGTGATCGGCTCAGGTGCGGGTGGTTTGTCTGCCGCCGTAACCGCAGCGCACTTGGGGCTCAAGGTGCTGGTGATTGAAAAAGAACCGCAATTTGGTGGCACCACGGCCTGGTCTGGTGGCTGGATGTGGGTGCCGTGCAATCCGCTGGCCCGCGCGGCGGGCATTGAGGAGCCGCTGGAGAAACCCCTGAATTATTTGCGCCATGAACTAGGCGCGGGGTTCGATGAACCGCTGGCACGCGCCTATCTCGACGCTGCACCGCGCATGGTGGCATTTTTCAAAGACCAGACGGCACTGCAGTTCATCGACGGCAATGGTATGCCCGACTTTCATGGCAATACGCAAGATGCTTCTTTGGGTGGCCGGTCGGTTTGTGCTGCGCCGTTTGATGCCCGCCGCTTGGGTGCGCAGTTGGAGCGCCTCAAACCGCCCCTGCATGAAACCACACTGTGGGGCATGGGCATCGCTTCTGGCGCTGATTTGTGGCATTTTTTGAACGCCCTGCGGTCAGCGCGCTCCTTGGCTTACGTAGTCACCCGCGTCATGCGCCACGCGCGTGATCTTTTCTTTTACCGGCGCGGGATGCATCTGGTCAATGGCAATGCGCTGGTGGCCGGTTTGGCACAATCTGCATTTGACCAAGGTGTAAAAATTCGTACGGAACACGCAGCCACCGGTTTGCTAACCGAAGACGGACGTGTAGTCGGCGCACTGATTAAAACGCCTCAGGGGGAGTTCACCGTTCATGCCCGTTGTGGCGTGGTGTTGGCCTGCGGAGGTTTTCCGCACGATGTCGCCCGTAAAAAGGTCTTGCTGCCGCATGCGCCCACCGGGCACGAGCATTGGTCGGGCGCATCTCGGGGCAACACGGGCGATGGTTTGCGCCTGGGGGAGGCGGCAGGTGGTTGGGTGGCGGATTGGTCGTCCGCCGAATCGGCTGTTGGCGGTGCCCATGCAGCTGCCTTGGCCCCGGTTTCGCTGGTGCCGCAAGCCGACGGCAGTGTGGTGCATTTTCCGCATCTGATCGAACGCGCCAAGCCGGGGCTGATCGCCGTTACGTTGCAAGGCGCACGTTTTTGCAATGAAGCCGATTCGTATTTTGATGTGGTGCAAGCCCTGCTGAAAGTCACGCCACCAGGCCAGTTGCCACAGGCTTGGTTGCTGTGTGACCACGCCTTTATCGGCCGCTACGGCCTGGGTGCCGTAAAACCAGCGCCAATGCCGCTGTGGCGCTGGCTTAAAAATGGGTACCTGAAACGCGCAGCCAACCTGGCGCTGCTGGCACAGGCGTGTGGGCTGCCCTTTACAGCGTTGCGCGATACGGTCAACCGCTACAACACCATGGCCACTTTGGGCCAAGACACTGATTTTGAAAAAGGCGAAACCGCCTACAACCGCGTTCAGGGTGATGCGTCGGCTGGCCATGCCAACCCGTGCATGGCCCCCTTGGTTCAAGGGCCCTTTTATGCGATTCGGGTGGTGGTTGGGTCCTTGGGCACGTTTGCCGGTCTGGCCACCAACGCGCAAGCCCAAGTGCTAGACAAAAAAGGTGAGCCGATTGCCGGGCTGTACGCGGCAGGCAATGACATGAGCAGCATCATGGCGGGCCGGTACCCCAGTGGCGGCATCACGCTGGGGCCAGCGATGACCTTTGGGTTTTTGGCGGCGCAGCATGCCGCCGGTCAAGGCAAGGCGCTAGGGCCGTCTGTTTGAATTGCGTGACAATTCAGTCACTTCATTTTTAATCAACGGGGATTTTCATGGCAATCACAAACATTGGCCACTCTGTGGGTGGGCAGGCCGTAGCAGGCACTTCCGGGCGGACGCAAAACGTGTTCAACCCGGCCAGCGGTGCGGTGACGGGCGCGGTGTCTCTGGCCAATGCGACAGAAGTGGGTCAGGCGGTAGCTGCTGCGCAGGCAGCGTTTCCGGCCTGGGCCGATACGCCGCCCATCCGCCGTGCGCGCATCCTGTTCAAGTATCTCGAACTCGTCAACGCGCACCGTGATGAACTTGCGCACGCCATTACCGCCGAACATGGCAAGGTGTTCACCGATGCGCAAGGCGAAGTCACACGCGGCATCGACATCATCGAATTCGCCTGCGGCATTCCCCAACTGCTCAAAGGTGACTTCACCGACCAGGTGAGCACCGGCATCGACAACTGGACGCTGCGCCAGCCACTGGGCGTGGTGGCCGGCATCACGCCCTTCAACTTCCCGGTGATGGTGCCGATGTGGATGTACCCGATGGCCATTGCGGCGGGCAACACCTTTGTGTTGAAACCCAGCCCGATTGACCCAAGTGCCACGTTGTTGCAGGCGAGGTTGCTCAAAGAAGCGGGCCTGCCGGATGGTGTATTCAACGTGGTGCAGGGCGACAAAGAGGCAGTGGACGCGCTCCTGGCCCACCCCGATGTGAAGGCCGTGAGTTTTGTGGGCTCCACACCGATCGCCAATTACATCTATGAAACCGGGGCCCGTAACGGCAAACGCGTGCAGGCCCTGGGCGGCGCCAAAAACCACATGGTGGTGATGCCCGATGCCGACATCGACCAAACTGTGGACGCGCTGATTGGATCGGCCTACGGTTCCGCCGGTGAACGCTGCATGGCCATCAGCGTGGCGGTGCTGGTGGGTGATGTGGCCGACAAAATCGTGCCGCTGCTGATTGAACGCACCAAACAACTCAAGGTGCTGAACGGCACCAACCTGGCTGCCGAAATGGGCCCTATCGTCACCAGCATCGCGCACCAGCGCATCACCGGTTACATCGATGTCGGCGTGAAAGAAGGCGCCAAATTGTTGGTGGATGGCCGTGGTTTTGATGGCACCAAAGCTGGGGATGGGTGCGCCAACGGTTTCTGGCTGGGCGGCACGCTGTTTGACCATGTCACCACCGACATGCGCATTTACAAAGAGGAGATTTTTGGCCCGGTGCTGGCCTGTGTACGCG
>JANOWY010000001.1:0-3911 GCA_031418135.1 Rhodoferax sp. | reverse complement strand
TGGGTTTGCGGTAGGTGCTGCGGTGCCAGCCGAGGTTAAAAACATCGCTGATTTTGAGAAATGGGCCAAAGCCAATATCGGCAAGGTGACTTATGGTTCACCGGCTGCTGGTGCGCCCCCGCATTTTGTCGGCGATCTGCTTAGCCGGTCGCTTGGCCTGGCGATGACGCATGTGCCGTATCGCGGTGGCGCACCTGCCCTAAACGATTTGATGGGCGGGCAAATTAGCGCTTTGGTGTTGTCGCTGGGCGATCTGTTGCAACCCGCCAAAGCGGGCAAGTTGCGGATATTGGCGGCAACCGGCCCGTCACGCTCCAGGTTTGCGCCGGAAATCGCCACCTTTGCTGAGCAAAATGTGCCCGGCCTGGACGTTCGGGATTGGTTTGGCCTGTACATTGCCGGAACACCGTCAGCCGATGTGGTGGCCAGAGTCGGCCCCTTGGTTCAGGGCGTTTTGGGCACGGCCCAGTATGTGCAGGCACTTGCAACCATGGGTATGGAAGCGGCAGCTTCAACGCCCCAAGAACTGGACCGCATGTTTCGCGCCGACTACGAACGTTGGGGCCAGATCGTCAAGGCCTCGGGTTTCGTTGCAGACGTTTGAAGCGGGCGGTTCAGGTGAAAGGGGTTGCAGGCAGTTCGGCCACGCAGTCTTGCACCAGGTTGCGCAGCCACAGGTGCGCCGGGTCATGATCCAGGTGGACAGGCCAGGCCATCACTTCAACCAGGGGTGGCATGTCGAAAGGTGTTGCCACCAGGCGCAGGGGCAGATGCTGCGCGAAGTGTTCAGCTTGCCTGCGGTGCAGCGTGGCAACCCGCCGGGTGCCCATCAGCACCTGCGGCAGGATACTGAAGTTGTCGACCTTCAGCTCAATGCGGCGCTGCTTGCCGGTGCGGGGCAAAAACCACTCTTCAAAAGCCAAGCTATGTTCATCGCCAAAATGGACCGCCACATGGCCCAGTTCCATGTATTGGCCAAAATCAAGGGTGCTGCCGACCTGGCTGTTGCCCGCCCAGACCATGCACACATGGGTGTCCTCAAAAAGCCTGCGTTTGGGTTCCGGAAACGGTGCCATGTAGGGCTCCGGCATGATGAGCAGATCGATGTCGCCGCGCTCGAAAACCTCCAGTGCGTTTTGCATCGGGCTGCGGATGTCCAGCACCACATGCGGCGCCTGCTCGGCAATCGCCCGGACGGCCTTGGACAGCAGCACGGTTGTGGCGTAGTCAGACGCGCAGACCAGGAAGCGGTGCCCGGCGTTGGCTGGGTCGAACCCGGGTTTGCGCGCAATCGTGGCGCGGGCCCGCAGCAGGGTGTCACGAACCGGTGCCACCAGGCTTTGCGCCAACGGGGTCAGTACCAGTTGGCGGCCCACGGGCACCAGCAGGTCGTCTTCAAAATAGTCACGCAGACGCGCCAGCGCACCACTGGCAGCCGATTGCCCAATGTGCACCCGCTGGCTGGCTTTGGTGACATTGCGCTCTTCGAGCAGGGCGTCCAGCACCACCAGCAGGTTCAGGTCAAAACGTTCAAGTCGCATGGTGAATACGGTGGGGGTTCAGGTATTGTTTTGGCCGATGCGGATCATCAGGACAAACTGTTTTTCAGACAAGGTGGCGCTGAATATTATCAATGCGCCATGCCATCCCGGCATGGATTTGGAGACAGATATTGAGCCCACCCATCCCATTACTGACCCTTTACGGTGCCATGGCCTCACGCGCCCATCGGGTGGTATGGATGCTGAAGGAATGCGGCCTGACGTTCAACCATGTTCAAACCCGTTTTCTGGATGGCAGCACCCGTAAGCCCGAATTTTTGGCCATCAATCCCAATGGGCGGGTTCCCGTTTTGGACGACAACGGATTCGTGCTGTTTGAATCCCTGGCCATCAACCTTTACCTGGCCAAAACCTATGGTGGCCCGCTTGCACCTGCCAACGCCCAGGAAGATGCCCTGGCCCTGCAATGGGGGTTTTGGGTGATGAGTGAAGTCGAAAAGCCGCTGCTGTTTGCCAGTGCAAACCGGGCCTTGTTTGCCGAAGGTTTTCGCGATGAAGAACAGGCTCTCATGGCCATCGCCAAGCTGGATCGCCCCTTCAAAGTGCTGGACGCACATCTGGCCAACCGCCCCCATGTGCTGGGCCAGCGCTTCACGGTGGCAGACCTGAACATTGCCACCGTGATGGATTTGGCCCCCCAATGCGGCATTGCGCTGGATGCTTGGCCACACCTGAATGAATGGCACCAACGCTGCCTGGCGCGCCCGGCGGCCACCGACTGGAAGTCGGTGTCGTTCTCCATACCCCGCCCGCCCACCGCGCTGGGCTTGTTCAAAATGTTTGTTTAAAACCCATTACAGCCCGACATGACTACCCTCAACACCATCGACCCCTCTCTCATCGAGCACATCGCCACGCCCCAGCAACGTGTTGCAGAGCCAAACCAGCCTGCGGCTGTACAAACCGGGCAGGGCCTGAAATTCCCCGACATCCTGATCTACCGCGGTTATTCAGCGCCCGTTCGCATGGAGGCCGATGTGTATGACCTGGAGGTGGAAGGCACCCTGCCTGCCGGATTGAACGGCACCTACTACCGCAACAGCGCCGATCCGCAATACCCGCCCTTGCTCGGAACAGACCTGTTCCTCAATGGCGACGGCATGATCCATATGGTGCGCTTCGACAATGGCCACGTGGACCTGAAAACGCGTTATGTCAAAACCGAAAAGCTGGCGTTGGAGCGCAAGGCGAGGCGCGCGCTGTTTGGCGCCTACCGCAACCCGTTCACTGACGACCCCAGCGTGGCCGGCAAAGAAAATGGCACGGCCAATACGTCCGTTTTGTGGCACCACGGCAAGCTGTATGCCACCAAGGAATCACAACGGCCGATGGAGCTGGACCCGTCCACCCTGGAGACCCGGGGTTTGTGGGACTTCGCAGGCCAACTCAAAAGCAAGACCTTTACCGCCCACCCCAAGTTAGACCCTGAAACCGGTGAATGCATCGCCTTTGGCTACAACACAGAGGGTGTGGCCAGCAACAAGGTAGAGGTGTTTACCATTTCACCAGCGGGCGAACTGGTACGCAGTGAGGTGTTTGAAGCCCCTTACCCGTCGATGATTCACGACTTCCACGTCTCGCGCAACTACATTGCCTTCACCATCTGCCCCATGGTGTGTGATTGGGAGAGGGTCAAAAACGGCGAACCTTTCTTCCATTGGGATTCCACCAAAACCACGATGGTTGGCATCATTCCGCGCCAGGCCGGCGTAATGGCCATTCGCTGGTACACCTGCCCGAAGGTGGCCATGCAAACCCACACCTTCAACGCCTGGGAGGAGGGGTCGGTGTTGAACCTGGACCACTTTGTTACCGGCTCAGGTTGGCTGAGCCAGTTCCCTGATTTGCATTACCCGGAAGCCAAAGAAAAACCACCGTTTGGCGAACGCTGGTCGTTTGACCTGGCCAACCCCAAAGACGAGTTCACAATCAAACGCCTGATCAACCACATCGGCGAGATGCCAGTGATTGACCCGCGTTACGCCATGAAGCGCACCCGCCATTTTTACTTCGGCACCTTCAACCCCACCCTGGGCCCCATGCTGCCCCTGGCCTCCAAAGGCCCGCCGTTCACCTGCCTTGGGCATTTTGACGAAGTTCTGGACAAGCTGACTTTTTATTACGCCGGGCCCAACGCGGCCCCTGAAGAACCCTGTTTTGTGCCCAAAAGCGCCGATGCACCCGAAGGCGATGGTTGGCTCCTGACGATGGTAGGCCGCCGCTCAGAAAACCGCACCGACCTGGTGATTCTGGACGCCGCCCACATCGACCGTGGCCCGGTAGCGATCGTCAAGTTTCCGTGCCGGGTGCATGAAGGCTTTCATGGTGTGTTTGTGCCGGGGGGCGTTT